>SKPV01000002.1 GCA_007119345.1 Halovivax sp.
CGAAGGAGCCGCGAGCCACCACGGTGATCATCGCCAGCCCGAGGATCGCGACGAGGAACCGTTCGGGGGTGCCGACGGCGAGGACGATCTCGATGAGCACCGGCGAGAACAGGATCAGGAAGCCGATCGTGAACACGCCCGCAATCGCGGAGGCGGTCGCCGAGATAGAGAGCGCCGTCGCCGCCCGCCCCTGTCTCGACATCGGGTAGCCGTCGAACATGGTCGCCGCCGACGACGAGACCCCCGGCGTGTTGATGAGGATCGCGGCGATCGAGCCGCCGTACATCGAACCGCTGTAGACGCCGATCAACAGGATGATCGCGTCGGCCGGCGCCAGCGGCAGGGTGAGCGGCAGAATGATCGCCATCCCGAGGGGCGGGCCGAGTCCCGGAAGGGCGCCGACGATGATGCCGATCAGGACGCCGGCGAACACCCACCAGAGCGTATTCAGGGTGAGTAACTCCCCGATCGCTCCGACGAACGTCTCGAAGCTCATCCGATCGGGACCCCCGCATCGGTGACCAGGGCGACCAGCCGGATCGAAATCTCGAGGAGCTCGGTCGGGGCGGGCGGCGCCCAGGGCTCGAGGTCGGTGTACCAGCCGATGGCGATGTCGTCGGTGATCAGCCAGTAGAACAGGTAGGCGACGAGGAAGCTGACCACGGTGATCGAGATCGCCCGGGGCCACCACATGCGCGCCCAGAGCGCGTATCCCAGCACGAAGACCGGCGTCGCGATCAGCATGCCGATCGTGAACGTCAGGACCATGTACAGCACGCACAGCGCGCCGGTGACCGCCGGTCCGCGCGGATCGTCGATCTCGTACACGTACATGGCACCCGAGTCGGTCCCCGCTTGTTCGTCGCCGTCCGCTCCGGGATCTTCAGCGTCGTCCAGTTCGGGTTCTTCGGCGCCGTCCGGGCCGGGCTCTTCGTCACCGACCATCCCTGGATCTTCGTCGCCTTCTGCTTCCGCTTCGACCGTCGCGTCCGCCACGTCCTTGTCGCCGAGCACTTGCATCGGTTCGGCGACGAAGGATTCGACGAACTCCGTGACTTCCGCGCGTTGGGTTACCGCCACGACGATCAGCGCGATCCCCACGAGCAGTCGAGCCACGCCCGCAACGTCGTCGAGCATTGCCGTCCCGCCCGTGTAGAGGACGTACGCTCCCAGCGCGACGAGGGCGGGAACGGTCACGTAGTGCAGGTAGTTGCGGACGAGCAACAGCGCGGCGAGAATCGCGGTCGCGCCGGCGGTCAGCTGCGGAAACGTGGCCGCTTCCGGCGAGAACTCCTCGGCGCCGCGGTACATGTAGACGCCGGTGACGATGAACAGCACCAGCAGCACGTGCTCCATCGTCGGCCGCTCTCGGAGGATGGCCGCGATAACGCCGTAGAGGCTGTCTCCGGCCGTTCGTATCGGCTCGATCACGCGTTCCATCGTGCTCGGTGTTCGTCGGTCGTTCTGGTCCGCCGGTCGGTCAGCCGACCCGCTGAGAGGCTCGATTCCGGACGTTCGGCCGGAGGGTCGGGCAGGCGGTCGTGCGCGAGGGTTCGATCACCCTCCGCGGATGCGATCGGACGCTGACCGTCGATTGGACCGACCGCGTCCCTTTTCGGGGTCAGTCCCGCTGGCCGGTTGCCGGCGACTCAGCCCTCTTCTTCGATCAACTCCTGGAACTCGTCGAACCCGCCGTCGAGCACCTCCTGGATCTCTTCTTCCATCACCTCGACCTGGCCGACGTAACGGTCCGCGGCCTCGTCCATGTCCCCGTACTCGATGATGTTGCCGGTGTCCTCTTCCCACTCCTGGGTGTCCTCGGCCTCCGTGGCCTCCCGGACCGCCTCCGAGAGCACCTCCCTGACGTCTTCGGGAGTGTCCGGCGGTGCGATCTGCACCTGGGTGAACTCCGTGAGCCAGGCCAGGCTGTCGCCGTAGTCCGTGATCTCGTCGATGTCCTCGAACGTGTCGGTGAGGTCGATGTCCATGAGGTTCACCACGGCGCTGACCTCGCCCGACTCCTCGGCGGCGATCGCCGAGGTGTTCGTGGCGATGCCGGCGGGCACTTCGTCGCTGATCACCGCCTCGTTGACCGGACCGCCCCCGTCGTACGGGACGGCGGTATCCCACTCGAGCCCGTACTCGTCTCTGAGCAACAGCGACGCGAGGTGGCTGTCAGTCCCGACGCCCTGGTAGGCGAAGTTCGAGAGCTCGCCGTCCTGGTAAGCGTCCTGCAGCTCGTCGTAGCTGTCGATGTCGTGGGTGTCGTTGACGATGATCGTGTAGCCGAAGATGCCGGCGTAGCTGATCGGCTCGAATTCCTCGACGTGCCACGCCTCGACCTCCTCGACGCGCCAGGTGAAGACCCACCCGGGCGGGTTGACCGTCCCGAACGTGTGCCCGTCGTTGTCCTGGTCGAAGAGCCACTCCGTTCCGAGCAGGCTACCGGCGCCTTCACGGTTGTCGATCTCGATGGACTCGCCCAGGGGCTCTTCCATCTGCGGCGCGAGCTGGCGCGCGTACTGATCCGTCCCGCCGCCCTCCGACCACGGAATCATCCAGGTCAGCGATTCGTCCGGGAAGTTCCGCGCCGATACCGTCCCGATACCGCTCAGTCCCGCCACCGCGCCGGTGGCGACGATCCCACCACGCTTCAGGTATCCTCTCCTGTGCATGACGACCTCAGACACGATTCAATCCACCATAAGACGTGGAGAGAGTTTGGATACTGCAATGTACTTTTGAAATATGTATTATTTTCTGAAATTGGGGTAACGATGTTTTATTCCGCGGCTTGCGTGGGCCGGGCGGGGGCGGGGCCGGCCCCCGGATCACCAATATCCTGTTACTCACCGTTGGGAATCGATAACCTCGACGTCGTGCGGTTCGTCCGATACGTGCCCGAGCGATGAAAGGATAGAATCGGGACGGAATCCGGCCAGCGATCGCGGCGTTCGGCTCACCGCGAGAAGCCGGCTATCCGACGTATCGGCCGATCTGTCGGGGGATCGACGAGCTGTCGGAACCGGTCGATTTCCGGGTGCGAGACGAACTCGCGGGGCCGGTCGATTTTCGGATGCGAGACGAACTCGCGGGGCCGGTCGATTTTCGGATGCGAGACGAACTCGCGGGGCCGGTCAATCGGCGCTCGGCGCCGCAGACTCGGCGGCGCCGTCGGGGACCGTGCCGTCGTCGTTCCAGCCGCGGGCCTCGTAGTACTCGGCGATCGCGGCATCGATGTCCGGCAGCTCATAAGGGAGCTCGTCGTCCGTCGCGTCGAGGCCGCGCCGGTTGTTGAAGTGGCGTTCCAGCTCGACGGTCCGCGCGCCGACGGCCATCAGCTCCTCGTAGTCGGCGTCGAACAGCGTTTCGAGGCGCTCGTCGGTGACGTAGTCGCCGCCGAACGCGCAGACGACGCCCGAGTCCCGGAAGGCCGCGTAGTTCTCCTCTTCGACGAGCGTCTCGGCCTTGCCGAGGGTCCCCTCGGGGTCGAGCTCGCCGCTGTACTCGAGGCTGAGCATCCCGGCGTACATGTGGTCTGCGCCCCGGTTGGCGACCGCGTAGGAGAGGCCCTGGCCGTGGAGGACGCGGCCGTCGTGGGCGGCGAACTCCATCCCTTTGACCGTGTAATCCTCCACGCCGAGCCGGTCGTGGACGCGGGCGACCCCTTCCGCGAGGTCGTCGCCGATCCCCTCGCGGCGAGCGATCTTTTCGGTGATCTCGTGGGCCAGCTCGGCGTTCCCGAACTCGTCCTCGCTCGCGAGGTAGGCCGCGACGGTCACGCCGGCCGAGATCGTGTCCATCCCGAGGGTGTCACAGAGCTCGTTGCCCTTCATCACGTCCACGACGTCCCCGACGCCCTGCAGCGAGCCGAACGAGTAGACGGTTTCGAACTCCGGACCCTCCGTTTCGAGTCCGGTCTCCTCGTCCCGCGTCGGGAGCTTGCAGGCGTACGCGCAGGCCGAGCAGGCGCCCTTCTTGTACTTCTTTTCCTCGACCGCGTCGCCGCCGATCGCGGCCGCGTCCTCGAACTCGTAGTCCTCGAAGTACCGCGTCGGGAGCGAGAAGTTGTCGTTGATGAACTCGGTGCCGCCGGTGGTGCCCTGGCGCTTCATGCGGTCGTCCGACTCCGCGGCCTCCCGGTGGATCTCCGCCTGCACGTCGGGGATCTCGATCTCGGGGTGGGCGTCACCCTCGAAGGTGACGACCTTCACGTTCTTCGAGCCCAGGACGGCCCCGAGGCCGCCCCGACCGAACGCCCGCGAATCGAACGTCATCACGCTCGCGAACCGGACCAGGTTCTCGCCCGCGGGACCGATGGCGATGCAGTGTTCGGGGCCGAGGCCGCGGGTCTCCTCGACGTGGTCGGACGCTTCGGGAACCGTCGCGCCCGCGAGCTCCGGCACGTCCTCGAACTCGACGCCGTCGTCCGTGACGTGGATCGCGAGGAGTTCCTCGCTCTCGCCGACGAACTCGCAGACGCTGATCCCCGCGCCCGCGAAGTTCCGCGAGAGGTACCCGCCCGCGTTCGTCGAGGCGAGTCCCCCGGTCAGCGGCGAGAGTCCGGTCATGTTCATCCGCCCGGTGAACGACATCTGAGACTGCTGGAGCGGCCCGGTCGAGAGGTACGCGCGGTTTTCGGGGCCGAACGGATCGGCGTCGAACGGGATCCGCTCGTGGGCCAGGGCGGTCGCCAGCGCGCGACCGCCGACGGTGCGGGCCAGGAGTTCGTCGATCTCGACTCGTTCGGCCGTCCGATCGCCGACGTCGATCGACAGCAGCGGACCTTCGGCGTGGAGCATGTCCGATACGTGGTAGTCCTGCACTATAGGTGTGTGCCAGCCCGACCTCGATTACCGGGACGATCAGCCGTCTTCCTCGATCACCGGGAGCGATCAGCCGTCTTCTTCGATCGCCGCCAGCGCCTCCCGAACCGACCGCACGATGTCGCCCGTCGAGGCGGCTAAGCCGCTCAGACGCGGGTCCCCTTCGTCGTCGAGCACCGCCGTCTCGGGCGTGCTGTCCACTCCGTAGTAACCGAACACCGCCCGGTCGTCGTCGATCGCGAGCGTCCAGTCGCCGTCGTGTTCGGCCCACCACTCGGCGAACGCCTCGTCCGTCTCCGTCGGATCTCGGCCGTACTCGACGATCGAACGGAAGCGGACGCGCTCGTCGTCGACCTGTCGCTTCGCGTCGGCGATCGTCTCGAGGTACCCCTCGCTCGTCGGACACGCGGTTCGCGTGAAGTTGAGCACCGTGACCGTCTCGGGCTCCGGAATCGTGACGGCCCCCGCCTCGCTGCCGGGCGCCTCGATCGTCCGCACCTCGAAGGGCGGTTCCGCCGACCCGTCGTCGGGTTCGTCCGCCGCGGGGTCGTCGTCCTCGTCGTCGACGAACGTCAGACAACCGGCGATCGGGACCGCCGCGAGGACTCCGCCGGCGACCCCGGCAAGCACCGTCCTGCGCGGTGCGAACGACCGGTTGCGGTCCCGGAGGCGCCGTTCCATACGCGACGGGTGGCACCGAGGGATAAAAAGGATCGGTGGTCCGGCGGCCGGGCCGCGTCCCGAACCCGTCCCGTCAGCTCACCGGGCCGCCTCGATGGCGTCCAGGGCCTCCGGGTTCTCGATGCTCGAGAGGTCGCCGAGGTCCTCGCCGGTGAACGTCGCCTCGATCGCTCGTCGAATGATCTTGCCGGACTGGGTCTTCGGGAACTCGTCGACGAACAGGACTTCGCGCGGACGGAACGGTTTGCCGAGTTCCTCGCCGACCCGCTCGCGGAGCGCCTCGCGGAGCTCCTCGGACTCCTCTACGCCCTCCTCGAGGATGACGTAGGAGACGACGGCGGTGCCGGTGGTGTCGTCGGGGGCGCCGACGGCCGCGGCCTGGTTGACCGCCTCGTGGTCGATGAGCGCGCCCTCGACCTCGGCGGGGCCGACCTTCCGGCCGGCGACGTTCAGCGCGTCGTCGGCGCGGCCGTGGAGGAACCAGAAGCCGTCCTCGTCCTTCTGGGCCCAGTCGCCGTGATCCCACATGTCCTCGAACGTGGACCAGTACTCCTCGAGGTACCGCTCGTCGCCGGACCAGAGGGACTTGGTCATCGACGGACAGGAGTCGCGCGCGACGAGGAAGCCGCGCTCGTGATCCTCCGTCACGGAGTTGCCCTCGCGGTCGACGACGTCGATGTCCATCCCGAGGCCGGGACCGCCCAGCGTGCAGGGCTTGAGCGGCTGGTCGGGCATCGGCATCAGGAAACATCCGCAGATTTCCGTGCCCCCGGAGATGTTGACGATCGGGCATTCCTCGTTCCCGACGTGCTCGTAGAACCAGAGCCAGGACTCGGGGTCCCAGGGCTCGCCCGTCGAGCCGAGGATCCGCAGCGAGGAGAGGTCGTGGTCCTCGAGCCACTCATCGCCGTGCTTGCGCAGGGCGCGGATCGCCGTCGGCGAGATGCCGAACTGGGTCAGCGAGTGGCGGTCGATCATCTCCCAGAAGCGGTCCGGCTCGGGGTGGTCGGGCGCGCCCTCGTACATGAAGACGGTGCCGCCGAAGGTGTGGACGCCGATCAGCGTCCACGGTCCCATCATCCAGCCGATGTCCGAGACCCAGAAGAACCGGTCGGCGGGCTTGAGATCGAACCCGAAGTGCAGTTCCTTGGCGCACTGCAGTTGGACGCCGGCGTGGGTGTGGACGATCCCCTTGGGCTTTCCGGTCGTACCGGACGAATAGAGGAGCATCGACTCCTGATCCGAGGGGAGGGATTTCGTCTCGTAGGCGTCGTCCCGGGACTCGACGGCGTCGCCCCACCACTCGTCGCGATCGTCGTTCCACGGGATCTCGTGGTCGGTATCCACGGTCGTGTCGCCCACGCCGGTGCGGGCCGCACGCATCGTCTCGGTCTCGCTGCCCAGTCGGTCATAGACGATCGTGTGCTCGACGTGGCCGGCCTGCTCGATCGCCTCGTCGGCCGAGTCCTTCAGGTAGATCGGGTCGCCCCGCCGGAGGAACCCGTCGCCCGTGAACAGCACCGAACACTCGGCGTCCTCGATGCGCGTCGCGACGGCGTCGACGCCGAATCCCGAGAAGATGGGCACCGCGATCGCACCGACCTTGAAACAGCCGTAGAGGATCGAAACGACCTCGGGGACCATCGGCATGTACAGTCCCACGGTGTCGCCGGTGGCGACGCCGCGCTCCTCGAGGGCGTTGGCCACCTTGTCCGACTGGCGACGGAGCTCGTGGTAGGTGACCTCGCGGACCTCGCCGTCCTCGCCCTCCCAGATCGTGGCGACCGTGTTCCGGCGCTCGGCGTCCGTTGCGGCGTGGCGGTCCAGGACGTTGTGCGCGATGTTCAGTTTCCCGCCGGGGTACCAGTCGGTGAACTGCGGCCCCTCGCCGTCGTCTCGGACCGTCTCGTAGGGCTCGTCGAACTCGATTCCCAGGTAGTCGACGACCTCGTCCCAGAACCAGTCGACGCCCGACGCGTCGACCCCCTCGAGTTCGGTCGTCGTGCGCTCGATCAGCGCCTCGTAGTCGTCGATCCCGTACTCCCGCATGAACCGCCGGACGTTGGTCGCCTCGGCGAATTCCGGGGCCGGTTCGTGGACCACCTCGTCGGCCGGGTCGCGTTCCATGGTTACGTCAACGTTTGCATCCATGTATGAAGAAAACCCATGTTAACGTCGCGCGTCGGACCGGCGTCGATCGTACTGGAGTCGGATCGATCGGCATCGATCGCGTCGTAGTCGGGTCGATCGGCCATTCGTTCGAGCCGTGCCGGGTCGACCGGCCATCCGTCCGAGCCGCGTCGGGTCGACCGGCCATCCGTTCGAGCCGCGTCGGGTCGACCGGGCGACGCGTCCGAGGACGCCCACAAATGCTTTTGCGGCCAGGGAACCTATTCGGTCGTATGTACGTACGGGACGCGAAAAACCGGGAAGAGGTCTGGCTGCTCGATCGGATCGAGGAGATGGGGCTCGACGACACGGCGTTCCGTTCGCGCGATTACGTGGTCGCCATCGACGAGGTCTCGAACGCGAAGGCCGGGTTCGGCCGCATTCGCGTCCACCGGCGCGAGGACGACCCCGACGTCTGCGAACTCACGAGCATCGGCGTGCTCGAGGACTGGCGCGAGCAGGGCGTGGGCGCTCACGTGATCGAACGACTGATCGAGTACGCCGGCGACCAGGACTTCGAGCACGTCTACGCCCTGACGAGCGAGGGCGCTTACCTGGCCCAGTTCGGCTTCCGCCGGATCGACGCCGCGGACCTGCCCGCCCCGCTCGCCGAACGGCTGGAGGAAAAGCGCGCCACCACCGATCCGGACGCCGCCCCGATGCGCGTGGCCGTCGAACGATTCGTCGTGCCCGACCGACTCCGCGAGGCGTTCAAGGTGGCCAGCCGTCGGGAGCCCGACGATGACGAGGAGACGTCGCCCGAGGAGTTCGGGATCGACCCCGAGACGGCGACGTACAAGTACGATACCGGGCGGTAACGTCCGATCTCCGGCTCGTAAACGCGTCGAACGTCGCCGGACCCCTCGTCTCGTTCCACGCCGCCGCGCGCCGTGGCGCGCAGTCTCCCGCCGCCGTGCGGTTCGCCCTCGCGAACCACCGAGCGACGCGGAACGGGCCGTCGTCGCTGGGGCCGACAGCGATCCCGCAGCGCTTGCCGCCAACCGTTCGCCGTCGCCTCTCCGTTTCTCAACTTTGAAGCCGTGGGGCCCCGTCCGTTCGAGTAATGTTCGATCCCGACGAGCTCGAGTCCATCCGGGAGGGGCGGGCGAACTGGAGCGAGGAGACCGCCGAACCGGTCCTCGAGCGGTTCGGGGAGCGCAAAGAGACGTTCACGACGGACACGAACGGCCAGGAGGTCGATCGCCTCTACACGCCGACCGACGTGGCCGATCTCGACTACGAGGAGGATCTGGGCTTCCCGGGCGAGCCGCCGTACACCCGTGGGGTCTACTCGACGGGCTACCGCGGGAGACTCTGGACGATGCGCCAGTACGCCGGGTTCTCGACGCCCGAGGACACGAACGAGCGCTACCACTACCTGCTTGACCAGGGCCAGACCGGGCTCTCGATGGCGTTCGACCTGCCGACGCAGATGGGTTACGACTCCGACGCCGAGATGGCGGCGGGCGAGGTCGGGAAGGCGGGCGTCGCCATCGACTCGCTCGAGGACATGCTCACCGTCTTCGACGGCATCCCGCTCGATGAGGTCTCCACGTCGATGACGATCAACGCGCCCGCGTCGGTCCTGCTCGCGATGTACATCGCCGTCGGCGACGAGCAGGGCGTCGACCGGAGCGAGCTGCGGGGGACGATCCAGAACGACCTCCTCAAGGAGTACGTCGCGCGGAACACCTACATCTACCCGCCCGACCCCTCGATGCGGATCATCACGGACATCTTCGAGTTCTGCGCCGAGGAGACGCCGAAGTTCAACACCATCTCCATCTCCGGCTACCACATCCGCGAGGCGGGCTCGACCGCCGCCCAGGAGCTGGCGTTCACCCTCGGCAACGGGATCGAGTACGTGGAGGCGGCCGTCGACGCCGGGCTCGACGTCGACGACTTCGCTCCCCAGCTCTCCTTTTTCTTCAACGGCCACAACAACATCTTCGAGGAGGTCGCGAAGTTTCGGGCGGCCCGCCGGATGTGGCACGACGTCATGGACGAGCGCTTCGACGCGAAGAATCCCAAGTCGAAGCAGCTCAAGTTCCACACCCAGACGGCTGGCTCGATGCTCACCGCCCAGCAGATCGAGAACAACGTGGTGCGGGTGGCCTACCAGGCGCTCGCCGCCGTCCTGGGCGGCACACAGAGCCTCCACACCAACGGCAAGGACGAGGCGCTCGCCCTACCGACCGAAGAGTCGGTCCGCACGGCCCTCCGGACCCAGCAGATCCTCGCCCACGAATCGGGCGCCGCGGACACGATCGACCCCCTGGCCGGGAGCTACTACGTCGAGAGCCTGACCGACGAAGTCGAAGCCGAGGCGTACGAAATTCTGGACGAAGTGGACGAGCGCGGCGGGATGCTCGAGGCCGTCGAGTCCCAGTGGGTCCAGCGCCAGATCCAGGACACCGCGTTCGACCGCCAGCGCGAGATCGAGGAGCGGGAGCGAATCATCGTGGGCGTCAACGAGTTCCAGGTCGACGAGGAGGCGGCGATGGACGTCCAGGAGGTCACCGAGGACGACCAGCGCCGCCAGATCGACGGCCTCGAAGCGACCCGGGCCGAGCGCGACGAGGAGGCGGCCGAGGCCGCTCTCGAGTCGCTTCGCGACGCCGCTCGCGGCGACGCCAACCTGATGCCCCACATCGTCGACGCGGTGAAAGCCTACGCGACCGTGGGCGAGATCTGCGACGTGATGCGCGAGGAGTTCGGCGAGTACCACCCCGGAGGCGCGGTCTGACCGCCGGCGGATCGGCCGGTCATCGATCGGCGGACGCCGGGGACCGATCGACGAGCGGCAGCTTCACGGGACCGCAACGAGCGGCCACTCCCCGGGTCCGCGATGAGCGGCCACTCCCCGGGTCCGAGCCCAACGGTGTCGTGCCGACGTTAATGTTCCCCGGCGTGGACGACCGCTCCATGGTCCCAGACGCTTCTGGCCCGACGATCGACGCTTCCGGCGCGGAGATCCCCGCGCTCGGCCTGGGAACGGCCCGGATGGACGGTGAGGAGTGCCGTCGCGCGGTCGAGACCGCCCTGACGGTCGGCTACCGGCACGTCGACACGGCCCAGATGTACGACAACGAGGCGGCCGTCGGCGAGGCGATCGAGGCGAGCGACGTTCCGCGCGAGGAGATATTCGTCGTCACGAAGGTGAACACGGACAACATGGCCGCCGAGGACGTCCGCGAGTCGACCCGCGACAGTCTCGACCGTCTCCGACTCGACACGGTCGACCTCCTCCTCGTCCACGCACCGCGGGATTACGTCCCGCTCGAGGAAACGCTGGGGGCCATGAACGGGCTCCAGGAGGAGGGATTGGTCGAGCACGTCGGGGTCAGTAACTTCTCGGTCTCCCAGCTGGAGGACGCGATCGATGCCTCGGCGACGCCGATCGTGACGAACCAGGTGAAGTACCACCCGTACCACCGCCAGGACGACGTGCTCGCGTTCTGCATCGACGAGGGGATCTGCCTCACGGCCTACAGCCCGCTCGCGAGGGGCGACGTGGTCGACGACCAACGCCTCGCGGATATCGGTGAAGCGCACGAGAAGACGGCGGCCCAGGTCGCCCTCCGCTGGCAGCTCCAGCAGCCGTACGTGGCGACCATTCCGAAGGCTTCGAGTCGCGAGCACGTCGAGGCGAACGCCGACGTCTTCGACTTCGAACTCTCGCCGGACGAGATGCGATCGGTGTTCGACGTCGGCGAGCCGCTCTCGAACGGATTGGCGGACCGGATGGGGATGTAGCGGGTCGCGCGCCGGTATCGGTTTCCGCGCCGCTCGCCGGGACGTCGGACACCGGTCGGTACGCGGTCGGTCGATCGAACTCGTTCAGC
Source organism: Halovivax sp. (assembly GCA_007119345.1). GTDB lineage: Archaea > Halobacteriota > Halobacteria > Halobacteriales > Natrialbaceae > Halovivax. The sequence continues at coordinate 11,522 of SKPV01000002.1, forward strand.
GATCGTCGCCCTCGCCGGTTAGTGCGCCCCGCTCCTGGCGGTCGGCGAGCTTCGCCAGGTTCCGCTCGGCGACGTCGCTCGCGTCCAGGCCCAGCTGCGTGGCGAGCTGGGCCCAGTACCACGCCACGTCACCTAACTCGTCCTCGAGGTCCTCGAGGTAGTCGGGATCGTCCTCCCGCACCGCCTTCTTGATCTTCTCCGCGACCTCGCCCGCCTCTCCCGCCAACCCCAGCGCGCAGTAGACGACGCCGGCGTCGACGGACTCGGGGAGCTCGTCGGGAAAGATCGCGGTACGACTCGTCTCGGTCTGGTACTCGCTCAGATCCATCTATCGACCACTCCCGATACCGCGATCATATCGTTGTCGATGCTCGCGGCGTCGGTCGCCGCCGACCCGACGACGCGTATCGACACCGCACCGGCGACGATCACCGTCGACACCGCACCGTCACCGCTCGCCGTCGACACCGCACCGGCGACGATCGCCGTCGACACCGCACCGTCACCGCTCGCCGTCGACACCGCACCGGCGAGTACGTCCTCGTCACTCTCGGCGACCGCGAAGCACCCGCAGTGCGAGCAACAGGTGCGTGACCCCCGCGATCCGCGTCGCGGGCCCGACCCACGATTCGACCTCGATCCGATCAGGATCTCGGTACGCGAGACGGAGTCCGATTCGGAGCGCCGTTCGCGGTGCCACAATCATCGCTACGCCGGCGATACCGATCGGGACGCCGAGGTGGGGCGGGATATTGCCGCGCCGAGCGAACGCGACGGCGAGCAGCCCCTCGAGGCGGGCCGCGGGGATCGTCGTCCGTCGAAGGGTCGCGTCTTCGGGGTTGCGGAACGCCAGCCGTTCGGCGACGACGACGATGTAGCGAGCGAACACCATCATGCCGGCGCCGATGTGTTCGAGCAGCGGGTTACCCATCGTGACCGCTTCGACGCTGAGGCGGATAAGCCTGTGCGGGGTCGGCGAGTCACCCGCGACGACCGAACGGCGTCAGAACGAGGTCAGTCGTCGGCTTCGACGGCTCGTAGCTTGCCACTATCGCTCGTCTGAGACGCCCAGAGGTCGGCGTACGTCCCCGCACCCTCGACCAGCTCCTCGTGTGGCCCCGTCTCGATCACCTCGCCGTCGTCCATGACCACGATCCGGTCGGCGTCCCGGATCGTCGACAGCCGGTGGGCGATGACGAACGCGGTCCGGTCCTCGGTGAGCTCGTCCAGGTTGCGCTGGATGAGCTGTTCGGTCTCGGTGTCGACGTCGCTGGTCGCCTCGTCGAGGACGATCGCGTCCGGGTCGTTGAGGATCGTCCGGGCGATGGAGACCCGCTGGCGCTGCCCGCCGGAGAGTTTGACGCCGCGCTCGCCGACCATCGTGTCGTACCCCTCCGGCAGCTCCGCGATGAACCGGTGGGCGCCCGCGGCGAGGGCCGCCTCGCGGATGCGCTCGTCGGCCTCCGCGGGAATCTCCTCCCCGGCCGCGAGAACCGTCCGGAAGAGTTCCTCGTCGCCGTAGGCGATATTCTCACGGATCGTCCCGGAGAACATGTACGGATCCTGTTCGACGACGCCGATGCGGTCCCGGAGCGACTGCAGGTCGTACTCCCTGACGTCGGTTCCGTCCACGCGGACCGCGCCCGAATCGACGTCGTGGAACCGCATCGGGAGCTTCAACAGCGTCGACTTCCCGGAGCCGCTGGTCCCGGCGAAACCGACCGTCTCGCCCGCGTCGACCTCGATATCGACGCCCTCGAGAATTCGCTCGCCGTCCGCGCTGTAGCGGAACTCGACGTCGTCGAACGTCACCTCGCCCTCGAGCTCGTCCGGATCCTCGGCGTCCGGCGCCGACCTGACCTCGGCGTCGGTCGCGAGTACGCCGAAGACGCGCTCGGCGCTCGATTTGGCCTTCTGGTAGTTGTTCGCGGTCTTCCCGATCCGGGTCATCGGCCCGTCGAGCTCCCGGAGGTACATGAAGAAGACGACGAACGTCCCCGCGGTGAGTCCGCCGGCCGTGATCGCCGAGCGCCCGCCGACGACGAGGATGGCGACGAACATCCCGCCGACGATGAGCCGGAGGGAGGCGAAAAAGGCCTTCCGGACCGTGATCGCGTCGATCTTCTCGTCCCGATAGCCCTCGCTCTGGATCCCGACCCGCCGGTTCTCGACGTCGTACCGATCGAACGACTTCACGATGGCCGCCCCGCCCAGGTTGTTCGCCAGGCGCGTGTTGAGCCTGGCGACCAGTTCCCGGATGCGCTTGTACTTCGGCTCGATCCAGACGATGAACTTCGCCGTGGCGAACGCGATGATCGGCACCGGGAGCAACACCAGCAGGCCGAGCCGGGGCGCCGTGTACAGCATGTAGCCGCCGACCAGCGCGAAGATCATCACCGCTTCCGTGATCTGGCGCAGCTCGTTGTTGAAGAACTCCTCCAGTCGGTTGACGTCGCTGTTCAGGATCGCCATCATGCCGCCCGTCTGGTGGTCGTTGAAGAACGACAGCGAGAGGCGTTGCATGTGGTCGTAGGTGTCCAGGCGGAGGTCGTGCTGGATGCGCTGGGCGGTCGTCTGGAAGAAGTACCGCGATCCGAAGTGGGTGATCGCTCCCACGACGTACGCGCCGATCGTGAGCGCACCCAGGTAGTAGAGGAGGCTCAGCCGCTCGCCGACCTGCTGTTCGGGCACCGGTTCGCTGGGGATGAGGCCGGTCGCCGCGAGCAACTGATCGGCGCCGCCGGACTGGGTGATCACCAGGTCGATCGCGGCCGCGAGCATCAGCGCCGGAAACAGCCGCGCGGCGCGGTTGATCATCGTCGAGACGAATCCGAGGCTCAGCGGCAGCCAGTAGGGGACGGCGTAGCCAACCAGCTTCGCCATCGGGTTCCCGTCGACTTCCTCCCGGATGTCTTCGAAGCTTCCGTGGGGGTCGGAGTCTGCCATGACGCGGTGGGCTCGGCGTTCTCGACCGCGACGGAAAAGGGACGGCGAACCGGTAACGATGACTTCCTCTCGGCGAATTGAACGGAGTGCGACGCGCAGAACGTCCGTTCGACCCGCACCGCCGTCCCGTACACGAGCAACTCGATTCCGCCGCCCGGAATCGACGCCGACTCGAACGTGACGTCGATCACCGCGTCGCCACCCGCCTCCTCGACCCGTTCTTCGAGACGCCAGCACGCCTCCTCGCGAGCGTCGGACGGCGTGGTGGCGACGTCCAGGCTCTGGGTCACGGTCCGAGAACCGCCGCTTCGAGGCGGGCGTCCGCGGTTGCGACGGCGTTCCCGCGGACAGCGTCGACGTACTCGATGCGCTCCCCCTCGATCGACTCGGTGGTCGAGAGCTGCATACGGGTCGGGACGACGAGGCGGGACGAACCGGTCGGGTCGATGATGAGTTGGCATCTCCGCCCGCGGCGCCGGTCCGCCAGGCCCGGGAGTCGACGGGCCCGTCTGTCGGGGACCGCAACTGATAGGCCGCGAGCGCACGCATCGTGGCGCATGCAGTTCGATCACGCCGGCATCGCGACCGACGACGCGGCGGCGCTCGCGGAGCTGTTCGTCGACCTCTGCGGCGTCTCCCTCGCCCACGAGGAGGTCTTCGACGGCATGCGGGTCGTCTTCCTCGACTGCGGGAACGGCTACCTGGAGCTCCTGGAACCGGAGGCGGACGGGACGATCGCGCGGTACCTCGACGAGCACGGTCCGGGGATCCACCACCTCGCGTTCGAGACGGACGACGCCGCGGCCGCGCTCGACCGCGCGCGCGAACTCGGGATCGGTCTCGTCGACGAGGAACCCCGGCCCGGCGCCTGGGGTCACGAGGTGGCCTTCCTGCACCCGAAGGACACGGGCGGCGTCCTCGTCGAGTTCGTCGAGCACTGACGGGTGGATTCGACGAGAAGAGCGGAGACACGAGAAGAGCAGGCTAACGGGAATGCGGGCCGACGAGGCGGGTGCGCCGCCTTCCGACGAGCGTCGCCGAGCGGCGGATACCGACCCGCCCGGCGACCGAAACCCGCTGGCGCGGGTCAGCCGAAGTTCTCGATCAGCGCCTCGTCCGGATCGCCGCCGGCCTCCTCGATCGCGTCCCTGACGGCGAACACGAAGTCCTTGAAGCCGAAGGCGTAGAGCTGCCCGTCGTCGACGTGCTCGCCGACGGCGGCGGCCAGGGCCTCGTCGTCGCCGTCGTCGACGATCGTCAGGTCGGCGCCGTCGGCCGCCAGCGCCTCCAGGCGGTCCTCGTGAGCCGGCTCGTCGTCCTGGTAGACGATCGCGACCTCGTAGCCGGCGTCGCGGGCGGCTTCGCCGATGCCGACCGCCGGCCCGACCCCGGGCCCGCCGGCGACCGCGACCACGTCCCGGTCGCGGTGGTAGGTGATCTCGCCGAACGGGCCCTCCACGTCGATCTCGTCGCCCGGTTGGCGTGCGGCGAGCCACGGCGTCAGGTCGCCGTCCGGGTCGACGGCGACGGTGATCTCGAACGTGTCCTCGACGTCGGGCGAGGACAGCGTGTAGTGGCGGGCGACCTCCTCGTCGGCGCCGTCCGGGGTGGCCCGGACGAGGACGAACTGCCCGGGGAGGGCGTCGAACGCCTCCGGCGTCTTCAGCTCCAGTGCGACGGTGTCGCGGCCGACCTCCCGGACGGCCTCGACGGTGACGGCGGTTCGCTCCATGCCGGCGCTTCGGGCGGTGACGTAAAATGAATTCCCTTGTGGGGCCGGGAGTCGGCGTAAAATGGAATCCCTCGTGCGTCGGGGGAATCCGGGCGCAAAAACGTCGTGCGTCGGGGGATCGCCGGGCGCCGGTCCGCGCCGGCGACGGACGCGGGGAAACCCGGTTCGGAAAATCCGGCACCGCCTGCCGATTTCCTCGTGACGTCGCGGACTTGGGGTTTCAGAAGTCTTTTCCTCTCCCCCGGGTAAGGGTCGCTAGAACATGGCTGAGGACTTAAACTGGGCCATCGGCGGGGAGGCCGGTGACGGGATCGACTCCACCGGCAAGATCTTCGCCCAGGCGCTCTCCAGGGCCGGACGGCACGTCTTTACGTCGAAGGACTTCGCGTCGCGGATCCGGGGCGGCTACACCGCCTACAAGATCCGGACCTCCGTCGACGAGGTCCAGAGCGTCGTGGATCGCCTCGACATCCTCGTCGCGCTCACCCAGCGGACGATCGACGAGAACGTCGACGAGATGCACGAGGGGAGCGCGGTCATCTACGACGGCGAGCGGTCGTGGGAGGCGGAGATTCCCGGCGAGATCACGGCCGTCGACGTTCCGCTGAAGTCGCTGGCGGAAGAGGCCGGCGGCGCCATCATGCGCAACGTCGTCGCGCTCGGGGCCGCCTGCGAGATCACGGGCTTCGACGTCGAGTACCTCGACGAATCCCTCGAGAAGCGATTCGGCGGGAAGGGATCGAAGATCGTCGAGAACAACAAGGAAGCCGCCCGCCTCGGTCAGGAGTACGTCCGGGAGAACTACGACCTGGACCACCTGGGCTACGAACTCGAAACCACCGACGAGGATTACGTCCTCCTGAACGGCGACGAGGCGATCGGGATGGGCGCGATCGCGGCCGGTTGTCGCTTCTACGCCGGCTACCCGATCACGCCCGCGACGAACGTCATGGAGTACCTCACCGGCCGTATCGAGCAGTACGGCGGCCACGTCGTCCAGGCCGAGGACGAACTCTCGGCCATCAACATGGCCCTGGGCGCCGCCCGCGCCGGCGCGCGATCGATGACCGCCACCTCGGGGCCCGGCATCGATCTGATGACCGAGACGTTCGGCCTCGTCGCCACGAGCGAGACGCCGCTGGTCATCGTCGACGTCATGCGGTCCGGTCCATCGACCGGGATGCCCACGAAGCAAGAACAGGGCGACCTCAACATGCTCTTGTACGGCGGCCACGGCGAGATCCCCCGCTTCGTCGTCGCGCCGACGACGATCGCCGAGTGCTTCTGGAAGACCGTCGAGGCGTTCAACTACGCCGAGAAGTACCAGACTCCGGTCTACGTCGTCGCCGACCTCGCGCTCGCGGTCACCGAGCAGACGTTCCCGCCGGAAACCTTCGACATGGACGAGGTGGAGATCGACCGAGGCAAGCTGGTCGACCAGGACGGGGTCGACGAGTGGCTCGACGAGAAGGGCCGATTCCGCGCCCACGCGGTCACCGACGACGGGATCAGTCCTCGGGCGATTCCGGGGACGATCGACGGCGCGCACATGTCCACCGGCCTCGAGCACGACGAGCTCGGTCGCCGGACGGAAGACGAGGACGAGCGCGTCGAGCAGGTCGACAAGCGCAACCGCAAGGTCGAGACCGCGAGTGAACGCGAGGAGTGGGACTACCGCGAGTTCGGCGATCCCGACGCCGATCGACTCGTGCTCTCGTGGGGATCCAACGAGGGCGCGCTCGTCGAGGCGCTCGACCTGCTCGAGGAACGCGACGTGACCGTCCGCGTGCTCTCGGTGCCGTACATCTTCCCGCGGCCCGACCTCACCGAGGAGATCGAGGCGGCCGAGGACGTGATCGTCGTCGAGTGTAACGCCACCGGCCAGTTCGCCGACCTGATCGAACGCGACGCGCTCACCCGGGTCAAGCGCGTCAACAAGTACACCGGCGTCCGCTTCAAGGCGGACGAACTCGCGGACGAGATCGAAGAGAAACTCGCGGCGGAGGTGCCCGCATAATGAGCTCAGACGTACGATTCACCGACTTCAAGTCCGACAAGCAACCGACGTGGTGTCCCGGCTGCGGCGACTTCGGGACGATGAACGGCATGATGAAAGCCCTCGCCAACACCGGCAACGATCCCGACAACACCTTCGTCGTGGCGGGGATCGGCTGCTCGGGCAAGATCGGGACCTACATGCACAGCTACGCGCTGCACGGGGTCCACGGACGCGCCCTGCCGGTCGGCTCGGGGGTCAAGATGGCCCGTCCCGACATCGAAGTGATGGTCGCCGGCGGCGACGGCGACGGCTACTCGATCGGCGCCGGCCACTTCGTCCACGCCGTCCGGCGCAACGTCGACATGAGCTACGTCGTCATGGACAACCGGATCTACGGCCTGACGAAGGGCCAGGCGTCCCCGACCTCGCGATCGGACTTCGAGACGTCGACGACGCCCGAGGGCCCCAAACAGCCGCCGGTCAACCCGCTCGCGCTCGCGCTCGCCTCCGGGGCGACCTTCATCGCTCAGTCGTTCAGCTCCGACGCGATGCGCCACACGGAGATCGTCCAGGAGGCCATCGAGCACGACGGGTTCGGCTTCGTCAACGTCTTCAGCCCCTGCGTGACGTTCAACGACGTCGACACCTACGACTACTTCAGGGACACGCTGGTCGACCTGGACGAGGAGGGTCACGACCCGACCGACTACGAGAAGGCCAAAGAGATCATCCTCGACGCGGACAAAGAGTACCAGGGCGTCCTCTACCAGGACGAGAACTCGGTGCCCTACCACGAACAACACGGCGTCACCGAGGACATGTCCGAGATCCCCGACGGCGCTCCCGAGGACGCGATGGACCTCGTACGCGAGTTCTACTGACCGAGTGCTTCCCGTTTCGTCGACCACCGCTGTGCGTTCGCCTCTTCCGCGTCGATCGCTCTCCGCGTAGTCGCCGGACCGTCCGTCGGCCCCATCCGTCCCGCACGGCGCGAGAGCCGGCGAGTCGTTTACGGGCCTCGATCGCGAACCCCGAGCAGTGAGCCTCCGCGCCGACTACCATATCCACTCGAACTACTCGGACGGCCGCCCGCTGCCGTCGATGCTCGCCGCGGCGGCCGAGGCCGGCCTCGAGGCGGTGGGCGTGACCGACCACTGTAACGTGGCCGCGCGCGGGGTGCCGACCGAACGCAAGCGGGAACTCGGGTTCAATCTCGACCTGACCTACGAGCGTCGCCGCGAGGCGGTGGACTCGCTTCGGACCGGGACGGACCTCACCGTCTACGACGCGGTGGAACTCGACTACGACGCCCGCGACGAGGACGCGATCGCGGACTTTCTCGACGGGGCGTCGTTCGACTACGCCATCGGGAGCGTCCACGCGGTCGACGACGTCGAGATATTCGATCGGAGCGAACTGGCCGCCCTCGCGGAGCCCGAACTCGACCGCCTGGTCGACCGGTACTACGAGGCGGTCGTCGCCCTCGTCGAGTCAGAGCTGTTCGACGTGGTCGGCCACGTGGACGCGATCGAGCGGACGCCGGAACTGCGCAACCACACGACGAGCGAGCACTACGAACTCGTCGCCGACGCCCTCGACGGTTCGTCGACGCGCCCGGAGATCAACGCCGGGCGAGCCCTCGACGAGTACGGCCGATTCCACCCCGCGCCCGACTTCCTCGCCGCGTGTCGGGATCGCGACGTTCGATTCGTCCCGGGAACCGACGCCCACCGACCCGACGAACTTCTCGACCGGGCGCCGGTCCTCGCAGACCACTTCGCGGACCTCGGCCTGGAGCCGGCGGCGCCGTTTCGGTGAGTCAGCCACGGCGCGGCCGCCCCGGCTGACCGGTCGTCGACCGGGTTCGAACCCCCTCGACGCTAACATCAAGAGTTATCGGGTTCCGGGTCGCGCGTTCGGACATGACGGGCTTTTCCTCCCGGGTCGAACAGGTGTCGATCAGCGGCATTCGCGAGGTCTTCGAGGCGGCCGGCGAGGACGCGATCAACCTCGGGCTGGGCCAGCCGGACTTCCCGACGCCCGAACACGCCTCTCGGGCGGCGGTCGAGGCGATCGAGTCCCACGAGACGGACCCGTACACCTCGAACAAGGGGACCCGCGAGCTGCGGGAGGCGATCGTCGACACCTACGACCGCGAGTACGGGATCGGGATCGACCCGGGCGACGTCATCGCGACCGCTGGCGGCAGCGAGGCGCTGCACCTCGTGCTGGAGGCCCACGTCGACGTCGGCGAGGAGGTGCTCTTCCCGGATCCGGGGTTCGTCTCCTACGACGCGCTGACGCGGATCGCCGGCGGGACGCCGAAGCCGGTCCCGCTGCGCGAGGACCTCACGCTCGACCCGGCGACGGTCGAAGAGGCGATCACCGACGACACTGCGGCGTTCGTCGTCAACAGCCCCGCGAACCCGACCGGGGCGGTCCAGTCCGAGGACGATATGCGCGAGTTCGCGCGCATCGCCGACGAACACGACGTCCTCTGCGTCTCCGACGAGGTCTACGAGCGGATCGTCTTCGAGGGCGAACACCGCTCGCCGCTCGAGTTCGCGAGCACGGACAACGTGGTGGTCGTGAGCGCCTGCTCGAAGACGTATTCCATGACCGGCTGGCGGCTGGGCTGGGTGACCGGCTCGAACCGCCGCATCGAGCGGATGCTCCGGGTCCATCAGTACGTCCAGGCCTGCGCGTCCGCGCCCGCCCAGTACGCCGCCGAGGCGGCCCTCTCGGGTCCCCAGGATGCCGTCGACGAGATGGTCGAGGCGTTCGAGCGCCGCCGGGACGTCGTCCTCGACGGTCTGGAGGACGCGGGCCTCGACGTGCCCACTCCCCAGGGCGCGTTCTACGCGATGCCCGAGGTTCCCGAGGGCTGGTGCGACGAGGTCATCGACCGCGGCGTGATCGTCGTCCCCGGCGATGCGTTCGGCGAACACGGGGAGGGCTACGCCCGCATCTCCTACGCGACGGGGATGGACGAGCTGAAAGAAGCCCTGGAGATCATGGCCGACGCGACGCGAGCGGTCCGGTAATCCGTCGTAATGCGGGCCGTCAGGAAATCCGTCGGAACGCTGTCGGCCGGCTACCGTCGCTCGGATAACTCGGCGAGGAGATCCTCACACAGCTCCCCGGCCGCCTCCAGGCGGTCCGCGGCCGCCTCGTGATCGGGCGATCCCGCCTCGTCGAGCAGGTGCCGAACCTGTCGCAGTCGCTTCGCCGCGGTCGCC
>SKPV01000166.1 GCA_007119345.1 Halovivax sp.
ACCTCGCCGGTCGCCGCCGTTCGAACCTCGCCGGTCGCCGCCGTTCGAACCTCGCCGGTCCGCCGTCGTTCGAACCTCGCCGTGGCGCGCCGTCACTCGAACAGCTCGCCGTGGCGCGCCGCCAGGTCCGTGTACCCCCCGGACTCGTACTCCTCGAAGATCGCCTCGGGGTCGATCCCGGTCTCGGCGAGCGGCGTCACCTCGGCCGGCACGCCCCTGACGAACGACACCGGTGGAATCTCGTGGTTGTCGCCGATCACGGTTCCCGAGGCGACGATGCTGCCGGCGCCCACCACCACGCCCGTGTTGACCGTCGCGTTGAACCCGATCAGCGAGCCGTCACCGACGGTCGCCTCGTTGAGCACGGCGCCGTGGCCGAGCATGACGCGCTCGCCGATCGTCGCCCCGTGGATCGTGGCGTTGTCGCCGACGTGGGACGCCCGACCCACCTCGATCGGTTCGACGTCGCCCCGGAGGACGACGCCCGGCCAGACGCTGGCGTCCGCGGCGACGGTGACGTCGCCGATCAGCGTCGCCTCGCGGCTGACGTGCGCGTCCGCGTGGATCGTCGGCCGTACCCCCTCGAACTCGTACGATCGTCTGTCGTCCATGATCGTGCGCGACTACGACTCCGCGCTAGTTAGTAGCTCGCACGTCCCGCTCGCACGTCCCGCTCGAACGGCTCGCGTCGACGGTCATCCCATCGGCTCGAAGCCCTCGATCGTCCGCTCGCCGGTCGAGTGTCGCTCGAGGTAGTAGGCGACGCCGGGCTGGTGGGCGGCCCCGACGATCGCGTGGACGGCCGGCGCCTCCGTCGCGTGGTAGCGCAGGTAGTCGGCCATCCGCTCGTTTCGGGCGTGGGTCGCCACCTCGAGGTCGGGATCGTGTCGTCGCAGCCAGGTCCGCTCGATCGGCTGCGGAAGAAAGCGCGTCTCGTAGTATCGCTGGAGGGCCGCGAGCCGACTCGGATCGCGAGCGGCGCGAGTGGAGAGCACGAACGAGGCGAAGTCGTCGGCGGTCGAGAGGTCAGTGGGCCCGGTGAGGAACGAGGTGGCGACGTCGCCCAGGGCGGTCGCGATCGCCTCGCCGTAGATCTCCCGACCGGAATCGATCAGCGAGTAGGCGAGGCGGCGACCCGTCTCCGCGGCCGACTCCACGTCGTCGAAGAACTCCCCGAACGCGGCCGGGGCGAGCCCGTCGCCGGGAGCGCCCTCCTCGCGCCCGGAGAGTTCGGTCATCGCCCACCGATAGTCGTCCATCTCACAGACGTCGGGGAAGTCCGCGAAGTACATCGACCGGATCCCCTGCTCGCAGTAGACCGCGGCTCCGGCTTCGCGGAGTCGGCCGACTCGCTCGCGGAGGTAGGCGCGCTCTTCCGGGGTGTTCGCGTGCGTGACCCCGTGGACGACGAACGGCCGGCCGTCGATCGTGACGGTCCGCCCGGGAAAGTCGGCGTCGGTCGAGGCCGGGCCGAGCTCGCGCTCGCGCAGCGAGGTCCACTCCTCCTTCGCGGCCAGGTACGCCTCGTCCGCGTCGGCCGCGCCCGTGAGCGCGACCAGGTCCGCGAGCGACTCGGCCGCTCGAAACGCGGCCAGGCGAGCCCGCTCGGGACGGCTCAGCGGGGACGTTCGGTCCGAGTCCGGATCCGACGGCATCGGCCCGCGTAGGTGACGAACGCGGATAAATCGTTCCGCCGCACCCGTCGGGTCGACGCGTAGACCGCCGCTGCCCGACGTCCGATCGCCGCCCGAGTCCGACGGATGTGCCGGCCGACGGGAGCCGCTCGAACGGCGGTCGCGCCCGGCACAGGTCTTTGCGTGTCGGGGTCGACGATAACTCGATGGTCGGCGACGCGAACGATGCGGGTTACGACGACGCGAACGAACCGGGTTACGACGACGCGAACGAATCGAGTTACGACGACGCCGAGGATCCGGGGTACGACGACGCCGAGGATCCGGTTTACTACGTCATCAGCGACCTCCACATCGGCGGCGACGAGCAGCTCGGGCGGGTCGACTTCCTCGAGGAGCTCCTCGTATTCCTCGAACGCCTCGCGGAGACCGACGAGGAGGCGGAGCTCGTCATCAACGGCGACGCGTTCGGGCTCTGGGAGTTCACCGAACTCGACGGGATCGAGAAGTTGGACGCGCTGGTCGAGACCTACCCCGAACTCTTCGATCAGCTCCGCGCGACCGGCGAGTCCGTCCCGATCACGCTGCAGCCGGGCAACCACGACCACGAGCTCGCCGCCTACGACGAGTACGTCGACCGCCTGGCCGCGTACAACGTCGACCTCGTCCGGACGCTGTCGTTCACTCGGTCGGTCGGCGATCGGACGATCCACTTCGAACACGGCCACCAGCAGGATCCCAACAATCGGATCGAGGACTTCGGCAACCCGCACGCGACGCCCATGGGCTACTTCTACAACGCCCACGTCACGAGCCGGGCCGGCCGGCTGTCCGACCGCGGACGATACAACTGGCTGAAGGACGTCCAGGCGGTGACGCCCACCGAGCGCATGCCGCGCTGGCTCGTCTCGAAGTACTTCTACCGCGAGATGAACCCGCTCCTGCGGTACGCCGCGATCCCGTTCCTGTTGCTGATCAACGTCAGCGTCGTCCTCGCGGTGCTCGCCGGGTTGGACGTGGCCGGCGTCTGGGAGATGCCGGTCGAACGGGCCGACGCGTTCCTCGACCGGTACGGCCTGGCCGGGGCGGCCGTCCACCTGCTCCTCACCGTCAACGCCGCGATCGCCGGGCTGTTGATCCTGGTCGGGATCCCGCTGTTCGTCCTCCTCCGGGACGTCAGGGGGACGGTCGACCGATTCGGCGTCGCGGAGACGGAGCTCACGGTCGATCCCGAAACGCCGTACGAGGACGCGGCCCGCGATGTCTTCGCCGCGAACCCGGAGACGGCCGTCTTCTGTTACGGCCACACTCACCGACCGTCGATGGGCGAGGTCGAGGACCGACTGGTGGTCAACACCGGGACCTGGCTGAAGCGCCTCCACCGACGGGAGGTCGTCGCCGGCCACCTCCCGCCGGTCTTCTATCCGTCCTACCAGCTGTGCGTCGTCCGCATCGAGGCCGTCCCCGACGGCGTCGCGGTCGAGTTCGAGGAGATCGAGAAGCCGAGCCCGACCGCCGAAGAGCTCACGCGAACCGAGCGGCTGCTGACCCTCGGGAGAGTCCCGAATCCCGAGTTGCCAGACCGCGCGGTCGTCACGGCCGAAGTGGAGGAATCCGTTCCCGGCCCGGTCGAGTGAGCGGTTCGTTTCCGGGTCGGCCGAGCGAGCGGTTCGTTTCCGGGTCGGCCGAGCGAGCGGTTCGTTTCCGGGTCGGCCGAGCGAGCGGTCCTCAGCGGTGGTTCTCGAAAAACTCGACCGCGAAGTCCACGAGCGCACGCTGGTCGATCAGTCGACTCTCCGCGGCGCCCACGAGCCCCTCGGTCACCGCGGCGGGGACGTCGTCTTCGAACGCGGCGCCGAGGTCGGTGAAGTCGTCCGCACTCGTCTCGATATCGTTGATCTCGAGTTGTACTCGCTCGCTCTCCCGCAGGATCGGCGCCACGTTCGTCGCTCGTGCTTTCGGGAATTCGGCCCGGTACTCGGCGAGGTGCAGGGAGGTGTTGGTGTCGTAGCCCGTCCCCAGCATGAGGACGTCCCCGTCGCGATCGTAGACGCGCGCCAGTGGGGACCCCTCGCCCAGCCCGTAATCGAACTCGTGATCGCCGACGATCGCCTCCGCCTCGGCGCCCCGCGCGGCGAAGGAGTAGATCGGGTGTCGGCTCCGGACGACGCCGGGGTAGTTCCGGAAGCATTCGGGGACCGCGCCCATCCCCCGCGTCGGCGTGACCGCGGGGCGATAGGGCGGCCGGCGCTCGCGTATCGTCTCCACCCAGTCGTCGGGGACCGGCGGGTCGGACCACACCGCCGGGTTCGAGTACTGCGTCGTGTGGGTCGGCATCACCAGCGTTCCCGACTCGGTCACCGCCTCCCACAGCGCGTCCACGACGGCCGGCGCGTCGCCGCAGACCCAGCCGATCGCGCTCAGCGACGAGTGGACGAGCAGCGTATCGCCCGACCGGATCCCGAGATCCCGGAGATCCTCGACCAGCGACGGGACGGTGACCGGTTCGTCGACGGACTCGACGGCGGATCTTTCGCCCATGGTCGGCGTTGGCGACCCCTCGATTTCACATTTCTGAATTTACCCGTCCGCTCGTTCGTCGACCCGGGGCGCTTCCCCGGCCGCGGCGTCGATCGACGGCCGGTAGCGATTAACACGCTCGGCTGCGTACTCGCCGGTATGAGCCTCATCGCCGAGTTCTCGGTCCGCGCGGACGACTTCGCCCTCCACCACTCGCTGACTGCCGCGCCGGAGATGATCGTCGAGGTCGAGCGCGTCGTCGCGACCATGGCCGACCGTGTCATGCCGTACTTCTGGGTCACGGGCGGCGATCACGAGGCGTTCGAGGAGGCGTTCGAGGAAGACGAGACGGTGACCAACGTCACTGCGGTCGACGCGGTCGACGAGGGTCGGCTCTACCGCGCGGAGTGGACCGACAACGTCGAGACCATCGTCTACGCGTACGTCGAGGTCGGCGCGACGATCCTCCGGGCGATCGGGCGGGACGAGAACTGGGAGCTGCGGATGCGGTTCGACGATCGCGATAAACTGACCCTGTTCGAGGAGTACTGCGACGCCAACGACATCTCGTTCGAACTCACCCGACTCACGGACGCCGAACAGCCGATGGCCAGCGCCCAGTACGATCTGACGCCGAAGCAGCGCGAGACGCTGGTCACCGCCTTCGAGCGGGGGTACTACGACGTGCCCCAGAAGGTTACGATGAGCGACCTCGCCGAGACGTTCGATGTCTCCCAGCAGGCCCTCTCGAAGCGGTTTCACGCGGGCCACCGGAACCTCGTGAAGAGTACGCTGACCGTCAGCCACCCCGACGACGACTACGACGGCGATTCCGGCAGCTGAGGCGTCGGGGGCGACAGCACTGAGGCGTCGGGGGCGACAGCACTGAGGCGTCGGGGGCGACAGCACTGAGGCGTCGGGGGCGACAGCAGGCGGCCACGGGAGGGTGCCGAGCGGCCACGGGAGGGCCACGCGAGTGGTGTATACAACCCGCCGCCTCTTCCGCGGTGAGCCAGTAGGCGAGGTATGGTTGGGCCACAGCAGACTCTCGCGGACACCAGTACGATGCTGAAACTCCTCGCCGACCAGCGTCGGCGCCACGCGCTGGACCTCCTGTCGGCGGCAGACCGGCCGCGTTCGGTCGCCGCGCTGGCGAGCGACGTCGCCGATCGCGAACGCGAGGAATCGGCTACTTCCGTCGAACGGCCCCGGACCGAGGACCTCCGGATCGAACTGTACCACGTCCACCTTCCCATGCTCGCAGAGTCCGGGCTGATCGAGTTCGATCGGGACCGGAAGACCGCGACGCTCGCCCGCTCGCTCGGGACCGTCGACGGACTCCCGTTCTCCCCCTGATCACGTCGGTGACGGGGTGCACTCCGGGACCGCGACCGCCGACCGCGTATCGGGGCGTCGGTCGCGCCCGGCCTCGCACGGTCGGTATCGAACGGGCCGCCTCCCGATATCGAACGGACCGCCTCCCGATATCGAACGGACCGCCTCCTCCGACGTTCCGGCGCTCGTGGGGGCAGAGCTATAGCGGTGGCACGCATACCGCTACCATGTTACCCAGTCCCACGAGCGGGCCGCTCGACGACATCGAGTTCCTCGCGCGGTCGGCACACCGCGTCACGGCGCTCGACGCGCTGGCCGACGGGCCGCGGAGTCGCGCCGAGTTGCAGACGATGACCGGGGCGTCGACGTCCACGATCGGGCGCACGTTGCGCGAGTTCGAGGATCGCTACTGGATCGAACGCGACGGCAACGCGTACGTGGCGACGTCGCTCGGTTCGTTCGTCGCGTCGGGGATGCGCGAGCTGGTCGACCGGATCGAAACCGAGCACAAACTGCGCGACGTCTGGGAGTGGCTCCCGGCCGAGGCGAGCGGATTCACCGTCGAGATGAGCGCGGATGCGATCGTGACGGTCGCGTCCGTCGACGCCCCGTACCGGCCGGTGAACCGGTTCCTGTCGTTACTCCGGGAGACGGATCGGCTCCGCTTCGCCGGATTCGACGTCGCCCTGCTCGAACCGTGCAAAGACGAGCTCCGGCGGCGGATCGTCGACGGGATGGAGACGGAGATCGTCGACCCGCCGAGCGTCGCCAGGTACGTCCTCTCGGCGCACGCCGATCACTGCACCGGCCCCCTCGAGAGCGGCAATCTCACGGTCAGGATCCACGACGACTTGCCGCTCTACGGCATCGGCCTCTTCGACGACCGCGTCGCGATCAGCGGCTACGACCCCGACAGCGGGACGGTGCGGGTGCTCGTCGACACCGACTCGTCGGATGCGCGAGAGTGGGCCGAGTCGACCTACGAGACCTACCGACGCGACTCTCGATCGCTCACGCTGGAAACGGCCGGGGAGTGAGCGCGTCGGCGTCGTCCGTCTCTCTTCGGATCGGTCCGGGAGGCGGACGGGCACCCGATCGGGGACGTGCTCCCTCCATTCCTACCCGGACGGACGCCCGCAGAGGCGGCCTTCGCTCGCGTGGCTACTCGCCCGCCGGCTCGTAGCACGTGCGTGGCGGCGCCCGCTCGGGTTCGGATGGGGATGGCGCCCGCTCGGTTTCGGATGGGGACGGCGTCCGCTCGGTTTCGGCTACGGATGGGTCCGTTCGCTTCTGCCTGCAGTCGGTGACCGGCCGTCATCGTCTGCAACGGGATCATCGAGTGCGCGAAAATCACTAGATGCCCACATACCTCTGGGTCTCGTTGTCACGCGACGGGGCCCACGACTACGGTCGACACGTCCACAACACCGACGGTCGCCGTCCCGTCCGGATTGCGGCCCGACGGCACCCAG
>SKPV01000140.1 GCA_007119345.1 Halovivax sp.
GAGTTGTTCGCCGACCGTTTTCTCGACGGTCTCTCCGACGGTTTCCTCGACCGTCTCGCCCACTTTCTCCTCGACGGTCTCGCCGACCGTCTTCTCTACCGTCTCGCCCACCGTCTTCTCTACCGTCTCGCCCACCGTCTTTTCGACGGTCTCCCCGACCGTTTCGTCGACCGACTCCTTGACGGCCGTCGTCATCCAGTCGGGGTCGAAGCGGGCCATCTTCCAGACGACGTGAACGATGTACGAGGCGAAGACGCCGACCCCGAACGCGAGCCCGACCGAGGTGTCGAGCGTCGCGATCAGGACGACCGAGATGGCGATCAGCGCCCCGTAGGTGAGGTCGACGACCGCGTCGACGCGAACCGGATTCATGGGCGTTCGATGTGCTGGGGCTGGTTCGCGAGCGTGAACATGCTACCGGTAACCACTCCCGCTCGTCTGAAATCGTTTTGGAATTTCCGGCGGACCGATCCCGGGATCGCCGCCCGCCCGGCGGGCGCGACGACGCGGCGCCCTAGAACCCGAACACCGGCACGAACCGGAACGTGAGGTAGGCGCCGATCGTCGCGAGCACCGGCACGAAGTTCTGGATGGCGATCACGCGCGCGGTGGTCGACGGGTCGAAGAGATCGGAGGCCTTCGGGATGTCCGCGGGCTCTTCCTCGCCGATCGGCGGGGCCTCCTCGCCCTCCTCCTCGGCGGTGAGCGCGCCCACCGAGACCCGGGTCTCCTTTTCACCGCGCACCACGTCGGAGACCGTCGTCGTCCGCGTCGCCCGCCCCCAGCCGAGGCCGATGATGCTCATCGTCGAGACCACCACGAGCTGGACGGGGATGCCGATCGCCGACAGCAGCGTCACGATCGTCGCCGAGACGGTCATGACGACGACCGCGGCCGTCAACGGCAGGTTCGTGATGTCGTTGCCCATCGTCGCGAGCGTCCGGCGGGCGATGGTGAAGGCGCCGATCGTGACGGCGACGCCGGCGATGATCACCCCCCACTCCATGTTTCCGATGGTGGTCGTCAAGCCGGCGACGCCGACGGTCGTCGGGTAGTCGAGCGCCTCACTGCCGACCAGGGGCGCGACGGCGTTCGCGACGTTCGAGGCGCCGGAGCTAAAGGCCATGTAACAGCCGATGGCGACGACGATCAGCGAGCCCGTGACCTCCCGTTTGCCGGTCCCCTCCGCCGCGCGGATCCGGGGGACCGTTCCGGTCCGGTCGACGGACCACAGCTGCGTCTCCCGCCGGGAGATCGCCACCCAGGCGTTGATCCGCGAGTAGAAGTACCGGCCGATGACGCCGCTGACCCAGAAGGCGACGATCGGCGCGACGATCCACCAGGAGACGATCTCGCCCATCGTCGCCCAGTCGAGCGAGTCCGTCGCCATTCCCAGGCCGGCGATCGCGCCGACGGCGGTCATCGAGGTCGACGCCGGGACGCCGAAGAGGTTGCCGAGGAACAGCGCGAGTCCGATGAAAAAGAGGATGCCGATGCCGGCTTCGAGCGTGAGGAACTCGCGCGGGACCAGCCCCTCGCCGAGCGTTTCGACGACCGCCGGTCCGATGATCCAGCCGCCGAGAAAGAAGAAAAAGGACATGAGCGCCCCCGCGCCCACCATCGTCATCACGTTGGCACCGACGGCCGGGCCGAAGGAGACGCCGGTCGTCGCGCCGCCGATGTTGTAGCCGACGAAGACGGCGACGAGGATACCGATCAGTAGCAGCGTCTCGGTCACGGAGGATCAAACGGAAGCCTTCGGGATAAATGATACTACTTCCGTCGTCGCTCGAAGGGCACGGCGGCCGACGCCGCTCGAGGCGGTAGAGAGCGGCCACGATCAGGAGCGGATCGGCCGAACTCCCGAAAGCGAGGGGTAGAGCCCGGGAGAGCGACGGGGCCCCGAAATCGGAGGGGCGATCCCGGGGGAGCGACGGGGCCCCGAAATCGGAGGGCCAGACCCGGAGGAGCGACGGGACCGACCCCGGAAGACCGACGGACGCGAAGTTCCCGAACGCGTGCGGGATAGTTCGACCGGACGGACATTTAACGTGAACGACGATGTACAACGCAACAGCAAGCTATTACAGTCCGGGTCGCGAAATCTCGCCTGATGCCCACGGTAGAATACCTCAATTACGAAGTGATGGACGACAAGGGCTGGGATATTTACGACGACGAGGCCTTCGAGAAGGCCGCCGAGGAGGGCCTCGACGACGAGGATTACGGCACGCTCGAGGTCAACGAGGGCGAGTACATCCTCGAGGCCGCCGAGGCCCAGGGCTACGACTGGCCCTTCTCGTGTCGCGCCGGCGCCTGCGCGAACTGCGCGGCGATCGTCGTCGACGGCGAGATCGAGATGGACATGCAACAGATCCTCTCGGACGAGGAGGTCGACGAGAAGAACGTCCGGCTGACCTGCATCGGCCACGCGATCACCGACGAGGTGAAGATCGTCTACAACGCGAAGCACCTCGACTACCTGCAGAACCGCGTCATCTGAACGGCGGCTCGATTCCGAGCCGCGTGTTCTTTTGCCGTCGCGTACCGACGGTGCCAGGATTTCACCAGGTGTCGGCAGTATCAGGTTTTACCACGTGTCGGCAGTATCAGGTTTTACCACGTGTCGGCAGTGCCAGGATTTCACCGCGTTCGACTCTACCAGGTTTTTAGCCCCGGCGTCGGGAGCGGGGCGGACCGCGACGGTCGACCGCGCGTGCGAACCGTTCCGGACGACGGCGCGACCGGCGGCTGCGTCCGACCGGAGTCGCCGGCGTTTCGAGCGAAGTAGGGAGACTGGGGCGCGCTATCGGGAACTCGGCGGCGACTGGACCCGCTCGAACCGGAATCGTTCCACCGCCTCGATCACGGCGGACTAAAAGCTCCAGCGCGTCGTAGGCCGCGGTGACCACGGGCACCATCGACTTGCGCTCGTCGCACGGTGAGCGAACGCCGCATCGGTTACGGTTGGGGGTCGGGAATGTCGGCCAACCCCGTCGAGATCAGCCGTCGGAGGAGGACGACGGCTCCGTTGTCGAGGCCGGCGGCGTGGATCGCCTGCTCGTTCTCGTCGTCGTCGGGGTAGTACGATCCGATCAACAGCGCCTCCCGATCGACGAGGACGATCCGGCTGATCGCGACTTCGTGGTCGTCCCCCGACGCGGTGAGCCACTCCAGGCCGGTCTCGAACGTGCGAACGTTGGGCAGCTCGGCCCCGAGTTCGGTCGTGATCGCCGTCGTCTGCCCGCCGAGGACGATCGCGAGATCGCGGTCGACGGCGTCCTGCAGGCGTTCGAAGACGCTCTCCTGCAAGAGCGAGTCGTCGACGATGATGAGCACGATCTCGGAGTCCGCACCCTCGAGCATCTCGAGGGTGCGCGAGTCGATCGCCTCGCGGCCGGCCAGCGACCACACCTCCTGTAGCCGGTCGTCGTCGCCGGTCGATTCGCTGAGCTCGACCGTCTCGAGGTACCCGTTGAGCGTCTCGATTCGGTCGGCGTACTTTTGGTGAAGCGTTCGCGTCGCCTCGTCGATGCTCACCGCGCGATAGCGCTGCGGACTGGAGTGCTGGATCTCGACCAGCCCCTGGGATTCGAGCACGCGGATGGCGTCGTACACCCGCGTTCGCGGCACCTCGGAGAGTTCGTGGATCTCCTTGGCCGTGCCGTTCGGCAGTTGTGTGAGTGCCAGAAAGCACCGCGCCTCGTACTCCTGCAGCCCGAGATCCTGCAGCAGGCTGACCGTCTCGTTGATTACGTTGTCCTGTGTCATGGCCCAACCACGAGTTCGGCGATCCGAACGTGTTGATTACAGTCCGTCGACGGAAAAAGCGTTCGTGTATGAGCCCGTCACCGAAATGACAATCGGACGGCCCCAAACGGCCCGAGTCCGATTCACTCGGATTATCACACAACCTACTTAGGGACGGGTCCCGGAGGGGAAACTGGCGTGCCCGTCACGGCCCAACCACGACTGGGCACGCTATTTCGACGTCGACGAGGATCGGCCGACGATCGACGTGCACGTACCGATAGCGGTTCGCTCGCCGGATTCGGCGGAGAATGGCGATCGCGATAAACGACGATGGGGCCGGCACTCGAACGGGGGCGGAAGACGGTCCCCCGGCGGGCGCCCTCGCGAACCATCGAGAGGAGGCCGGTCGACGGCCGGAGACCGGTCGACGGCCGCCGTAGCGCTCAGCCGCGACGGATCGATTCCAGAATTCTCGCTCGGAGCGCCTCGGCGGAGTCGTAGGACTCGTCGTCGACCGGCGCGAGCACGTCGGCGAGGCGGTCCCGGCCGTCCCCCGTTTCGACCGTCAGATCCCCGGACGACGCGATCACGTCGGCCGTCGTCGTCGGATACTCGAGGGTTTCGAGCGCGTCGTCGAGCGCGCCGAGTTCCGCGTCGGTACCGGCCCCCGATTCGGCGTCGTCGGTTCCGGCATCCGGTTCGGCTTCGTCGCCGCGATCGAGCGCTTCCGCGAGATCACGCTTTCGCTGGCGTCGCTGTTCGGCGGCCGCCTGCTTCTCTCGGCCCTTTTTCGTATCTCCCATTCGTCCGGATACGAGCTCGAGGTGGATAACGCTGTGGTGAGTCGTCGATCCGGCGACGTCGACCGCGGCCGACGGGGTAACAACGGTGGGAGACCGCCCTCGAGCGTCGAGAGACGCGCCGATCGGCGGCGAGCGACTCGACGAGAACCTGACGGCGGCGCCGGGTCACTCGCGCATTGGCGGTCGCTCCCCGTTCTCGGCGAGCGTTTCCAGCGTCGGTCTGATCTCGTCGAATCGCGACCCTCGTTCGACGGCGTTCGCGCACGAATCCCACTCGACGAAGCCGTAATCGACCAGTTTGGGGAGGTGGACGTGGTGGTACTCGAGTCGGGCCGCGTCACCGGCGACGACCGCGTCGGGCGGCGAGTCCAGGTGGATCGGCGGATCGCTCGCCAGGAGCGCGAACAACAACCGGCGTCGTTTCCGATTCGACAGCGCCTCGAATATCCGGGTGGTCTGAGTAACCATTCTCACCCAACTACGGGCCCGGCCTTTATATTTCAGTCCAATTTCACGTAGGTGCGGGTTTTGATTAACCGAGTGAATGGGACACCGCGTCGGATCTGTCCGTCGAGGTTGTCGACCGGAGGGTCGCACGGTCACGGCGCGCGAGAGAGCGCCAGGTCGATCGAGTCCGCCGTCCGCTACCGACGGCCGACGGTCGCGACGCGGGTTCGTTCGAGCGCCGACCGCGCTCAGTCGGCCTGCGCCCCGAGCGCGAACGCCGACTCGACGGTCGCGTCCTCGTCCTCCTCGACGGTCCGGATCGACTCGACGATCGGCCGCACGTCGGCGAACGCGTCTCCTCGGGCCACCGCGCCCGTCTCGTCGTCGTACTCGACGAGCCAGTGGTCTGCGAGGCGGGGAAGGTGGTTGTGGACCAGCGTGACCGACGGGTCGGTGAGCGGATCGGTGCGGTCGTCTCCCTCACGGCACTCTCGGCGCCTGATCTCGTCCGCGAGCGCGTCCACCGTCGTCGACTCGGCGTCGAGGAGGTGATAGCAGGCGGCCCGGCGGTGCGGACTGGAGAGGACGGCGAACAGGTCGCCGACCGTGGGTGATAGCGGCGATGGCACGATACGTATCCGTTCTCACGGATCGCTTCAAGGATTGTCCCAAAAATGTTTGGAGGGGGCGGGCGAACGGTCCTTCGGAATGGTAATTCACCGCAGACGAGTCTCAGATGCTGAGAATACGGCGAGCCTCGTCCGGCGTCGCCACGGGTCGCCCCAGCTCCTCGGCGACGCGGACGACCCGCTCGACGAGCTGGGCGTTGCTCTCGGCGAGCTCGCCCCGGCGGTAGTAGACGTTGTCCTCCAGACCGACGCGAACGTGGCCGCCGAAGAGGATTCCCAGCGTCGCGAACGGGAGTTGGTGGGGACCGAAGCCGAGCGTGTTGAACAGCGCGCCGTCGGGGAGGTTGTCGATCCCGTTCAGCAGGTTTCGTGGCCGGGGCCGGGTGAGCGTTCCGGCCCCGAAGATCAGCGTCGCGTAGACGGGATCGGCCAGCTCGCGACGCTCCAGGAGGGCGTGCACCTCGTTCAGGTGGCCGTCGTTGAACACCTCGAGTTCGGGTTTGATCCCGCGGTCAACCATCTCTCCGTGGAGCGCGTCGATCGTCGCGCGGGTGTTCTCGCTCGTCAGGCGATCGTAGCGGTTGAGCGGCCCCATATCCAGGGAGGCCATTGCCGGCGGCGGGTCCGTCCGGAGTGGGAGGTGGCGCTCCCCGGTCGGGGCGGCCGTCCCCCCGGTCGAGTGCTGGATCACGACGTCGTCGGCGTGCCGGCGGACGGCGTCGTCTATCGCCTGGAACCGCTCGGTCGCGAACGTCCGCTCCCCGTTCGGGCGGCGAGCGTGGAGGTGGACGACGGCGGCGCCGGCCGCCTCGGCCGCGGCGGCCGCCCGGCCGATCTCCGCGGGCGTCTCCGGCAGCTCGGGATTGGCCTCCTTGCCGTGAACGCCGCCGGTGAGCGCCGCGGTGACGATCAGCGGTTCGTCCGCCAGGAAATCGGCGTAGCTCACGATCGATCCGCCCCCTCGATCGGCGCCCCACCGTCGTCGGCCCGCGCGTCTTCAGCCCGCGCGTCTCCGGCGCCGTCGTCCCCGTCGGCGTGCGCGCGGTAGATCTCGCAGTGGGTCGCGTGTTCCAGCTCGTACCGATCGTTGCAGATGTCGGCCCGGAGCGGCTGGACGAACCGGTCCGCGGCGGTGCAGTACGCCCGCGCCTCGTCGAACGTCAGATCCCCGTTCGCGTCGCGGTACTCGAGATACGGACAGGCCATGACACCCATTCGCCGACGGGTGGGTTAACGGTTCGGCGGATGCCGACGCGCACACGGAGCGGGCGCGAGTGCCGACGCGCACACGGTGCGGCCGCGGGCCCCATCGCGGGGCGACGCGCCGGACCGACACCTCGGACCCCCTACCGGACGGTAACCCCGACGTCGGGACGTGCCGTCGACGTCCCGGCAACGCCTATCCGCGTCCGGCCGCTAGACGCACCGATGACGCCATCGACGCCGGGACTCCACCACGTGACCGCGATCGCCGGCGATCCGGGGGACAACGCCGCCTTCTACGTCGACGCGCTCGGCCTCCGGTTCGTCAAGCGGACCGTCAACCACGACGACACTGGGACCTACCACTTCTACTTCGGCGACGGGGAGGGGACGCCGGGCACGAACGTCACCTTCTTCCCGTGGAGCGAGCGGGGTCGAGACGGGCGATTCGGCGCGGGGCAGACCCGGGATACGGCGTACCTGATCCGCCCCGAATCCGTCGACTACTGGGTCGACCGCCTCGAGGAGCGCGGCGTCGACGTCGAGCGAACGAACCGCTTCGATGAGACCGTCCTGCGGTTCGAGGACCCGGACGGGATCGGGCTGGAGTTGATCGGAAGTGACGAGGCGGACGCGGCGGACGTCGCCACCTGGTCGGACGGACCCGTCCCCGAGGAGCACCAGCTCCGCGGATTTCACGGCGCGACCCTGGCCGTCGCCGAGGTCGAGCCCACGGCGGGCCTGCTCGCGGACGTCCTGGGGTACGAACGCGAGGGGACCGCGGGGGACCGCCGTCGCTACCGCTCGGCCGCGGGCGGTCCGGGATCGATCGTCGATCTGGTCGAGACGGACGCGGATCGCGGCCGGATGGGCGTCGGCACCGTCCACCACGTCGCGTTCGAGACCGACGACGTCGACGAGCAGGAGCGCTTCCGGGACGCGTTCCGGGCGCACGGGCGCGACGTTACGGAGATCATCGACCGCACGTACTTCCGGTCGATCTACGCCCGGGAACCCGGCGGCGTGCTCTTCGAGGTGGCGACGACGGAACCGGGGTTCGACGTCGACGAGGCTCCCGACGAGCTGGGAACGAGCCTCGCGCTTCCCGAGCGGCTGGAAGACGAGCGCGAGGCGATCGAAGCGCAACTCCCCGCGTTCGAGCTGCCCGACGCGATGGGCGGAGGGACTCCGGATGAACACCGGTGACGGATCGGGCGCGAGACGGGGCCCTCCGGGCGGCGACGGCGAGCCAATCGTTGACGGCGGCAATCCGATCGTTGACGGCGGCGAGCCAATCGTTGACGGCGGCGAGCCAATCGTTGACGGCGGCGAGACGGTCGCCGACGGCGGCGAGGCGGTCGCCGCCTCGGACGGCTTCCGGTTCGCTTACTCGCCACCCGCGATCCGCTTCGGAACCGGCGCCGCGGGCGACCTCGACGCGGAGCTCGCCGAGGGCGGCTTCGAGCGGGGGCTCGTCGTCTGCGGTGAAACCGTGGGCTCGACGCCCGCGGTGATCGACCCGGTCACCGACGGTCTCGGCGATCGGCTGGCCGGCGTCTTCGACGGGACGACGCCCGAGAAGCGGCTCTCGACCGCGTACGAGGCCCTCCGGGCGGCGAGGGAGTGGGACGCGGACGTCCTGGTCGCGCTCGGCGGCGGCAGCAGCCTCGACGTCGCGACGGTGGCGAGCGCGCTGTCGGCGGTCGAAACCGGAGATGGCGTGTCCCGGAGCGAACCCGCAGCCGTCGGCCGCGAACTCGCCGAGCGAGGAACGTTCTCGATCCCCGAGGGCGACCTCCTGCCGATCGTCGCCGTCCCGACGACGCTCGCCGGGGCGGAGCTCTCGCAGGTGGCCGGCGTCACCGCCGCACCGGAGGCCGGCCCGATCGAGGTCGAAGACGTCCCGGACGGGGCCGAAGACGTCCCGGACGAGGCCGACGGCGTCCCGGACGAGGCCGACGGCGCCGCCGGCGGCATCTCGGATCCGCGCCTGATGCCGCGGGCGGTGGTCGCGGATCCGGCACTCTTCGCGACGACGCCGCGGTCGATCCTGGCCGCGTCGGCGATGAACGGCTTCGACAAGGCGATCGAGACCCCCTACGCCCGGAACGCGACGCCGTTCACCGACGGGACCGCCGTCAGGGCGCTCCGGCTGCTGGCCGACGGGTTGCCGCGGCTCGGTCGCGAGCCCCCGGACGCCGACGTGCTGGAACCGGTCGTGAAGGGGATCTGCTGCGCGCAGTACGGCGTCTCCCGGCCCGACGGAACGACGCTGTCGATCGTCCACGCCTTCGGCCACGGGTTGACGCGCACGTACGAGGTCCAGCAGGGCGCGGCCCACGCGGTCGTGGTCCCGCACGTCCTCGAGTACGTCTTCGGGGAGGTCCGCGGCGGTCGCGAGCTGCTCGCGGAGGGGCTGGGCGTCGCGGCGGCGGACGATCGGGCCGCGGCGATCGTCGATCGCGTGACCGAGATCCGTGACGCGCTGGGGCTCCCGTCGCGGCTCCGTGACGTCGACGGGCCGGCGCCCGAGGCGTTCCCGACGGTGGCCGAGCACGTCCTGACGGACTCGTTCATGGCGAACGCGCCGGCGGGCCTCGAACCAACGGCCGACGAGCTCGAGGACGTGCTGCGGGCGTCGTACTGACGCTCGACCCGCTCCAGCCCCCACGACAGCGTCCTCGAGACGGTACCCGGACGTGCGCACTTCGCGCCAGACCGTGCGGACAGTTATCAGTCCACGACACGTCGCGTCCAGCATGGGTCTGTACGAGACGCTCCGGACGGCCGTCGCCGACCTCGGCCCCGACGAGCCGGCCGGCGAGCGCTACGTCGGCGCCTACTGGTGCGACGACTGCGACGTCCGCGAGCCCGTCGGCGTCGGCGAACTGGACGAGTCGGACGGGCGAGCGTGTCCCGACTGCCACGCCGAGATGCGCCTGGAGCGATCTCCGGATTCGGGCGACTGCGCCTGCTGAGCGGCGCTGACGTCGATGCGGCGGCGGGAGTCGCGCGGATCGGTTCCGCTCGGCGCGCCCCGAAAAACTAACGCGGGTGCCGCGCACAGAGGCGTCCGTGACACTCTCGAGCGCGTCGGCGTCGGTCCCCGACCTCCTGCGGCTGGTCGCGATCCCGGTCTTCGCCTGGGTCGCGATCCTGGACGTCCGCACCCGGCGGGTGCCGACCGCGGTCTGGATCCCGCTGGGCGCGCTGGGCGCCGCGCTGCTCGCGTGGGACGCCAGAGTCGCCTACCGCGCCGACGTCTTCGCCTGGGAGGCCTTCCTCATCCCCGCGGCGCTCAGCCTCGGCTTCGTCGTCCCGCTCGCGTACCTCTTCTGGTGGTTCGGCGGCTTCGGCGGCGCCGACGCGAAGGCGCTGCTGGTGCTCGCCCTGCTCTTTCCCGTCGTCCCGACGTACGCCGTCGGCGGCTGGACGCTCCCCGTCGCGCCGGGCGGCGAGGCGGTCCCGTTCTCGCTGACGATCCTCGCGAACGGGGTGCTCGTCGGCCTCGCGATCCCCGCCGTCCTCGCCGTCCGCAACGCCGCGGCCGGTCGGATCGCGCCGGTGATGCTGGTGGGCTGGCCCGTCGCCGTCGAGCGGGTGACCACCACCCACGGCAAGCTGCTCGAGACCCCCGACGGCATGACCCTCGGCGGGCTCGACCTCGACGCGCTCCGGATGTACCTCCGCTGGCGGGGGCTCACGCTCGCCGAGCTCCGGGCGGATCCCGCCCGCTACCGCGATCCCGACTCGCTGCCCGACGAGCCGAACCCGCCGACCGACGGCGCCGTCGAGGCGGCGAGCGTCCTCCCCGACGGCGGCGAGACGATCTCGGAGGACCCGACCGGCGGGGACGGCGACGCGGCCGCGATCGAGGCGGCGACCGGCGAAACCGACGACGAGGACCCCTGGGGCGCGGCGGCCTTCCTCGACTCCATCGAGGGGTCGGCCTACGGGACGAGCGCGACCGACCTGCGGGACGGACTGGCGGTGCTCGCCGAGAAGGAGACCGTCTGGATCTCCCCGGGGACGCCGTTTCTCGTCCCCCTGTTCGCCGGCCTGCTGATCGCCCTGGTGTACGGCGACCTGCTCGTCACGCTGATCGTTTAGACGACGGCGCGAGGTGCGGCTGGGTCGATTCCGAACGTGGGTGAATCGGCGGGCTTCGTCGTCGGTCGAAGCGTCGAGAGGAGTCGGACCGGCGGGATCCGCATCGGCGTTCGGGGGCGGACCGATCGATCCGCACGCTGGCACCGGTGAGCGGTACCTACACCCGACGGACGCTCCCCCCCGCTCAGTGTCGACCACGAATCCGCTCGTACGACGGCCAGAGAACCGTCCAGAAGCAGACGAAGGCGGCGCCGACCACGACGACGGCGAGCCAGATGCCGCCGGAAGCGCCCGGCCGCCCGGAGGCGATCGCGGCGAAGACGCCGACGAGTAGCAGGGCGCAGACCGCCAGGCTGCCGAGTTCGAGGGCGGCCGCGAGGGGTCGCTCCCGGGCCGCGGCCGCGACGTCCGCGAGGGTCATACCGGTCGCTCGCACGGCACCGATAAAACGCTCACGGCGCGGGACGGGATCGGCAGCGCGTCGAACCGACCCGCGATCCGCAGATCGGGCTCGCGTACCGTAGACCGGGTCTGCGAGCCGTAGATCGGGCTCGCGACCCGTAGATCAGGTTCGATCGGCGATCTCGTCGGCGATCTCGTCGAGTTCGTCGTCGTCGAGATCGGGCGTCTCGCCGGCGATCGCGTGGATGGGGCCGCCGCCGTCGCCCTCGAAGCGGGGCACGACGTGGCAGTGGACGTGCGGGACCTCCTGGCCGGCCGCTTCGCCGTTGTTGAACGCCACGGTCGTCGCGTCGGCGTCGACCGCCTCCTCGACGGCCGGGATCACCCGGTGGATCGTCGCGTAGAGGTCCGCCGCGACGTCCTCGGGGACGTCGTTCAGTCGCTCGTACTCGTCCTTGGGGATGACGAGGGTGTGGCCGGGCGCCAGGGGATTGGCGTCCAGGAAGGCGAACGTGGTCTCGTCCTCGTAGACGACGCGAGCGGGGATCTCCCCGTCGACGATCTGGCCGAAGATGGTGCTCATACGTACGCCTGGGACGGCGCCCGGTATGAAAGTTGGCGACGGCGTCCCCGATCGCCGGTGGGGAGATGGACACGGAATCCCCGGTTCGACGGCGACGGTCGCGACGGGACGACTGTGGCCTCGCGGTCCACTCTCCCTCAATCCGGCGCGGCTCCACCCTCGACCCCGTTCGATTTTCGCCCTCGACCCCGTTCAACTCTCGCCCTCGACCCCGTTCAACTCTCGCCCTCGACCCCGTTCGACCCTCGTCCTCAATCCGGCGCGATTCCGCCGTCGTTCCTGGTGAGCAGGTACAGCGCGAACGAGGTGAGCCAGTGCGAGCCGGCGTACGCGTCGGTGAACGCGACCGCGAGGCCCGCCTCGGCGTGGTCCCTCGCGGACCGCTCGAAGACGGGTGCGTACGGGTGATCGCCGAGCACGTCCGCGATCCCCGCCATGCACCAGGCCCTCGAGAGGTTCAGGCCGACCAGGTGGAGGGCCATCCCGTCGTCCGCGTCCGGATCCACTCCGACCGGCACCGGGATCGCGTCGTGGGGCGGTTCCGTCACGTCGGGCAGGAAGCCGTCGAGCCAGGCGGCGAACGCCTCCCGGTCGAGGACGCGGCCCAGCAGATCCGCCTCGGCGAGCCCCGGCGACAGGAAGTCCCAGCCGATCGGCTCGTAGGCGAGCGGATAGTCCCGGTCGTCGGCGTAGAACCGGCGCGAGGTCTCGACGGCCGCGGACTCGAGCGAGGCGTCGCCCGTCACCCGCGCGTAGTCGAGGACGCAGCCGAGGGCGAACGCCGAATTGCCGTGCGTTCCCACCCGCAGCGGACGTTCCTGGGTCAGGAATTCGGTTTCGACGAGCGCGACGATCCGATCTTCCAGCGGTCGGAGCGTCGCCCGCCACTCGTCCGCCCGTGGGTCCTCCCACAGGTGCAGTTCCGCCGCGAGGCGCAGGAGCCAGCCCCAGCCGTAGGGCTTCTCGAAGGACGGATTCTCCTCGACGTGCGCGACCTCGCGCTCGACGTTCTCGGGCGTCAGGCGCGACCGGACGCTCTCGACGATCCTCCGTTCGGCCGGATGGTCCGCGAACAGACGCAGCTGGCGACACAGCGACCAGTGGCTGTGAACCGCCGAGTGCCAGTCGTAACAGCCGTAGAAGACGGGGTGTTGCTCGGACGGGCGGACGACGTCGTCCGGCGAGTCGATCGATCGGACGTAGTGGGGGAACTCGCGTTCGACGGAGTCCAGCGGGTGTTCCGAGAACCGCTCGGCGAGCGCGGGATCGATCCAGTCGCCGCGACCGGAGAGAACGGCGTCCGGATCCGCCGATTCGATCGGATTCATAATCGGCCCGATCGGTCGGTCCGCTTGTCGTTCTTGCGGCCGGGAACGACGACGGCCGGCGA
Source organism: Halovivax sp. (assembly GCA_007119345.1). GTDB lineage: Archaea > Halobacteriota > Halobacteria > Halobacteriales > Natrialbaceae > Halovivax. The sequence continues at coordinate 13,321 of SKPV01000140.1, forward strand.
CCGCTCGCCCGGTCGGAAACAACGACGGCCGGCGACCGCGTCCGATCAGTCGGCGTGCCCGTCGAGCCGATCGCGAATCGCCGCCAGGTACTCCGCCGGCTCGTATCCCAGACGACCGATCCAGACGTCCTGGTAGGAGGGGTGCAGGATCGGTAGCAGCCGGACGTCCAGCCTCTCACAGCGCGTCGGGGAGAGGACGACGTCCAGAAAGCCCGACCCCTCCAGATCGTCGAGCGTACGGCCGTCGGCCGCGAGGACGGTCGTCGTCGCGTGCTTCCCGGTCGCGAGGACGACGTCGGGCTCGACGGTCTCGAGTTCGGTCACCAGGTGCTCGCGACAGTTCGCCCGTTCCGCGGCGGTCGGCTCGCGGTTCGTCGTCGGGTCGTCGGGATCGGCTGGAAAGCACTTCACCGCGTTGGTGTAGTAGGCCTCCTCGTCGTAGCCGACGGCGGCGAGCATCGATCGAATCCGGCGCCCCGAGTGGCGGGCCGTGTAGGCCATCCCGGTCCAGTTTCCGCCCTTCCACCGGTCGGCCTCGGGAGTCCCTGCCCCGGGCGCCTCGCCGACCACGAAGACCGAGGCGTCGAGCGGGCCGGTTCCCCACGAGATGCGCTCGCGACACTCGACGAGGGCCGGGCAGCGCTCGCAGCCGTCGTCGAGGACGTGGCGGCGCTCGGGGAAGGCGGGATCGGCGGCCGCGTCGGAGGGGGCGCTGGTTGCGGCGGCGCGGTCGGCGGCCGCGTCGGTGGGATCGGCGGCCGCGTCGGTGGGATCGGCGGCCGCGTCGGTGGGATCGGCGGCCGTATCGGAGGAGTCGGCGGGCACGGCACGACGAAGGGCGTGCCCGCGCAAGGGCGTATCGGTCTCCGCCGCGGACGGCGGCGCGCGAGCGGCGGTCGTGACGATCAGCGAAGCTGCAACCGGGATTTCACCGTCGGGAAAACAGTTAAGCGAACGGGCCGTACGATCGGTCATGCAACCGCTGAACCGGAGACGGGCCCTCCGCCTGCTGGGTGCCGGTGCGGGCGTCTCGCTCGCCGGGTGTCTCGGCGAATCGGATCCCGGCGGCGGAGCCGACGGCGGCGCGGGCGACGGCGGACTCGAGGTCGACGTCTTCCAGGCCGGAGCGACCGCCTCCCGGCCCCCGTGGGCCGAGGTCGGCGATCGCGTCGGATTCGTCCGGGTCATCGAATCCCTGGATGACGTGCCCCTGTTCGCCACCGCGGACGACGGTGACGACGGCGATGGGGGGCCTCGGCCGCCCGAGGACCTCGTCGAGTGGTTCGAGGAGACCGACTTCGAGGCGTCCGTCGTGGTCTCCGTCCAGACGGCCGCGCCGAACGCGTGCTACCGCGAGCTCGAGATCGACGACGTCGGGACCGAGACGGTCACGTTCGCGGCCGACGACGACGAAGGCGACGGCGTCGAGCGGATCGAGGCGATCACGGGAACCGCCGCGGCCGTCGACGTGCGCGAGGACGAGGCGGAAGGGTGCGCGCAGGTCGAGACCTACCCCGCGGCGTACGTCCGCGTGACGGGCGAGGACCTCCCGTCGGCGGCCGCGTTCACGATCACGAACGGGTGGGGAGACGCGGGCGAGGTCCGCTCGGACGAGGCGCCGATCCGCCCCGACGACCTGGCCGGCTACGTCGAACCGCCCCACGATCCCCAGAACGTGCCCGCGGCCCTCGAGTGCGATGACGAGGCGTTCGAGCGGCTCCCCGCGACGGGAGACGACGAGGTCGCGTGGGGCGAGACCGTCGACGACGACGGCGACTCCGTCTTCGCGATGCGCGTGGAGAATCCCCAGTACGACGGCGACGCGGACGACGTCGACCGCGCGCTCGCGTTCGAGCGCGGCGACGAGGTGCGGATCGCGCTGCGCAACGTCTCGGACGACCGGCAGTCGACCGGAAATCGGCACAAGTACAACCTCGAGATCTTGACCGAGGACGGGTGGGAGGACGTCCGCGGCGCGGACCCGGACGCCCGGATCGGCTACACGGACGAGGGGTTGCTCCACCCGCCAGGCCGGGGCTTCGAGTGGACGTTCGAGCTGAGCGAGGAGGGCCTCGTCGAGGGGCACGCCCACGAGGACGCCGTCCGCGTCTGTCCCGACCTGCACCCCGGCCGCTATCGGTTCCGCTTCTGGAGCGTCGCGGGCGCCGACTCGATCGCCGTCGCCTTCGACCTCGTGGCGTGAGTGCGACCCCGCCGGCGACGGCGCTCGGGGTCGCGTCGCCGGCCCCGACACCGTTATCGGGCTCGATCGTCTGGAGAACCCCATGACGTCGTTCGGCTCCGATCTCCTCGTGGAACTGCTCGCGCTCGCATCCTACGTCCTGCTCGCCGCGGCGCTGACGGCGGCCGGGCTCCTCGCCGAGTATGCCAGCCTCCAGCAGGTTGCCGGCGGCGACCTCGTACTCGCGGCCTGGTTCGCCGCGATTGGCGGGCTGTTGCTGTACGCCGGCGTGTACGTCGTGGGCTACCGGAAGCTCGCCGCGCGGACGCTCTCGGCTGCGACCTGATCGATCCTCGGGCGGCCGCCCGACGCCCTCGCGGGTCCCGCCCGCATCCCTCACCCGGCGTCAGACAGCCGCGTCTGCCACACCGATTGCTCTTTACTGTCGGAGCCACTTCCGCCAGGTATGACCCGCTTCGGCGAGGTGGCCGACGAATACGAGCCCCACGCGCTCGAGGAGGACGTCTTCGAGTACTGGGACGACGTCGACGCCTACGAGCAGACCAGAGCGCACCGCGCGGACGGGGAGTCCTTCTTCTTCGTCGACGGGCCGCCGTACACCTCCGGCGCGGCCCACATGGGAACGACCTGGAACAAGACCCTGAAGGACGTCTACATCCGCTACCTGCGAATGTGCGGCTACGACGTCACCGACCGGCCGGGTTACGACATGCACGGCCTGCCGATCGAGACCCGGGTCGAGGAGCAACTCGACTTCGAGAACAAGAAGGACATCGAGGCGTTCGGCGAGCAGAACTTCATCGACGAGTGCAAGGCCTACGCCGAGGAGCAACTCGAGGGGCTCCAGGACGACTTCCGGGACTTCGGCGTCTGGATGGACTGGGAGAACCCGTACAAGACGGTCTCGCCGGAGTACATGGAGGCCGCCTGGTGGGGTTTCGCGAAGGCCGCCGAACGCGGGCTGGTCGAGAAGGGCCACCGCTCGATCAGCCAGTGTCCCCGCTGCGAGACGGCGATCGCCAACAACGAGGTCGAGTACGAGGACGTCGAGGATCCCTCGATCTACGTCACGTTCGACCTCGAAGACCGGGAGGGCGCGCTCGTCGCCTGGACCACCACGCCGTGGACCGTCCCCGCGAACACGTTCGTCGCCGTCGATCCCGAGGGCGAGTACGTGGGCGTCAGGGCCGAGAAAGGCGGTGACGAGGAGCGGCTCTACCTCGGCGCCCCAAAGGTTGAGGAGGTTCTGAAGGAAGGACGCTACGACGACTACGAAATTGTCGAGGAGCTGCGCGGCGAGGAACTCATCGGCTGGGCCTACGAGCACCCGCTGGCCGAGGAGGTGCCCGACGCCCCCGACCACGAGGGCGCCCACGAGGTCTACGCCGCCGACTACGTCGAGGTCGGCGGGGACGGCACAGGCCTCGTCCACTCCGCGCCCGGCCACGGCGAGGAGGACTTCCTGCGCGGGCGCGAGCTCGGCTTCCCCATCTTCTGTCCCGTCGGCAGCGACGGCGTCTACACGGCGGAGGGCGGCGCGTACGAGGGCCAGTTCGTCAAAGAGGCCGACGAGGAGATCACGGCCGACCTCGACGCGGCCGGCAACCTGCTCGCGTCGGGCACGGTGACCCACAGCTACGGCCACTGCTGGCGCTGTGACACCGGCATCCTCCAGATCGTCACCGACCAATGGTTCATCACCATCACCGACGTCAAAGACGAGCTGCTCGCCAACATCGAGGACAGCGAGTGGTACCCCGGCTGGGCCCGCGACAACCGGTTCCGGGACTTCGTCGAGGAGGCGCCCGACTGGAACGTCTCCCGCCAGCGCTACTGGGGCATCCCGCTACCGGTGTGGACCCCGGAGGGGGCGGACGACGTCGACGCCGACGACGACATGATCGTGATCGGCACTCGCGAGGAGCTCGCAGCGCGCGTCGACCAGGACGTCGATCCCGCGGCGGTCGACCTCCACAAGGACACGGTCGACGAGCTCACGATCACCGAGAACGGGACGACCTACACCCGCGTGCCGGACGTGTTCGACGTCTGGTTCGACTCCTCGGTGGCGTCGCTCGGGACGATCGGCTACCCGTCCGAGGAAGACGACTTCGAGGAGCTCTGGCCCGCGGACCTCATCATCGAAGCCCACGACCAGACCCGCGGCTGGTTCTGGTCCCAGCTCGGGATGGGCACCACCGCGCTCGGCGAGATCCCCTACGAGACGGTCCTGATGCACGGCTTCGCCCAGATGCCCGACGGCCGGGCGATGTCGAAATCCAAGGACATCCTCGTCGACCCTCACGAGGCCATCGACGAGCACGGCCGCGACGTCATGCGCATGTTCCTGCTGTCGAACAACCCGCAGGGCGACGACATGCGCTTCTCGTGGGAGGGCATGGAGACGATGGAGCGACACCTCCGCACGCTGTGGAACGTGTTCCGCTTCCCGCTGCCGTACATGCGGCTGGACGGCTACGATCCGTCCGAAACCACGCTCGAGGACGTCGACGATAGCGCGGAGCGTAGCTCCGCGAATGGTCGATCGGCGGAGCCGCGAGAGACGGACCTCGAGCTCGTCGACGAGTGGGTGCTCGCCCGCCTCCAGTCGACGAAGGCCGAGATGACCGCCCACTTCGAGGAGTTCCGCCAGGACCGCGCGCTCGACGCCTTGGTCGAGTTCGTCGTCGAGGACGTCTCCCGCTTTTACGTCCAGGCGGTCCGCGAGCGGATGTGGGAGGAAGCCGACAGCCCCTCGAAGACGGCCGCCTACGCCACGATCTACCGCGTCCTCCGGGAGAGCGCGGTCCTGCTCGCCCCGTACGCGCCCTTCGTCTCCGAGGAGCTCTACGGCACCCTTACCGGCGACAGCGGCTTCGACACGGTCCACATGGAAGACTGGCCCGAGGTCGAGGAGTACTGGGAAGACGAAGAACTCGAGGAGGACGTCACCCTCCTGCGTGCGATCGAAGAGAGCGGCGCCAACGCCCGCCAGCAGGCGGGTCGCAAGCTCCGCTGGCCCGTCCCGCGCGTGGTCGTGGCGGCCGACGACGAGCGCCTCGCCGACGCGGTTCGCCGGCACGGCGACCTCCTGGCCGAGCGGCTCAACGCCCGCGAGATCCAACTCGTCGCCCCCGACGAGCGCTGGGGCGAGCTCGCCTACAGCGCCGAGGCGGACATGAGCGTCCTCGGACCCGCCTTCGGCGACCGCGCCGGGCGAGTCATGAACGCGCTCAACGAGGCCCGGATCGACGAGCCGACCCTGCAAGCGCTCGAATCGGCCGTCGAGGACGTTCTCGAGGACGAGGAATCGCTCGACGACGAGATGGTATCGTTCGTCACCGAGACGCCCGAGGGCGTCGCCGGCTCCGCGGTCGCCGTCGAGGGCGACGAGCGCGGCGTCGTCTACGTCGACGCCTCCCTCACCGCCGACATCGAGAGCGAGGGCTACGCCCGCGAGGTGATCCGCCGCGTCCAGGAGATGCGCAAGGAGCTCGACCTCGACGTCGAGGAGCGCATCGCGCTGGAGGTCTCGATCGACGACGACCGCGTCGCCGACCTCGTCCGCGAGCGCGAGGACCTGATCCGCGAGGAGGTCCGCGCCGACGAGCTGGGCGGCGTCGAGGACGGTCACCGCCGGGAGTGGGACGTCGACGGCGTGACGGTGGCGCTGGCGATCGAGCCGCTGGCGACCGCCGAGGCGTCGGACTGAGACGGAGCGGTATTTCCGCATCGACGACGAGACGGCGCGAGCGGGCGCCACTCGGCGTCGCGATCGCGGCGTCGAACGGACGCGTTCCGGACCGGGCGCGCGGTTTCGTCCCGTACGCGGGGGTCCGACGAGCGCGTCGTCGGGGGTCTCGATCCGAACCCCGCCTGAAGTCGGTCGATCCTCGTAACCCCGGACGGCCGACCCTACGAGAGGAGTTTTAAGAGGACGAGGACGATCAGGAGGACGATCAGGAACGCGAAGAGAGATCTGATCACGGGAACGAACAGAACGAATTCGTGCGCTGCTGGGACCGGCATCGTCGGGAGAATTTCGGTCGGCCGGCAAAATCGTTGCGGCCGCGCCTCGTCCGGAGATCGACCGAGAAGATCGTCGCGGCCGCGCCTCGTCCGGGAGCCGAGTCGCGGTTACCTCACTCCTCGCCCTCGTAGCTCACCTTCGTTCCGCTGGCGACGGGCTGGAGGAGGTACTCGTCGGTCCGGCCGCGGCGGACCGGGGTGAAGTCGGCGAGGAACGTCGTCCGCTCGTCCTCGCGAATCTCGAAGCGCTCGTTGAACTGCAACGGCGCCTCCCCGGACGTCGAGACGGTCGCCGGCTCGCCGTCCTCGAGGACGCCCTCGACGCCGCTGACGTCGAGCTGGAGGTACTCGTACTCGCCGACGGACAGCTCCCGATCCTCGTCGATCAGCTGCGTCTCCTCGCCCTGTAGCTGGACGAGGTCGGCCTCCTGGGGTTCGTCGAACTCGTGGTACTCCCTGGCGTCACTCTGATCGACGTCGTCGCCGTCCTGTTCGTCGATCCCGTCGGCGTCGTCGTCGCCGTCGGAATCGTCCTCGCCGTCCGCATCATCGTCGTCGCCGTCACCGCGCGGTTTCACCCAGATTCCCTCGATCGTCACGACGCAGGACTCGAAGTCGCCGATGTCGCCGGGCTGGTCGGTGACCTGCGTCGACAGCGTGCCGGTCCCGCCGTCGCCGCCGAGGCAGCCGGCGAGGCCGACGGTGCTCGCGGTCGCGGCGCCGGCGCTCCATCGGAGGTAATCGCGTCGTCGCACGGGGATTTTCGAATCTGACATCGATCCGGCTTCGGTGCTGGGCCGGTATATGCTTCCCTGCAGTTCGAGGCGTTCGAACGGTTTACGAACGCTTCAACCGGATCGGAACGGCGCCCCCTCGCTCGCGGGCGAGGTCGAACGTCGATTTCCGTGTGCTACCCGCCGAACGACGGCGTGTCGACGCTGCAGATCGGTTCGGCGGGCGCGGTCGGCGCTACCCCTTCGGCGTCACGTGGCCGGCGAACGTCTGGAATTCGATCGCGTCGTCGGGCACGTAGAACGTGTCCGTGGCGAACTCGTAGACGTTCTCCGGCGACTCGCCGCGCCAAACGACGTACGCGAAGTCGCCCTCGACGGTCTCCTGTTCGACCTCGATGGTCGCGTCCGGGGACGAGAACTCGGCGTAGAAATTCTCGAACATCCCCGCGATCTCCTCGCGACCGCGGAAGGTGGCGAAGTTGGTGACGAGGGCGGCGTCCTCGGCGTAGTCGTCCATCGTGGCTTCCAGATCCTGGTTCAACATGGCCTCCAGGTGGCGCTCCAGGATCGCGTCGGTAGACGTCATGAGTGAGCGAGCGACGTTCTCCCACATAGGAGTTTCTGACGCGCCCCCTCGCGGCTGCGGGCGGGCCGGACCACGGGTCGGCGCCCGGGATCGGGACCGAGCGTCGGGCGTCGGATCGGGTATCGAGTATCGAGATCCGGAGCGACGATCCGCGGCCGGGCGCCCCCGCGACCCACAAGGGATTTGCTCGTTCACCGCAGAGAGGGAGTTCAGATGCGGCACCTATCGACGCTCGGACTCGTCTGTCTCCTCGTCCTGTCGTTGCCGGCCGTTGCGGGCGGCGCCGCCGTGGCGCACGCGGACGCCGCCGGCGCCCCGCCGGCCGGTCACGCTCCGGACGCC
>SKPV01000029.1 GCA_007119345.1 Halovivax sp.
CGACCAACCGCATGAGGACGTCGTCGACCCAGCCGCCGTAGTAGGCGCTGATCAGCGCGACGTTCGCGCCGATGAACACCGCGATCAGCGCCGCCATCAGTCCGACGAAAACCGACACCCGAGCCGAGAGGATCACCTGCGAGAGGACGTCCTCGCCGTAGTTCGTCGTCCCGAGGTAGACGCCGTCCGAGGAGGACGGGGCCTCCGTCCGCAAGAGCGATCCGTCGTCGCCCCGGAGGTTGTCGGCGGGATCGTGCGGGGTGAGGAACGGGCCGAAGACGGCCAGGAAGACGAACCCGAGGATGGTCACCACACCGAACGTCGCCAGGCCGTCGCCCCTGATGATCTGCCAGACGTACCGGAGGTCCCTCGACAGCTTGTTCAGCCGCCGGCTGTCCGCTACCTTCGCTGCGATCCCGCCGCCGAGTCGGTTCCGGATGTCCGTGCTCATTCGTATCTCACCCTCGGGTCGAGGAAGACGTAGACGATGTCCGCGACGAAGTTCATGAAGATCACGACGCTCCCCATCAGGAAGAAGACCGCCTGGGCCATCGCGTAATCGTTGTGCATGACCGAGTCGACCATCTCCCGGCCCATTCCCGGCCAGCTGAACACGGTCTCGATGACCAGCGACCCGCCGAGCGCGACGCCGACGACGATCGCGACCACCGTCGTGATCGGCAGGATCGAGTTCCGGGCGGCGTACTTGTAGAGGATGATGTACTCCGGGTGACCCTCGGCCTTCTTGATCTCGATGAAGTCCGAGTTCAGCACCTGGATCATGCTGGATCGCATCAACAGCGCCGGGGTCGCCATGTAGAAGATGACCCCCGTCAGCAGCGGCAGGAACAGGTGGTGCAGGAAGTTCAGCGAGAGGTACCGGTCCCAGAACGTCGCCGCCTCGTAGCCGGTCTCCCGCATGCCGCCGGAGGGGAACCAGCCGAGATAGAACGAAAACGTCATCAGCAGCAGCAGGCCGATCCAGAACTCCGGCGACGACCGCGCGATCAGGGTCGCGACGATGCCGAACCGCTCCTTGGCGGTGCCGCGAACCCAACCCATGAACGCGCCGACGGCGATGCCGAGCACGTAGGCGATTAAGAACGCCGGCCCCATCAGCAGGATCGTGTTCCAGAAGCGGACCCAGATGATGTCGGTGACCGGTGCGCCGTAGCGGAACGACTCGCCGAGGTCGAGCGACAGGAGCTGTAGCAGGTAGTTCACGTACTGCTCGTGGAGCGGTCGATCCACGCCCAGCCGCTCGAGCGTCCGCTCTCGCTGTTCGGGACCCATCCCCTCGAGCAGGTACATCGACGTCGGATCGCCGGGCGCGATCCGGAAGACGACGAACAGCAGGGTGAGGAAGGCGAAGTACGTGACACCCAGCTGGAGGACGCGGCGCGCGACGTACTTTTTCATCCGCCGACCACTCCTCGGATGCGAGTGTGTCTCGCGGAACTCGCGTATCGCTGACTCCCTCTCGGATTGACCATGAAATTCACTGACTCTGTTGGGGATTCCATTTTATAATTCTTTCTGTGAGGTGCGGAACGTCGAGAGAAACGCCCCCATCGCTCTCGAACGGTGATAGAATCGGCGCGGTGGGTGGGGTGCTGGAAGGCTGCTCTCGACCGGCACTGCGAAATCGCCGACGGGCGCGACGGGTGGCGGCGCCTACGACGGCGGCTGGTTGGGGTCGTCCCACTCTTCTTCCATCTCGTAGTCCGGTGGGTAGTGGAGCCGTCCGTCGGTGTCCCACTCGAAGCCGTCGTCGGCGAGGATCTCCATGGCGCGCTCGAGGTCGTACTCGTACGGGTCGATGCCGTCGTTGTACCAGAATTCGAGATCTGGCGACAGCGTCGAGGTGATCACCTGGCCGAATCCGTCCGCTCCGATTTCGACGATCTCTTCCCGCGGGATCGTGTGGGCGGTGGCGTGGCGAACGGTGTCGTTGACGAACGGCTCACGGCGCTGGTTCATCACGCCGTAGTGGATCGACGTCATCAGCGCGCTCTCGAGCTCGATGTCGTCGTCGTCCTCGAGCGTGACCAGCTGGTCCGGTGGTAAGTCGAAGTTCACCATGTCCACTTCGCCACCCTGGACGACGCTGGCCGTCGAGGACGCGTCGGCGGTCTCGACGCGGATGAACTCGTCGACGTTCGGCTCGTGGTGGTGGCCCCCGTGTGCGCTGAGCCGGAGCTCCTCGCCGAGGCTTATCGACTCGAACTGGAACGGCCCGCTACCGACGTAGTCCTCCTCGTCGACGATCTCGTCGGGTTCGCGCCCCTCCCAGACGTGCTGGGGGATGAGACTCGAGTTCCGTCCCGCGAGGATCACCGACTCGAAGATCGCGTCGGGTTCCGAGAGGTCGAACCGGACGTCGAGGTCGGTCTCGGCCTCGACCGTGTCGAGGTTCTCGGCGAGCCCGCCGAAGTCGGGGTTCTCCTCTTCGTGGTACTCGAAGGTGAACACGACGTCCTCGGCCGTCACGGGCTCGCCGTCGTGCCACTCCATCCCCTCCCGGAGGGTGACCTCGACGGTGGTGTCGTCCGGCCACTCGACGCTCTCGGCGGCCCACGGCTCCGGCATGTACTCCTGTTCGGGATCGGCGTGCATCAGCCGGTCGTACACCAGGGAGATCATGTCGCGGTTCGCCCGCGTCACGAGGCCGGTGACCGGATCGAGGCTGGTCAGGTCCTCGTGAGAGGCCGCCGAGAGCGTCCCGTCCTCGCTCTCAACCTGGATCATGTTCCAGATGCTCGCGAGGCCGTCCTCGAGGGTCCCGCGGACGTTCGACACCGCGTCGGTCCGGTAGGGCATCGCTCGGTCCTGCACGATGATCGGGTGGAGGACGTGCTCCGTGACGAGCTTCTCCTGCATGTCGTGGACGATCGCCTGGCGCTCGTCCTCGTCGACCGCCGATCGCTGGTCGGAGAGCAGCTCCTCGTACTCCTCGTCGTAGTAGCCGGCGACGTTCCCGCCGCCCTCTGCGAGCGTCGCCTCGCTCGCGGGGGTACGGAGTGCGTTGTCCGGGTCGAAACCGTCGAGCCACCGCTGGACCGAGTAGTCGTAATCTCGCGTGTCGAACAGTCGCTCCAGGTGTGCGTCCAGGGCTCTCGACTGGTAGTCGACCTCGAATCCGATGTCACGGAGCCGGTTCGCGTGCTCCTCGCCGTACCAGTACCGGATCGGCGCGTCGGGGTCGAGGTTCTCGTAGACGATCTCGGGCACCGGTTCTCCGTCGGGATCGTCCACCACGGCATCGTCCGGCGGAGCGAGATCCTCGTCATTGTCGCCACTTATACATCCCGCAAGAGCTGCCACGCTGACCGTCCCCGCGACCCCGGTAGTCCTGAGGAACCGTCGGCGGGTTGGCTCACGATGATTGGCATTCCCAGCCATGAAATGGAATTATAGATGAGGGATAATATAAGTTATGACTGGGATTGGACACCTCCGCCGCGACGGACCTGACTCGGCGACCGCCGCGACGGCCCCGGTCCGTCAGGGTCGAACGTCCGAGTAGTGCTCCGGCCGCCCCCGATGATCGGTCTCCACGGAGAACAGTCGGCCCGCCTTCGCGTCGGTTACCGGCGCTTCGTACGTCGCGCTCGAGACGTAGGCCGTCTCGTACGCGTCGCCGCCGAACGAGAGCGTGGTGACGTGTTCGGCGGGGACGTCGATCCGCTCGTCGATCTCGCCGTCCGGCGTGTGCCGAACGACCGCGCTCCCGCCCCACAGACCTGTCCAGACGCCGCCGTCGGCGTCGACCGTCAGGCCGTCGTACCCCCACTCCGCGTCCGCGCGTGCGAAAACCTCCCGGTTCGAGAGGTCGCCCGTCGCCCCGTCGTAGTCGTACCGGTAGATCGTGTTCGTGTTCGTCTCCACGAGGTAGAATGTCTCCTCGTCGGGCGAGAAGCCCATGCCGTTGGGCAACTGGATTTCGTCCTCGAGTCTCGCCACCGAACCGTCGGTGTCGATCCGGTAGAGGCGACCCACGCTGTGGTCCGCGTCGGTCATCGTGCCGGCGAAGACTCGGCCCTCGGGATCGGCGATCACGTCGTTGAACCGCATCCCTTCCTCGCCCTCGATGTCTTCGCGGACCGATTCCGTCTCGCCGTCGTCCCAAATTCGGACGCGGCCCTCGCCGCCGAAGTAGAGGACCGATCCGTCGGCCTGGAACGTGAACCCCCCGATCGGGGGATCCGTGTGCAGCAACTCGTGGTCGTCGGTCGCCGGGTCGTACCGGTATAGGTCGCCCGGCGGGATGTCCACCCAGTAAACCGCCTCCTGGTCGGGGTGATACAGCGCACCCTCGCCGATCCAGCTGGGAACCCGTGCCGCGACTCGCGGTTCCATGTTCGACTACGTAGCGTGAACCCGCATAAAGGTACGGATCGTCCGAATTCCGGCCACTCAGGCCGGCGGCGTCTCGAGTTCGCGGGACTCGAGGGCCTCCGCGACGGCCTCGGTGAACTCGGGAAGGTCGTCGGGGACGCGCCCGGTGACGATGTTCCCGTCCTTGATCGCGGGGACGTCCCTGACCGTCGCGCCGGCGTTCTCGAGATCCGTGTGGATCGCCTCGTAGGCGCAGACCTCCGTCCCGTCGGCGATGTCCGCCTCGACCAGCATCCACGGCCCGTGACAGATGGAGGCGACGATCAGGCCGCGCTCGTAGGCCTCCCGCGTGAACTCGACAACCTCGTCCACCACGCGGAGGTGATCCGGCGAGAACCCGCCGGGGAAGAGGACGCAGTCGAGGTCCTCGAGGTCGAGGTCGTCGAACTCCGCGACGGTGTAGCGGTTGCCCTCTGCCATGACCTCCGGCGGCAGCGGGGTGCCGAACCGGCCCGTGACCGGTTTCGTTCCCGACTCGCGGAGCGCGGGTCGGGGGTGGTGACCGGCCTGGACGGGGACCAGGAGCACGTCGGCGCCCAGGTGGCTGAGCTGGAGGAGCGGGTACTCGAGTTCGATGTCCTCGAACTCGTTCGATGCGATGATCGCGATCGTCTCGCCGTCGAGGGTCATGATTGGATCCACGCGAATAGATACCGTCTAACAGATTAAATGTTATCGTTCCGAGCGCGAGCGGCGGAACGGACCGACCGTCGCCGCGTTCCGGCCGGATCACCGCGGAGCGATCAGTTCGACGACGTGCGGCGGCCGTCCGGACTCGGGGAGCACCGATCCGAGCTGCTCGCCACAGGAGGTGCCGCTCGCGACGACGTGATCGTACTCCATCGCCTCGAACTCCTCGGCGAGCGAGTCGCCGACCGCCATCGAGAGGTCGTAGTACTGGGACTTGTAGCCGAAGCTGCCGGCCATCCCGCAGCACTCGACCGAACTCGTCTCGACGGCGAAGCCGAGTTCCTCGAGCACCGCGACCGAGTGGGCCTCGAGGCCGAGCGTCCGCTGCTGACAATGGCTGTGGTAGGCCACCCGCTCCCCGCCGACCGCCGACGGATCGGCCAGGGCGCCCGGATCGGCGCCTTCCTGGACGACGAGCCCGTAGACGTACTCGAGGACGTCGTAACTGTTCTCGGCCAGGCGGGCGAACGCGTCCGGCTCGAGGAGCTTCTCGTAGTCGTCACGGAACATCGCGAGATCGCTCGGTTCGATCACGACGACGTCCCGGCCCTCGTCGACGTGGCCCGCGAGCGCGTCGTGGACGGTCGTCGCCTGCCGCCGGGCGGTCTCGATCATCCCCTGCGAGAGGGGCGCCCGGCCGCTCGCGGGTACCGGCGGGATCGTCACCGGCACGCCGAGGGCCTCGAGCGTCCGGACGGCGGCCTTGCCGCGGTCGACGTCGACGTAGTTCGTGTAGACGTCCGGATAGAGGACGACCTCGCGGTCGACGGCGGCCTCCCCGCGGGCGACCGCGGAGCCGCCGCGGGCCTCGAACCAGTCCCGGAGCGTCTCGCGCCGGAACGTCGGGAGGTCCCGGCGGCGGTCGATCCCGACGAGACGCTCGGCGAGCGCCCTGGTCGGCCCGAGGTTCGCGACGACGTTCGAGAGCGGCGCCGTCGCGCTGCCCAGCTTCGCGAGCGTCTCGAAGTTGCCGAACAGGCGCTTCTGGAGGTCGACGCCGCCGGGTTCCGCGTCGGGGGTGAGCCCCTCGTAGAGCGGGTCGAGGATCGAGTCGTCGCCGGTCCGGTTGACGCGGTCGCGGACGGCGGCGTTGAGCCACGGAATGTCGATCTTCACCGGACACTGGTTCACGCAGCGCGAACAGCCGGTACAGAGGTCGGTGAATTCGGCGGCGCTCTCCTGGCCGTGGACGCCGGCCTCCCAGCCGGTCGCGATCCCGCCGGTGTACGTCTCGCCGCCGAAGGCGTGGCCCCCGACGTGCTGGAAGTTCGCACACGAGTTCAGGCAGGCCGAGCACCGGACGCAGTAGAGCGTCTCCTCGAGGACGTCGTCGCCGCGCATCGCCAGCCGACCGTTGTCGATCAGCACGAGGTGGAACTCCCGCTCGTCGCTCCCGTTCAGCGGCGGCGTGCTCACCGGCGGGGTGAAGACGGACGTGTACGAGGTGATAGACTGGCCGTTCCCCGACCGGGCGACGAGTTCGACGAACGGCTCGAGGTCGGAGAGCGTCGGGACGATCTTCTCGACGCCGGCGACCGCGACGTGGACGTCCGTCGACTCCACGACCTTCCGCGCGTTCCCCTCGTTGGTGATGAGCGCCAGCGACCCGGTCTCGGCGACGAGGAAGTTCGCGCCGGTCATCCCCACCTCGGCCTCGGCGATCCGCTCGGCGAGGTAGTCCCGCGCGAAGGTCGTCAGCTCCTCGGCGGTCTCGAGCGGTTCGTCGAGGTCGAAGTGCGCCGAGAACAGCTCCGCGATATCCGCCCGGGATCGGTGGAGGCTCGGCCCGACGATGTGGGAGGGTGCCTCGTCGGCGAGCTGAATGACCAGTTCGCCGAGGTCGGTCTCGTAGACGTCGACGCCGTTCGCTTCGAGGTGGTCGTTGACCTCGATCTCCTCGGTCGTCATCGACTTGGACTTGACGACCGTCTTCGCGCCGGCTCGCTCGGTCACCTCGGCGACGTGCCGGTTCGCGTCCGCGGCGTCGTCGGCCACGTAGACGGTGCCGCCGTTCTCCTCGACGCGCTCGCGCAACCGGTCGATCAGTTCCGGCAGGCGCTCGATCGACTCCTCCTTGATCGCTCGCGCGCGCTCCCTGAGTCGCTCGAGACGATCGTCTTCGAGTTGGTCGAGCGCGGCGTAGTGGCGCTCGTTGATCAGTTTCGTGTTGTGCTCGATCGACGCCCCCTCGGACGCCATGATCCGGCGGAGCCGCTCGGCCGTTTCCTCTCTGCTCGCGGTCATTCGACGATCACGATCTCCATCGCTCCCGGCCCGTGCACGCCGACGACCATCTCGCCCATGTCCCCGGTCGAGGAGGGACCGGTGACGAACACGGCGTCGTCGGCACCGCGCTCGAACTCCTCCTCGAGGATCTCGAAGGCGGTCGCGAGGTCCGGGACGACGTCCGCCGCCCGGACGATCGCGACGTGTTTCGAGGGGAAGAGGCTGACCGGGCCCTCGAGCCCGCCGGTCTGGGACACGACGACGCTCCCGTGCGAGGCGACCCCGAGTCGGGCCGTCGTGATCCCCGTCTCGGCGCGTTCCAGGGCCTCGCGGTCGGGATCCGCGTCGACGCCGGTCGGCAGAGGGACGTCGTCGTCTATCCACGCGACCGCCGGGCGGTCGATCCGCCCCTCGAGTTCGTCGGCGACCGACGCCGGGTCCGTGACCACGGAGTCGACGCCGAGATCGGCCAGCCGATCCCGGAACACGGAGAGCGAGGGATGACCGACGATGCGACTCATATCGAAACCACCGCTACCCGCGGTGGAGCACTCTCGACGGTACTGTACATTGTCTTCGTCCGATGATTCGGACGCGTAGTATAAAAGACTTGGTCAGTAGTGGTTGTACTGGAGTTCGATCACGTTCGCGCTCCGTCTGACCGCCTCGACGAGGTCCGACCGGAGTTCGTCGTCGCGCTTGATCCGCGACTTCGGCCCCGAAATCGAGACGGCGTGGACGGTCCCCGGATCCGCCTTGTTCCGGATGGGGACCGCGATAGCGACGACGCCCTCGCGTCGCTCCTCGTCCTCTACGGAGTAGCCTCGCTCGCGGATCCGCTCGAGTTCCTCCGCAAGGCTCGACCGGTCCGTGATCGTGTTCGGCGTCTGCCTCGGCAGGCCGTGCCGGTCGACGATCTCGTCGACGCGCTCTTCGGGCAGGTGGGCGAGCATGGCCTTCCCCAGGGCGGTCCAGTGGAGATTCGTGTGCTCGCCGGTCGGCGTGTTGTCGTAGATCGCGTCCGGGACCTCGGACTTGTAGACGAGGACGCGCTGGCCCCGCTCTTCGACGCCCAGGTTGCCTACCTCCCCCGTCTCGCTCGCCAGCTTGTCGACGTGGGTTTTCGCCGCTCGGTAGAGGTTGAGACGGTTTCGCGCGCGGCCACCGTGTTTCAGGAATCGGAGGCTCAGCCGGTACCGTCCGCCTTCGTTGATCGCGTAGCCCGCCCCCTCGAGGCTCTTCAGGTAGATGTGGGCGGTGCTCTTCGGGATGTCCAGGTGGTCGGCGACCTCCGAGACGCCGACCGTCTCGGCCGTCTCGAGCGCGTCGACGACCTCGAAAACCGTCTCGACCGCCCCGATCGTCCGTTGCGTTCGGTCGCTCATACCCCACCCACGGCGCCCCGCATTGTAAAGGTGTCCAATAGTGTTAGACGATTCCCGAGACGATCCAACTGGGAATTGTGCATTATTATTAATTATCGTCAGTGGTCGGAGCGCCGTCGATGGCGATTCCGGCGCAGAACCGGTCAGCAGCACCGAAAATCGGACGGGCGAGAAAATTCGCACTGGACATTACACCCATACGTCTGTAATATAACGGCCGTTCGAAGATATTGGACGCCCGTTCAACCCACTACTGACCGCTCTTTCGGTCACGACTCGGCGCCCGGAACCAGCCCGTGCCGATACCTCGCTCGGGGCCGCCACCGTTCCAGCGTCCGTGAGGGTCGGATCGGGGCCGTTGACCGCTCTCCCGGCCGTCGCGGGCCCGGAATTGGTCGCCGTTTCGACCGTGGGGGGCGCCGCCCGCACAGTCTCACCCCACGAAACCGCGCGTTCGGCCACGCATCCGCTATCGACGTGCGTTCAACAACGTTGGATTCGGGTGCTCCGTGAGAGCACACACCACGCGTCCGCTCGACCGGACGAGCGTCGCCGTTCGGGACCGAACGCCGACCGCGACAGGCAACCGATGCGACCTGCTGACACACCGAACAACGGCGCAGAATGCGGGTGCGAGCGTCTCGTCGACCGGTGACTGCGACGGGGGGATCCGACTCGAAATCCCTCGGTACGGCTCGGAGCCGGGATTCGGTCTACCGATCGCAGAAGGGGCCGGTACACGTGGCCCCATTCGACCTGCGAGCGGCCGCGCCGGTCCGTGCCGGAACCGAGATCGTCGATCCTTCCACGCCGCTCGGTTCGAGCTCGGACGCGACGCTATCGACCTCGGGCGTCGTCTGAAGCAGTCCGCCTCGGAACCCCGACGTCTGGCGCCGACGGACGCGCATGTGTCCCTCCCGAAATATCCCAGTCGCTATTACGTTTCGCGACTCTCGCTGCGTACCGACTCGAACGACCCCCGCTTCGACGCTCGACCCGGTACTCGTAGCGGCTCGAACCGTCGGAATGCCGACGGGGAGGGGTCAGGCCGCGTACGGGTGGATCGATGAGCGAAGCGCCTCTCCCGCCGCCTGGATCGACGCGCGAAGCGCCTCTCCCGTCGCTTGCGTCTCGAACGCGTCCCCGGCGTCGTCGAGGTCCACCCTGTTGTTGAACAGTTCCTCGAGCGGCACGCCGCGCGCGTCGGTCTCGACGTCCTGGCCGAGGCGTTCGACACGGCCGGCGAACTCGTGGCCGGGCCGATCGGAAAGTCGAGGTCCATACCCCGTCGTTGATGTGGATATCCGTGCCGCAGACGCTGTCGAGCTCGACGCGCATCAGGACGTCGCCCGAACCGACCGGCGGAACGTCGACCTCCCGAACGCCGAATCCACCCGGTTCCTCGAGCACTACCGCTTGCGTTTTCGTGATATCTCCGTGGTTCCGTCCGCTGTATTGGTCCGTCCGTTCCGGTCGCGTGCGTTGCCGCGCGAATTCACCCGAGTGGGTATCGGTAGCGACTCCGCACGCGCGTCGGGAGTCCCGGGCGGTTCGCCCGCCGTACGACCGGTCGAGCGCGTCACCGGACGGTGTATCCGCCGTCGATGATGACCGTCTCGCCCGTCACGTACGACGACGCGTCGGAGGAGAGGTAGACGGCGAGCGGAGCGATATCGTCCGGTCTCGCCAGTTCGTCCATCAGCATCTCCGACTTCCAGGTGTTCAGCAGCTCCTCGTCCTCGACGAGGATCTCCGTTTCGACGTACCCGGGCGCGATGTTGTTCACGCGGATACCGTGTCTCGCCCACTCCGAGGCGAGTTGCCGAGAGAAGGCCTCCATCCCCCTTTCGACGCCTGGTAGTCGACGTGGCGCTGCGGGTAGTTGGCGACGAACGCCGACATGGAGGTGACGTTGACGATCGAGCCGCCCCCGCTATCGATCATCACGTTGCCGGCGTGCTTCGAGCAGAGGAACGTCCCCGTGAGGTTGATATCGATGGGTTCCCGCCACTCCTCGAGCGGCTTCTCCTCCGCACCGCCGTGTATCGCGATCCCAGCGTTGTTGACGAGCACGTCGATCGACCCGAACTCGTCGACGGTCCTCGCGGCGAGTTTTTCGACCTCGGACTCGACGCTCACGTCGGTCGGAACCGCGACGGCCGACGCCGTCGTCGTCTCGTCGATCGCTCTGGCCGCCTCGCGGCCCGTCCCCGGCGTCCGATTGGCGATCACCACGTCGGAACCGGCCTCCGCCAGGCCGCGAGCGATGGCTTTGCCGATCCCTCGATTCCCACCCGTGACGATCGAGGTCCGCCCGTCTAGGTTGAACGAATCTAGCACGGACAGTAGTTACAATTCGGACGTCGAGGAGCATAACCGTTATCGCAAGAACTCGGCCTGATCGCGTTCGAGCGGTGTGGGCCTCCCCGGCCCCGAATACGGACGACCCGGAGTAGTACCGTGACGGACGTTCGTGACCGATCGAAGCGGGAGCTCACCCGAATCCGACGCGCGATCGAAACTCGAGGCCGCCCGCGACCGCGGGCTCGCTCATAGCCCCCTCCAGCTGTGGGCCGGTTCCCACCCGAGTTGCTCGTGGGCCTCGTCGATGCTGATGATCGATTCGGTTCCCGGGATCCCTCCGCTGAGCGCCGCCTCGGGGGGAGTACTCGTCGACGGTCGTCGAACTCGGGTCGTCCGCGGTCGTGTCCGCGGCGACGGCCCAGAACCGCTCGTGGCCGTCGTGGTCCGCGTCCATCGCCAGTCGAGCGAGTCTCCGCGTCGTCCTCGACGTGCACGACCGAGAACGGGACGTCGCGCGTCGTGTAGTGGCACGCGTCGCGCAGCCCGTCGAGGCTCCGATCCTCCTCGACGAACGCCTCCCCGATGCCCGCGCTCGCACCCGTCAAGAGCGCGCCCCGGCTCTCGATTCCGGGGTCCGTATCCGAATCTGGGCGCGCTATCGAGCATAAATCCCGCGTACGCTGCCGAGTCCGACGGTTCCGTTTTCGCGGGTTCCCGCCGTCTCCGCGGAGCCGACAGGAGTCGATTCCTACGGGAGCGGTCGGTCGTACCGGTCGGCCAGCCGCCCCAGGCTCTCGTGGGTCCCCTCGCTCAGCGGGACGCCCCTCCGCTCGTTCTCTCGACGCCGTCTAGCTTCGGGCTCCCCCGGAAGCAACACTTCGTCGACGCCGTCGGCCGTCGGGCTGGCCTTCAACGAATCGACGTACTCGTCGATTCTGGCTCGAAAGTCATCCGGATCCATCGCCGCCGAAACGTCGATGGCGGTGACGAAGTGACCGAGTCGCATCGGCTCGTCGTACTCGTCGTACAGCGGACCGATCTCCGGACTCGCTCTCGCACCCGAAAGGAGTCCGCATAGCGCGTCCACGATCACGGCGAGGCCGTACCCCTTCGGTCCGCCGAGGGGTCGTAGCGCCGCCACTTCGCGCGGATCGGTCGTCGGGTTCCCGTCGGCGTCCACCGCCCAGTGGTCGGGAATCTCCTCCCCCGTCACCGCCGCGACGTGGTCGATCTTGCCCATCGCTACGACGCTCGTTGCCATGTCGAGCGTGATCGGAAACTCCCGGTTCGTCGGCACCGCCACGGAGATCGGATTCGTCCCCAGAAGGGCTTCCGTTCCGCCGTACGGGACGACGTCGGGGCCGACGTTCGTCAACGACACCCCGATGAAGTCCGCCTCGGCGGCGCGTTGCGTGTAAAACGCCGCGGTTCCGAAGTGATTGCTGTTCTCTACGACAGCCGTCCCGACGCCGGCGTCGCGAGCCATGTCCATGGCGGCGTCCATCGCGCGCACGGCCGCGGCTTGCCCGGGACCGTCGTCGGCGTCGACGCGCGCGAACGCGAGGGCGATCCGTTCGGCGCCGATGTCGGGGTCGGGGTTGAACCCGCCAGCCTCGAACTTGCGGACGTAGGTCTCGAGTCGTGCCACGCCGTGGGAATCGATACCGCGCAAGTCTGCCCGGACGAGGGCTCGGCCGAGTAGCGACGCGTGCTCGTCGACGACGCCGACTTCCCGGAGGACGTCCGCGACGAACGACTCGAGCGCGTCGGGATCGATCCGACGGAACGGTTCACACTCGGTCATCGTCCGGTCCGTTCGCCCCGATACCGGAACTCGGATCGGGTCTCGAGCGATCGCGCCCGGTCCTCCCGGACCGCGCGACGTCCCGGATCGAACCGCGGGATGAATCGCGTGGCTGGCGAAGTCATGGTACTAGTACGCATTCGACACGCCGTATAGGTTGCCCCGGACGCAGGAGCATCGTTTAGATCGGCCCGTTCCAGCAGTACCCGACCTCTGCAGCCGGGTTCGACCGGTTCCTATTCTGCGATTCCAAACACATTCTTGAGATGGTAGGTTCTGTTTTTTCCTTCATGATAGACACGTTTGGCGCAGTTGCACTGACCGGGACGTTCGTACCGATATTCGGAGCCGCGGGGGTGGAGCGCAGCGTTCAGCCATTCGGCTGAATCGACGGGAAAGCCGGCATCGTCGACGCCGTGTTTCCCGTCGAGTTCGTCGAGAATTATTCAGGCGAACCCGGTGTTCCTGGTGGGGAACGGCCGAGCATGAAGATATTCGGTCGTCGGGAGATCGACGGCGACGAACAGCCAGTACCGTCCATCAGTCAGCTGGATCACCGTCTCGTCGACCGCGACGTCATCGGCGAGTTACTGTCCTCGGGCTGTAGGTTCGCGTTTTGCACCCAGTTGTGGACGGTAAACCGAGCACGGTCGGCACCGAACCACTCCAGAGTACGAATACTATTTTAAATCGATATATCTGCCAGGTGGAAGGGGTACTGAGTCGCATTCGCTCGCCCGGTGTCTGCTCACGTTTCACAAAACAGAACTGCAAGTCGCTGCTGGGTAGCGTGAGGCGGCTGAATTCGGGCACGGATACCGCGAATTTCACCACCTCGCTCCTTCGAACGCTACTCTGGACACCGCCGCCTCGGGGCGTCCGAAACCCGGTCGTCCGCTCGATCGGCCCTCGCCACGCCCCGACCGAACGTCCCCGGACGTCGACGCGGGAGTTATTGCACGACCGATCGTAGTCACCTGCCAATGGGCCAAACCGTCGTCGCCGTCGGTCACGGCTTTCCAGACCTGTCGATCGAGCGGAAGGTATTCGCAGAGGCGGACGTCGCCGTCCGCGAAGCGGAGGCGGAAACCGAGGAAGCGGTGGTCGAGGCCGCCCGCGACGCCGACGCGCTGTTGATCCAGCACGCGCCCGTCGGTCGAACGGTCTTCGGCGCGGTCGAGAACCTCGAAGTGATCGGGAGGTACGGCATCGGCGTGGACACGATCGATCTCGACGCCGCGACGGAGGAGGGCGTCGCGGTGGTCAACGTTCCCGACTACTGTCTCGACGAGGTCCCGACGCACGCGGTGGCGCTGCTCCTCGCGGTCGAGCGACGGATCGCGCGATACGACGCGGAGGTGGAAACCGGGAGCTGGGACTGGACGACCGGGCGGCCGATCTACCGGTTGCGCGGACGGACCCTCGGTCTCGCCGGCTTCGGCGAACTCGCCCGGCGGGTGGTCCGGAAAGTCGAGCCGTTCGGGTTCGAACCGATCGCCTACGACCCGTACGTTTCCGCCGACGAGATGGCCGACCGCGGGGTCGAAAAAGTCCCGTTCGACGGACTACTCGAGCGATCGGACGTCGTGTCGGTGCACGCTCCCCTGACCGACGAGACGAGAACCCTCTTCGACGGGGACGCGCTCGCGGCGATGGACGAGGAGGCCGTCCTCATCAACACTTCGCGAGGGGAGATCGTCGACGTAGACGCGTTGTACGACGCGCTCGTCGACGGGGAACTTCGTGGCGCGGGCCTCGACGTGCTGCCCGAGGAGCCGCCGAGCGATCACCCGATCGTCGAGCTCGACTCGGCGGTGATCACACCGCACGCGGCCTGGTACTCGGAGGAATCGATGGTCCAGCTGCGTCGTACCGTCGCCGAGGACGTCCTGCGCGTCTTTCGCGGTCGGGTCCCCAAGAATCCCGTCAACGAGGCCGTCTTCCGCTGACCGCGGCCGGGTCCCGAAGAATCCCGTCGACGAGGCCGTCTTCCGCTGACCGCGGCCGGGTCCCGAAGAATCCCGTCGACGAGGCCGTCTTCGGCTGAACGCGGCCGGGCCCCGTTCGTCTGCCGCCGTTCCGGCGACCCTCGTCGGGGCCGCGGGCCGTCCTGCTCGCGCAGTGGACCTCCCGAGAGGCCCGCGACGACAAATCGCTCTCACGGCGCCCCGTCCCCCGCGTCGGAACCGCGGGGCCCCGCCGACTCGAGCAGTCCCTTCATGTACCCGATCGCGAAGAGGCGTCCCTTCGTCTCGTAGCCGGGATTCGCGTTCGACTCGCCCGCCATCGTCGGCACGTGATCGGGCCGCGCGGGCCCCTCGAAGCCGACGTCGCGATAGGCCTCGACGGCCGCCCGCATGTCGGTCGGCCCGGCGTCGTGCCACGTCTCGACGAACCGTTCGCCCTCACCCTCGACGTCGCGGAAGTGGACGTAGGTGATCCGATCGCCGAGCCGGCGGATCGCGTCGACGACGTCGACGCCTTCCATCGCCGAGAAGTTACCCTGACAGAAGGTGATTCCGTTGTGCTCGCTGTCCACTACCCCGAGGACGCGCTCGTAGGCCTCCGGGCTCCGGATAATTCGACTCACGCCTCTGACCTCCGGGATCGGCGGATCGTCGGGGTGGAGCGCGAGCATCACGTCCGCGTCCTCCGCGACGGGAACGGCCGCCTCGAGGAAGTGCTCGAGAGCCTCCCAGAGCTGGTCCGCCGAAACGGGCGCGACGTCGGCGTCGGGCCCGCGTCGCATGTCCCCGTCGTCGTAGCCGGTAACGAAGGAGTCGCCGCGCGCGGGAATCGTCGTCGACGTCCGCGCCCAGCGGATCCCGGCCATCCAGTCGTAGGCGACGATCGGCACGTCGAGCGCGCCGCAGTGCCTGAGGAACTCGCAGAACGTCTCGATGTCCTCGTCCCGACCCTCCCGTCCGAGCCGGATACGGTCGGTGATCGGAACGCTCCCTTCCATCACCGCGAATTCCAGCCCCGCGTCGTCGAACGCGTTCCGCAGCAAGAGCAGGTCCTCGAAGGTCCAGTCCGTCCGCCCGTCGCCGATTTCGAGGGGGTGCACGACGGCCTTCTCGACGCCCATCTGTCGTGCGAGCGCCCACCGCTCGTCGCGCTCGGGCGGGAGGATGAGTGCTGGTTCCATGGGGGTGATCCGTATTTCGAGGCGAATTCACATAGTGCTGTACGCTCCGGCCGGTGCGTCGGTGATCGCGGCCCCGGATCGAGCGCCGCGACGCCGGACGGACGCGACCGGGGACCGACCGCGCCAATCGTTCGGCGAGCCGCCGGTCGGTTTTTACCGAAAGTTTTTACAGGATCTTGCGTGGGAGTTACGTCATGCGCTGTTACCGCCGTTTCGATGCGGGCGAGTACCGGCTCCTCGCCCGGGTCGACGGATCGCTGTACGACCTCACCGCGGCCGACGACGCGCTGGACGAGTTCACCGCGCTCGCTCGGCGCGCGTCACGCCGCGACGTCGCCGTCGAGACGTACGCGCGGCGGCTGCTCTCGGACGCGGAACTCGCGCGCGAGGGAGAATCCGCCGCGGCGGTCCCGGCCGGGGCGACCGTCCCGCTCGTTCCGGACGAAGTGTGGGCCGCGGGCGTGACCTACGAGATCAGCGAGGAGGCCCGTGAGGCCGAGTCCGGCATGCCTGAGATCTACCTGGACGTCTATCGCGCCGACCGGCCCGAACTGTTCTTCAAGGCCACCGCGGAGCGAACCGTCGGGCCCGACGAGGCGATCGGGATCCGCGGCGACTCCGACTGGAACGTCCCGGAGCCGGAGCTCGCGATCGTGCTCCACGAGGGCGAGATCGTCGGCTACACGATCGGCAACGACGTGAGCAGTCGCGAGATCGAGGGGGAGAACCCGCTGTACCTTCCGCAGGCGAAGATCTACGACCGGTGCTGCGCGCTCGGACCGTGCGTCGTCCCGGCGACAGTTCGCGACGATTGGAACGACCTCGCGATGCGGATGACGATCGAGCGCGACGGCTCCGTCGTCTTCGACGAGTCCACCTCCACGAGCGAGATGGTGCGCTCTCACGACGAACTCGTCTCGTACCTCCTCCGTCACGACGTCGTCCCCGAGTCGACGGTGCTGCTCACCGGGACGTCGCTGGTTCCGCCGGACGACTTCACCCTCGCCGAGGGCGACGCGGTCGAGATCACGATCGAGGGGATCGGAACCCTCGCGAATCCGGTGACGACGGTCTAGGCTCCGGAGGTCGCCGAGAGGGAGGGTCGTTTATGATGATTCGTTTCCTTGTCCGGGTATGGGCAGGACCCGTCCGCACATCCAGTGGCAAAGACCCGCTCGACCGGAACGCTTCGGGACCGCGATCGAACGAACATGACCTACGCCGCGGGGATCATCGGGGCGGGCGGGATCGCCGGGATGGGCATTCTCGGGATGCACGATCCCGAGGCGATCGGCCGCGAGAAGATCGAAGCCAGCCACGCGGGCGGCTTCGACGCCCGGGCCGAGATCGAACTCGTCGCCGTCGCCGACGACGACGAGGACACGCTCGACCGGTTCGGAGACGCGTGGGACGTCCCCGAGGAGCGTCGGTACGGCGGACACGAGGCGATGCTCGAGGCGGAGGACCTCGACGTCGTCTCCGTCTGCACGCCGACGTACCTCCACGCCGAGCACGTCGTCGACGCCGCGCGATCGGCGGCGGACCCGTCGCTGATCTGGTGTGAGAAGCCGATCGCCTCGAAGGTGAGCGCGGCCGAACGGATGGTCTCGGTCTGCGAGGAGACCGACACGGAGCTGCTGGTGAACCACTCGTTCCGGTTCACGGACAAGCTCCGGCGGTTGCGCTCGTTGATCCGGGACGACGGGCTGCTCGGCGACGTCGTGTCGGTCGGGACGCAGTTCCGGATGGAACTGCTGCGCAACTCGACGCACCTGCTCGACACCCTCGTCTACCTGCTCGACGCCCGGGCGGAGACCGTCGCGGGCTACGTCACCGGCGAGAACGAGGCCGTCGACGCCCTGGACGCCGATCGGCGGGTCGACGACGCCGGCGGCGGCGGCTTCGTCGTCATGGACGACGGGACGTTCGTCACCGTCGACTGTACGATCCCCCGCGAGATCTCGTCCATGACCCTGCAGTTCGTCGGCACCCAGGGGAAACTCTACCTGAACAACGACGACGGCGAGTGGCGGTACTGGCGACTCGACGGCGGCGATCACGTCGAGGAGCCACTCCCCGGAATCGAGGGCGCGTGGACCTGGGAGGACGACTACCGACGGGCGTTCGCGAACGCGGCCGCCCACATCGTCGACGTGCTCGACGGGCGCGCGGAGAACGCCTCGACGGGCGAAGAAGCGACGCGCAGTCTCGAGATCATCGCGGGATTCTACCTCTCGCACTACACCGGCGGACGAGTCGAGATTCCGCTCGCCGGGCCGCTTCGAGACGTTCGAATCACCTCCTGGTAACGCCCCCTCAGAACCTGAAGAAGGCGACGAGGAAGACGACGATCAGTAGCGCGAGAACGAGTGCGCGGACGCCGACGAACACCCGGTGGTGAAATCGACAGACGTACCGTGGCGTCGTCGGCTCGTCCGAACCGTCACCGCGAAATGTGCGCGGAACCGCCCCGGGTCGGTCGCAGCCGTCGACCTGGCAGTCGGGGTCGTCGGCTCGATCTGCCTCGTCCGTCGAACGATCGTCCGGCGGAGCGAGCGGGTGATCGGCGTCGCGCATGTGCGTCGGGTGGCGGTGACGATTCGAACGCGTAGCAGCTGGTTCGTTCCGATCAGTCGACGGGGACGGTCACTCGGCCTCCGCGTCCTGATCCGTCCCCTCCGTCCCGTCGACGCGGAGTTCGGGAGGGACGTCGGGCGACTTCGACGCCATGAAATCCTCGTCGTAGAGGATGCAGCGGGCCCGGTGGTTCCGACCGACGTCGTACATCGGCGGTTCCTCGGCGCGACACTCCTCCATCGCCGCCGGACACCGCGGCGCGAACCGACAGCCCGGATCCAGGTCGATCGGATCCGGTACCTCCCCCTCGATCTCGATCGGCTCCCGGGACTTGTCGGGGTCGACGATCGGCGTCGAGGAGACGAGCGCCTGGGCGTAGGGGTGTTTGGGATCGTCGATCACCTGGTCGCCCGGCCCTCGCTCGACGATCTTCCCGAGGTACATGATCGCGATCCGGTCGCAGGTGTGCTTGAGCAGGGACAGGTCGTGGCTGATGTACAACACGGCGAGCCCCATCTCCTCCTGGAGCCGGTTGAGCAGGTCGAGGATGCTCGCCCGGACGCTGACGTCGAGCATGCTGGTCGGTTCGTCCGCGACGACGAACGACGGATTCAGGACGATCGCGCGAGCGATTCCCACGCGCTGGCGCTCGCCGCCGCTCAACTCGGACGGGTACTCGTCGGCGAACGCCTCGGCGGGCCTCAATCCGGACAGTTCGAGCGTCTCGAGGACGCGGCGCTCGCGCTCTTCGTGCGAGCCGATATCGTGGACGTCGAGGGGCTCTTTCACCCAGTTAAACACCGTGAACCGGGGATTGATCGACTTGTACGGATCTTGCTGGATGATCTGGACCTCGGTTCGCAGATCGGGGTCTTCTTGCAACCGACGGGTCACGTCCTCGCCCCGGTAGTAAACCCGCCCCGCCGTCGGTTCGTACAGCCCGAGGAGGGTCTCCCCGAGGGTCGTCTTTCCGCACCCGCTCTCCCCGGCGATACCGAACGTCTCGCCTTCGCGGACGTCGAGGGACACCCCGTCGACGGCCTTCACCGTCTTGGGCTCCCCCCAACCCAGCAAGCGGCTGAACAGGTCGTCGTCGGCCACGAACTGCTTCTCGAGGTTCTCGACCGCGATGACGGGATCAGTCATCGTCCACCTCCAGTTCTTCCAGCCGCCGTTCCCGACTGTCGTCCAGGATCGACAACCACGTCTCCTTGTCCTCGGCCTCGGCCCGGAGCACCTCGGCCTCGTCGGCGCGGTGGCACTCGACGACGTGGCCGTCGCCGTACGATTCGGGCTCCGGCGTCACCTCCCAGCACTCGTCCTCGGCGAACGGACACCGCGGGGCGAACCGGCACCCCTCGTCGGGGTCGACGACTTCCGGCGGGCTTCCCGGGATGGAGACGAGATCCTGGTCGTCCCGCGAGATATCCGGAAACGCGTTGCGCAGCCCGAGGGTGTACGGGTGCCGCGGGTTCGTGATTACGGTCTCCGCGTCGGCGAACTCGGCGATTCGTCCGCCGTACATCACGGCGATGTAGTCGCAGTTTTCCGAAACGACGGACATGTCGTGGGTGATCAGGATCATCGCCGTCTCGAACTCCGCTTGCAGCTCGTCCACCTGTCGGAGGATGCGATCCTGGATCATCACGTCGAGCGCGGTGGTGGGCTCGTCCGCCAGCAGGAGCGAGGGGCTGAGCGCGAGCGCCATGGCGATCATCGCCCGCTGGGCCATCCCGCCGGAGAACTGGTGGGGGTAGTCCTTGACCCGACTGGGTTCGAGTCCCAGGCTTTCGAACAGCTCCTCGGCGCGGGCCCACGCTTCCTGCTTCGAGGTGTCCTCCTCGTGGCGGCGGATCACGTCGACGATCTGGCGGCCGACGGTCTTGACCGGGTCGAACCCGTTCATCGCCGCCTGCGGGATCATCGAGATCTCCGTCCAGCGGATCTCCTCTCGAAGTTCCTTCTCGCCGAGTTCGGTGACGTCGGTGCCCCGCAGCCGAACGGTCCCGGAGACGATCTCGCCGTTGCGGGGGAGCAGCCGGATGATCGATTTGGCGACCGTCGTCTTGCCGCAGCCGGATTCGCCGACGAGCCCGAGGGTCTCCTGGGGACCGAGGGTGAGATTCACGCCGTCGACGGCGTGAAGCGCGCCCCGGTCGGTCCGGTAGTGGGTGCGAAGGTCCTCGATTTCGAGCAGTGGCTCCGATTCGCTCCCGGTGTCCTCCTTCGCGTCTCGTGAATCGTCGAGTTCTTCGGTCGCCATATCAGTGTCTCAGCTCCGGATTGGTGATCTCCTCGAGGCTACGGCCGATGAAGAAGACGGCCATCACCAGCAGCATCAGGCAGATCCCCGGCGGCAGCACCCACCACCAGGCGTGGCGAATCGCGCCCGAGTGGTAGGCTTGAAAGAGCATCTTCCCCCACGAGTAGAGTTCGGGGTCGCCGAAGCCGAGGAACGCCAGGCTCGCCTCGTAGATGATCGCGTACGCCACCGCGAACGCCATGTACAGGCCGACGAGCGGGAGCACGTTCGGGAAGA
>SKPV01000186.1 GCA_007119345.1 Halovivax sp.
CGGATGGACAACGTTTTACGTCGGGGCGCGGAACTCCATCGTACCATGAGCAGGAAGACGAAGGCCAAGAAAAAGCGCCTGGCCAAGCTGGAAAAGCAGAACAGTAGGGTGCCGGCCTGGGTCATCCTCCGGACGGACCGCACCGTGATGCGAAACCACAAGCGCCGCAACTGGCGGCGAAATGACACCGACGAATAATGAGCGCAGAAGGATTCGAAGAGCGTGTCATCACCGTACCGCTCCGTGAGGCGCGGGCCGCACCGAGCTCCGAACACGCCGACGCCGCGATGAAGCTCGTCCGCAGCCACCTCGCACAGCACTTCAGCGTCGAGGAGGACGCCGTCCGGATCGATCCGTCGATCAACGAGGCGATCTGGGCGCGCGGTCGACGCACAATCCCTCGGAAGCTCCGGGTTCGTGCCGCCCGCTTCCAGGAAGCCGGCGAGGCCATCGTCGAGGCCGAGCACGCCGACTAACGTGTTTCGTGCGTCGTTCTCCGGTGCCGCGTACGTCGGCGTCTTCGCTCGCGCGACCGGAACGTGCGTGCTGATCCGCCCCGATGTCGACGAGGAGCTCCGCTCGGACATCGCCGACGAACTCGGCGTTCCCGCGGTCGCGACGACCGTCGGCGGCTCGTCGGCCGTTGGCTCGCTCGCGGTCGGCAACGGCAACGGCCTGGTCGTCTCCGGCCGAATCGAAGAGCGCGAGCGCGAGCGGATCGAGGAGGCGGTTTCGGTTCCGGTCGCGGAGCTTCCCGGCCGGATCAACGCCGCCGGGAACGTCGTCCTCGCCAACGATAGCGGGGCGTACGTCCACCCGGACCTCCCACGGGAGGCCGTCCAGACCGTTCAGGACGCCCTCGACGTGCCCGTCGATCGGGGCGAGATCGCTGGCGTTCGAACCGTCGGGACGGCGGGCGTGGCGAACAATCGGGGCGTGCTCTGCCATCCGAAGGCGAGCGACGACACGCTCGACCGGCTGGAGGACCTCCTCGACGTGCGCGCCGACATCGGCACGATCAACTACGGCGCGCCGCTGGTCGGCGCGGGACTACTCGCGACGGATCACGGCTACGTCGCCGGCGAGGACACGACCGGCCCGGAACTCGGCCGGATCGAGGACGCGCTGGGATACATCGACGCCGAGTGACCCTTTCTGGGTACCGCCAGGATCGGCACCCCCACCCGCGTCGCCGAGTCCGAGTAGGAAGATTCTTCCGCGTCCCCGCCGCACGTTCGTTCATGATCGAAGCGTGTACCGCGACCGGACGGTTCCGCGACGACGGCGCTGCGTTCGAACCGACGGTCGAGACCGGAGCGATAGCGGGGGTTCACCGATGAACGCCGGTGGCCCAGGCCGTCAGCAACTCGAACAGCTCTCCGCCCAGCTTCAGGAGATCGAACAGGGGATCCAGGCGCTCCAATCGGAAGTCGAGACCCAGCGTGACCGACAGTCGGAGATCGACGAGGCGATCGAGGCGGTCGAGACGCTCGAAACCGAGGCGACCGTACAGGTCCCGCTCGGGGGCGGTGCCTACGTCCGCGCGGCGGTCCAGAACATCGACGAAGTGATCGTCGAACTCGGCGGCGGCTACGCGGCCGAGCAGCCACAGGACGACGCCGTCGACACGCTCGAAGGGAAGAAAGAGGCTCTCGACGACCGGATCGACGAGCTAACCGGCGAGATTGCGGAGCTCGAGACCGAGCGCGAGCAGGTCGAACGCGAGGCCCAACACCTCCAACAGCAGCTCCAACAGCAGGTCCAACAGCAGCTTCAGCCCGACGAGTGAGCCGATGTTCGACAGTTTGCGCGACTCGCTCGACCGCTTCCGAAGTGACGTCGAGGACGTCGCCGAGGTAGAGGAGGACGAGAAACTCGATGACGAGGAGGTGGCTGAGGATCCTGAGCAGGCTGCGAGGACCGAACCCAAGGAGGACGACGCGGAGTCCACGTCGTCGACCGACGAGGGTGAGCCGGATGCCGACGGGACCGACGAGGACGAACGCGAAGCGGACGAGGAGGGGGGAACCGACGTTGGGCTCACGGGGCGGGCGAGCGCGCTCGCTCGCGGGCGACTCGTCATCGACGAGGGCGATCTGGAGGGCCCGCTGTGGGACCTGGAAATGGCGTTGCTCGGCGCGGACGTCGCGATGCCGGTCGCCGAGGAGATCTTAGCGGGCGTCGAGGAGGAACTCGTCGGCGAGACGCGGCTGGTCACCCGCGGGACGACTTCAGTCGTCGAGGACGCGCTCCGTGAGGCGATGTTGTCGGTGCTTGATGTCGACGGGATCGACTTCGACGAGTACGTCCGGGAGGCGGACAAACCGGTCGTGATCGTCTTTACCGGCGTCAACGGCGTCGGAAAGACGACGACGATCGCGAAGCTCTCCGAGCGAGTGGCCGATCGGGGCTTCTCCTCGGTGCTCGCCAACGGCGACACGTTCCGTGCCGGCGCGAGCGAGCAGTTAGAGGGCCACGCCGAAGCGCTCGACCGGCCGATCATCACCCACGAACAGGGCGGCGATCCCGCGGCGGTGCTCTACGACGCGGTCGAGTACGCCGCGGCCAACGACGTGGACGTGGTGCTCGGCGACACCGCGGGTCGACTCCACACCAGCGACGATCTGATGGATCAGTTGGCGAAGATCGACCGCGTCGTCGATCCGGATCTGACGATCTTCGTCGACGAGGCGGTTGCGGGACAGGACGCCGTCGAACGCGCCCGCGAGTTCAACGACGCCGCGTCGATCGACGGCGCGATCCTCACGAAAGCCGACGCCGACGCCCAGGGCGGGGCCGCGATCTCGGTCTCGCACGTCACCGGAACGCCGATCCTCTTTCTCGGGACCGGACAGGGCTACGACGACATCGAGCCGTTCGATCCAGAGGCGTTAGTCGATCGACTGCTCGACGGGGCGTGACGCTCGATTGCTCGACGGGATATGACATTGACCGCCGCGTGATTCGGTCGATCGACTTGGGCTGACGTGAATCGAGACTATTCACTCTCCCTATCTCGACTCCTTGCCGCCCTAAGCAACTGATAACGATAGGTCCCGGCGTCGGGGTTGAGTTCATGGACGCCAATGGGCTCGACGTTCTCGCCGGACTGTTGCTCGTCGCCGGCGCGCTCGCGTGGGGCGTCGTCGGCATCGTGGAGGTCAACGTCGTCGAACTGGCGCTCGAACCCATCTTCCAGCCCGCCGCGGCCGAGATCGTCGGGCGCGCACTCTACGTCCTGGTCGGTCTCGCCGGGGTGTACTTCATCTACACGCTCGCCAGGATGAGTCGGGATCTCCGCGATCGCTGACCGTCTCCGTCCGTCGGCGCGAACGCATCAGGGGAGCCGCCACCGGTCGGTTCCGACCCAGAGTGTCGGACCGGTCGGGTAACTGGGCGGCGTCCGAAGGAAACACCTTTGGCTCACGCCTGCCGTCACCCTGACGATGGAGGTCGCCGAGGTCGTCCCAGAGTTCGCGAAGGCCTTTCCGTTCGATGAGTTCAACCGGATGCAGCGGGAGGCGCTGCCCGCGATCGTCGAGCGGGACGACAACGTCGTCGCGAGCGCACCGACCGCGAGCGGCAAGACCGCGCTCGCGGAACTCGCGATCTGCCGGACGCTTCAGGACGACGGCACGGCGCTGTTCATCGCGCCGCTGCGCGCGCTGACCAACGAAAAGGAGAGCGAGTGGGAACGCTTCGAGGAGTTGGGCTACTCGGTGTACGTCGTCACCGGGGAGCGGGACCTCAACCCCCGTCGGGCCGAGCGCGCCGACATCCTCGTGATGACGCCCGAGAAGGTGGATTCGGCGACGCGAAAGCACGACGCCGCACGGTACTCGTTCGTCACGGATGTCGACTGCTGTGTCATCGACGAGGTCCACCTGCTCGACTCCGATCGCCGGGGCGGCGTGCTGGAGGCGACGATCTCCCGGCTGCGTCGGCTCTGTGATCCGCGGATCGTCGCGCTGTCGGCGACGATGCCGAACGTCGACGACGTGGCCGAGTGGCTCGACGCGCCGCCGGAGTGTACGTTCGCGTTCGACGACGAGTACCGTCCCGTCGAGTTACACGCCGACGTGCGGACCTACAGCCACGGCGAGAACACCTTCGCGGACAAGTATCGCCGGCTCTACCGCGCCCTTGACCTTGCGGAGCCACACGTCCGCGAGGATGGGCAGGCGCTCGTGTTCGTCTCCTCCCGACAGGATACCGTCGAGGCAGCCCGCAAGACGAGGGACGTGCTCGCCGAGCGGGACGTTCCCGTCGGCGCGCGCGGCGACTACGACTTTCACGAGGAGACCCAGCAACTGGAAAATCAGACGCTCCGACAATCGGCGCTCGACGGCGTCGCGTTTCATCACGCCGGTCTCTCGAAGGGCGATAAGGACCTGATCGAGGAGTGGTTCAAGGAGGGACTGATCTCGATTCTCTTTTCGACCTCGACGCTGGCGTGGGGCGTGAACCTGCCCGCCCGCTGTGTCGTCATCCGGGACACGAAACTCCACGACCCGCTCGAAGGCGAGGTGGACATGAGTCCGCTCGACGTCCTCCAGATGCTCGGGCGGGCGGGCCGGCCGGAGTACGACGACGTGGGCTACGGCTGGATCGTCTGCGATCGGTCGGACGCCGACCGCTACCGGCGGCTGCTCCGGCGTGGAAAGGAGATCGAATCGCGTCTCGACGGGGCGCTCGACGCCCACCTCAACGCCGAAATCGCGCTCGGGACGATCCGCGACCTCGACGACGTGATGGACTGGCTGGAGACGACGTACTATTACGTCCGGGCTCACAGCGAACCGGAGGCGTACGACCTCGCGGGGCTTCGCGACCGGGTTCGGGAGACGATGGAGCGGCTGGTCGATCGCGGGTTCGTCGAGCGCGACGGCCTGACGGTGAACGCGACCGGCCTCGGCGTGCTCGCCTCGAAGTTCTACCTTCGACTCGACACCGCCGAACGGTTCGCCGACCTCGCTCGCGCTGGTGCTCCCGACGAGACGGCAATCTTGCGGGCGGTTGCGGGGGCTGCCGAGTTCGACAGCGTCAGCGCCCGCCAGTCCGAACGCGACGCGGTGGCGGCCGTGATCGGCGATGACGACGACCTCGATCACGGTCCCCGGAAAGTGCTGGCGATCCTCATCTCGGCAATGGACGGGCCCACACCCTCCGAACTCGGCAGCGACGCGTGGGTGATCCGCCAGAACGCCCTCCGGCTACTCGCGGCGTTGCGCGCGTTTCTCGACCGGTTCGACGGTCCCGAGTCGGCCAACCGCGCGCGCCGGGTCGAAGCGAGGATCGAGAACGGCGTCAGCGAACCGGCGGTCGGCCTCACGGCCATCGACGGCGTCGGAGCCGGCCGGGCGAGCAAGTTAGCGAAGGAGGGGATCACCTCGCCCGCGGACGTGCGTGCTGCTGGCGACGGAGGACTGGTGGACGCCGGTCTCTCCGCGGGCGTCGCCGAGCGGGTCGTCGAGAGCGCGGAGGGGCTTCCTCGGGTGCGCATCGACTGGGGGGGCGTCCCCAAGCAAATTGCGCCGGGCGAGAGCGAACTTCACGAGGTGGCCGTCGAGAACGACGGCGGCGGCGCGACGGCGGGCGTCCGCGTCACGGTGAACGGAACCGAGATGCACGCCACGGAGACGTATCTCGGGTCGGCGACGGTCCCGGTTGGGGTGTTCGGAGCCGACGCCGACGACCTGGAGTTTGCCGTTCGGGTGGCGTTTCCGGACCTCCCGCTCCACCCCGTCGTGGCG
This sequence comes from Halovivax sp., assembly GCA_007119345.1. Lineage (GTDB taxonomy): Archaea > Halobacteriota > Halobacteria > Halobacteriales > Natrialbaceae > Halovivax. The sequence continues at coordinate 5,754 of SKPV01000186.1, forward strand.
ACGCGAACGGTCGACGTGCGGTAGGTCCGTTCGTCCTCCGAACCTTTAGATACCGGAACGGCACCAGGATGGGCCATGTCCGTTCCCGACGCCTTTCCGGTGGACTCGACCGACGACGCGATTCAGGTTCTCGCGGGCGACTGCACGGTCTCCGTCGAGGGCGACCAACAGGAGATCCACCGCGGGGCGGTCGTCGTCCTCCGCAAACCCGACGACACCGTACTCGTCCACGATGCGGACGGGTACCGCCCGCTCGCGTGGATCACCCGCGCCGACGCGGTCACGACGACCCGCGACGGCGGCTTCGCGCTCACGGCCGTCACCGACGGGCGACGGCTCCGCGTCGTCGCCCGTCGGGAGTACGGCTTCGGTCAGTATCCGGCGACCGCGACCGGACCGCCCGTCGGCGACTGTCCGGACTGTTCGGGGACGCTCGTCCGCTCGCGAGGGGCGATTAGCTGTCTCGACTGCTCGGCCGTCCACGGCCTGCCCGCCGACGCGTCCGTCCTCGACGAGCGCTGTGACTGCGGTCTTCCACGAATCCGCGTCGAGCGGGGAGCGCCGTTCGAGGTGTGCGCCGACCGGTCGTGTGAGCCGCTGGACGACGCCGTTCGCGAGCGCTTCGACCGCGAGTGGGGCTGTCCGGACTGTGACGGCGACCTCCGGATCCTCAGACGGGGCGGGTTGCTCGCGGGCTGTGAGCGCTATCCCGACTGCGAAACCGCGTTCGTGGTCCCGGCCGGCGTGCTCGACGGCACGTGTGGATGTGGGCTGCCGTCGTTTCGATCCGAACGCGGACAACGCTGTCTCGACTCCGGGTGTGACGTGATCGCGTCAGCGTGACCGGCCCACCGAACGGGACCGTAGCCCCTATCCCGTCCGGCCGCTCACCAACCGGCATGGAGGGCACCCTTCGAGATGGCGTCGTCCACGTCGGCGGGGACGCTCGCCAGCGGTTCCACGACGCCCGCGGCTACGGCCGTCCGCTGGACGACGGAACGATCGAACTCGCCCCGGTGGAGGCGGCCCACCTGCTCTTTCGGGGGGATC
>SKPV01000250.1 GCA_007119345.1 Halovivax sp.
CGGGGGACGCGGCGGACGGTGCGGGCGACCGGGGAACGCGGCGGACGGTGCGAGCGCCGGTTCGGACGCGGGGGCGCCGACGCGGGACGCCGGACGCCCGGCGAACCGCATCGGGCGACGGCGAATTCGAGCGCTCGGTAAGACCCGCTTTCCGGTCGTAACGGTGCGGATAGTTTTCGGCGGTCGGTCGGTAGGGGCGGCCAGTGACGTCAGCCGTCCCCGCGGGGAGCCCCGACGCCGAGCCGTCTTCGACGGACGGCCGACACCCGCCTCGACGCCGTCGACGCGCTCCGCCGGAGCCGATCGTCCCCGGGCCCCTGCCGGTGGTGCCTCCGTGAGCGGGGACGCACCCGCCCAGGCCGGGCGGTTCGGGCGGATCCTCCTCGTCGGTGACTCCGAGCGGATCGGGCGCGCGCGCAGCGCGATCGAGCGCGGCGTCGGATCGGACGCCGTCGCGACGGCGTCGAGCGTCGACGACGCGACCGGACGACTCGCCGGTGCCGACTGCGTCGTCGTCGACGCCGACGACGCGGACGGAACCGAGGTGCTCGAACGACTCGCGACCCGGAGCCGGGCGCCCGTGCTCGCGCTCACCGAGGGGGACGGGGCCGAACAGATTCGCGCCGGTGCCCGGGAGGTCGTCGACCCCGACGCCCCGGCGGACGTCTTCCTCGCGAGGATCGGAAACCTCGCGAGGCGGCCCGCAGCACCGGACGACGAGGGGGAGCCGTCGCTCGAGTGGTTTCGTGCGCTCGTCGGTGCGACGAGCGCCGCGGTCCTGGTCGTGGATGCCGACAGACGGGTCTCGTGGGCGAGCCCGGCCGTAGAGCGATCGATCGAGCGCACGCCAGCCGAGCTCGAGGGCGAGGAACTCGGCCGGCTGTTTCACCCCGCGGACGGCGAGTCGATCCTGGACGCCGTCGACGAGGTCGCCAGGGCGGGCGTCGGCGCCGAGCGACGGACCGCCTGCCGCGTCCGCGTCGGGGGTGCCCGGTGGGCGAGCGTCGAGCTCGTCGTCGTCAACCGGTTGTCCGATCCGGCGATCGCCGGATTCGTCTGCACGATCGAGCGCGCCGATCCCGAGCCGACCCCGACCGTCCTCGACGCCATCGACGATCCCGTCTTCGCCGTCGACGACGACTGGACGATCGCGACGAGCAACGAGGCGGCCGAATCCCTCCTCGGGGCGCCGCCCGACGGACCGGGCGGGGTCGTCCTCTGGGAGCTGCTCCCCGAATCGACCGTCACGGAGTGGTACGAGCGCCTCGAGGAGGCCAGAGCGCGCGAGGAACCGGTCGAGTTCGACGTCGACCACCCCGAGGGTCCGGGACGGCTCGAAGTCCGGGCCTACCCCGCCGGATCGACCCTCGCGATCGTCGCGACGCGCCGTCCCGACTCGGCCGGCGCCCGGTACCGAGAGCGCCTCGAGGATCTGGCGTCGCTGCTCGACGCCGTGGACGCGCCGGCCTTCGTCGTGGACGACGGACGGGTCGCCGCCGCGAACGCGGCGACCTTCGAGTACGTCGGCGCGAGCGCCGTGGTCGGACGGAAACTCGGGACGCTCGTCGACGAGGAACTCGCCGACGGGATCGCCGAGCGCGCGGAGTCGCCCGTCCGACGGCTCGATCCACTCGTCTGGACCGCCGACGTCGACGGCGACCGGCGCGTGGTCGAACTCTCGGTCGTTCCGCTCGGCGAGGGCCGTGCCGCCTGCGTGGGCGACGATGCGACGGCTCGCGATCGCCTTCGGCGAGCGACGACCGAGCTGGCGACTCTCTCTACGGCGAGTCTGGACGCCGGCTCGATCGGCGAGGTCCGCCGACTGCTGCTTTCGGGACTCCGCGACGCGCTGGACGTACCGCACGCTGTCTGGTACCGTCGCGACGACGACCGACTCTCGCCCGTCGCGCACGCCAGCGCCCGATCGGACCTGGAGCCGCCCTCGATAGCGTGGAAGCCGCTCGACGCCGAGTCGCTCGACGTCGGCCGCGCGATCGTCGCGGACCGAACCGAGCGGATACCGCTCGGCGACGACGCGGCGATCGCCGGCCCGCTGGTGGTTCCGGTCGACGAGGACGCCCTCGCGATCGCCGGCGGCGAGTCGGCGACGTTCGAGGATTCGGCGACCGACGTCGGCGATCTCGTCGCCGGGATCGCCCGCCTCTCGCTCGCCAGGGTCGGCGCGGCTCGCGATCGGCGCGAGCTCGAGCGCGAGCTGTCTCGTCGACGGGAGCGGTTCGACTCGGCGAGGGCGCTGCTCGATCGGCGCCGCGACGTCGACCGTCGGCTCCTCGAGGCCGACTCGCGCGCGGAGCTGGAGGCGGGCGTCTGCGAGGCGCTCTGCGAGCTCGAGGACGTCGCGCTGGCGACGATCGTCGAGCGAGCGGGTGCCGACGACCTGGCGATCCGGGCCAGCGCCGGCGACGCGGCGTCGTACCTGACGGCGCTGCTCTCGGCGGGAGAACCCGACCCGGCGGAACCGACCGTGCGGGCGCTCGCCCGGCGATCGTCCCAGTTCGTCGACGCCGCGGAACCGACGGTCGGCGACGACGGGTGGACGGCGCTGGCCGCCCGGCACGGGATTCGTGCGGCGGTCGCCGTTCCGATCGAGGCCGACGGCCTTCCGTACGGCGTTCTCGCCGTCTACGCCTCCCGGCCGGACGCCTTCGACGAAGCGACGACCGAGTTCTGCGTCGACGCGGCACGGGCGACCGCCGTGGCGGTCGACGCCGCCGAGGCCAGGCGCGCGTTGCTGACCGACGACGTGGTCGTGCTGGAACTCGGACTCGACTCGGACGAAGCCCCCGAGGTGCTCTCGACGCTGGTCGCCCGAACCGGCGCCGACGTCGAACTCGAAACGGTGGCTCCGGGGCCCGAGCGGTCCACGCTCTACCTCGCCGTTCGGGGGACGGACGCCGAGCGCGCGGTCGACGCGCTCGCAGACGTCGATCGCGTGGTCGCGGTCGAGCGGCTGTCCGACGCGGAGGACCCCGTCCGCCTCGAGGTAGTCGTCGAAGGGCGAACGCTCGCCGAGGTGCTCGTCGCACACGCCGGCGTGCTCAGGACCGTCGACGTCGGGGGAGAGGAGACGCGAGTGGTCGTCGAGTTGCCGAGCGGTCGCGACGTGCGAGCGTTCGTCACCGCCCTCCGGGAGACCGCCCCCAGCGCGGAACTGCTGGCCCGGCGGAGCGAGCGTCGGTCCGGGCCCGCAGGGCGAATGGGGGGAGCCGACGTTCGGACCGCGCTCACCGATAGACAGCTCGAGGTCCTCCGCACCGCGTACGCGGCCGGCTACTTCGAGTGGCCGCGCGAGCGCACCGGCGAGGAGGTCGCGGAGCGTCTCGGCATCTCTCAGCCGACGTTCACGCGTCACTTCCGCGCCGCCGAACGGGCCGTCTTCGCCGCACTGTTCGGCGAGCGGTGAGCTCGTGGAACCGGTCTCGTTCGCCCGCTGTTCGACCACGGCGCGTCCCGCGACGCACCGTCGTTTCGATCGAACTGATCGGCGATCGGCGGCCAGCCCCGCCGAGACGCGGTCGAGACTTCGAAATCGGGCGTTGCTCCACCGGTCGGAGGGTCCGTAACCCGGGATTACGTCCGTTCGACGGCGGAAAGTGGCCGTTTCTTTCCACCCGCGAACCGGTAGCCGTCCGTGAACGTCGAATATGTATAGCCCCCCGCCGGAACGCGTCGATTCCATATAGCGTGCGGGTCGATGTGATCCCGGTCACAACCGGTGAGGTATGAACTCGAGCAGGACAACGACGCCTTACCGAACCGATCGCGGCGAACGCGGGCTCCGTTCGTCCCTCTCGGAGGGATCGCGGTGAGCACCGACGCGGAACTGGTGGGCGAGCCGGCCGTGCGAGCGGTGGGCGGTCCGGGCGTCGTCGCCGAGGTCCACCTCGACCACGAACGGCTCCTCCTCCGTCCGACCCTCCGCCGGCTCGGCGACGCGACGGTCGTTCCCGAGTACCGCGCCCACGTGGACGACGACCGGGAACTTCAGTTCGTCTCGATCTGTGCGGACTCGTTCTCGGACGTCGAGACGGCGCTCGCGCACGATCCGACGGTCGCGAATCCCGTCCTCGTCGACCAGTTCGTCGACCGGCGCGTCTACCGGGTCGACGTGACCGACGAGGCGATCCCCGTCGCCGGCATCGTGGCGGACCTGGGCGGACGCGTCCGCGAAGCGACTGGGACGGCGACGGCCTGGGTGCTCCAGCTCCGGTTGCCTACCCGCGACGCCCTCGTCTCGTTCAACGACGAGTGCCGCCGCCGGGACGTCTCGGTGAGCGTCACCCACCTGCGCACCGCCGACGACGACGAGCAGCCCCTGCTCGGACTCACCGACAAACAACAGGAGTTGCTCACGGTGGCATACGAGGAGGGCTACTTCGACGTCCCTCGCGGCATCTCCCAGGACGAACTGGCCGACCGCCTCGGCGTCTCCAAATCGGCGGTGTCCCAGCGACTCCGACGCGCGATGACCGAACTCTGTGCGACCACCCTCCGGGACTGATCCGACGGCGCCGGACGCCGGAACCGGCTGTTCGGCCACGATCCCCTCCGGCCGACACGACCTCCCGCCCCGCTGACGCAGTCCTCCAAAGCCCGCTGACGCGATCATCCCCTGCCCGCTGACGCAGCCCTCCCCCTCCCACTCCCCCTGCCGCTAACGGGCCCTCTCCAGCCCGCTGACGCAGCCATCCCCCTCCCACTCCCCCTGCCGCTAACGGGCCCTCTCCAGCCCGCTGACGCAACTCTCTCGGGCTCGCTGACGGGCGGATTGACCCCTCCTCATCCCGCTGACGCGATCCTCCCCAACCCGCTGACGCGATCCTCCCCAACCCGCTGACGCGTTTCTCCGCTCCCCACCGACCGATCCTCCTCCATCCCGCCGACCGCGCCGATCCGACCCCGATTCGTTCCGTTCGATCGGCCGTCTCGCCGATCTTGACCGCGGTTCGCAATTTCGACGGGCCGGCGAGATCGTTCGAACGCGGCCTCCGGATCGTCCCGAAATTGTTCGAACGGGGGACGCGAGTCGACCCGAGGTCGCTCGAACGCGGCGTGCAGATCGGCCCGTTTCGTGGCGACCCCGCCGCTATCGTGGGAGCCGTCTGCCCGAAAGCGCGTCCGAACGGGGGTCGATCCCGCGCCCCGAACGGCGTCGGTCACTCGATCCGCAGGTACTGTCGGTCGTACTCCGGCTCGCCCTGGCGCGGGTGGATCGCGATGAACGACGCCGGCGGCAGCTCGGCGAACGCCGAGGGGAGCCCGGCCAGCTCGTCGTGCCAGCCGACGTCGCCCGCGCGGGGCGACACCGCGACGATCAGGTCGTCCTCGTCGGAACGGGCTTCGAGGGTCGGCATAACGCGTTCCCAGCCGGAGATCTCCTCGAATTCCGCGGTCGCCTCCTCTTCGACGAGGTCGAACAACTGCTCGTACTGGCGGGCGCTTGCGCCAACCACGTGCACCGTCATCGGGACCCCGAGACTCGCCGCGAGGCGCTTGATCATGTGCACTGCCTCGTAGAACCCCTCGTGGTGGTCGACGCCGATCGGGAGGACGACGTGGATCCGCTTCGTCGTGTTGACGGGGTGGCCGAGCCGGGAGATGAGCACCGGCAGCGTCGTTCGCTGGAGCACCTGATCGATGACGCTCCCGAAGATCCGGTGGCTGAACGTCCTGGTGGCGTCCCAGCCCATGAGGATCTGGTTGGCCTGGACCTCGACGGCCCCCTGGACGATCCCGGAGGCGACGTTGTGGTTGACCCTGGTCTCGGTTTCGACCGGCACTTCGGCAGCGGCCCCGAAGGCGGCGACCTCGTTCAGGTCCTGCTGGACGGTCGCGATCTGGTCGTCGGCCGATTCGCCTCGATCCGGCTGGACGACGGTGAGGACGTGGACCGGTTCCGTTCCCCGATCGCCTTTGAGGACGAACGCGAGTTCGAGCAGCCGTTCCTGGAGCTCGGCGTGATGGGACAGCGGAAGCAGGATGTTGGGATCGGTGACGCTATCGTTGTCCGCCTGGACGTCGCGCTCCAGGGCGAGGCGCGTGGCCGCGCGCTCGGTCAGCCACGGACTGAGCAGCGCCGTCACCAGCAGCATCAACACCACGGCGTTGAGCACCTGGGTGCCGACGGGGTCGAAGACGCCCGCGTCGACGCCGACGAGCGTGATGGCCAGCGCCGCGGCCGCTTGTCCCGTCGAGAGGCCGAAGATGACGTCCCGCTCGTGCTGGCCGTATCCCTGGACGACGGAGACGAGCCAGGCCGCGGCGAACTTGGTGAGGACCATGACGCCGATCATCACCCCTGCGATCAGCAGCGTCGTGACGCCGGCGACGATCACCGCCGGGTCGACGAGCATCCCGACGTGGATGAGAAAGAACGGAATGAAGAACGCGTTCCCCACGAACTCGATCCGGTTCATCAGCGTTCCGCCCTGCGGAATCAGCCGGTTGATCGCCAGCCCGGCGACGAACGCGCCGAGAATGGCGGCCAGATCGAGGACCTCCGCGAGGCTCGCCGCGAGGAAGATGGCGACCATCACGAAGAGGAACTCGAAGTAGCTCTCCTCGCTCATATTCTGGAAGAATCGCCGCGTGACCGGCGGCACCAGCAGCCAGATCGCCGCGAACAGGACGCCGAGGGAAACGAGCACTTCGAGGAGGATCCAGACGGAAAAGCCCTCGACGGCCGAACCCACGACGATCGCCAGCACGACCAGCGCGAGGGTGTCGGTGAAGAGGATGCCGCCGAAGACCGCCGTGACGGCTCGATTTTGGGTGACGTTGAGCCGGTTGACGACCGGATAGGCGAGGAGGGTGTGCGAGGAGAACACCGCGGCTAGTAACAGCGCCGGGAGGACGTCGAAGTCGAGGGCGACGATCATCGCCGCGGTGCCCAGGACGAACGGGAGGAGGTAGCTCGTCAGCCCGAAGAGGGCGGCGTCTTCGGGCGTCTCGATGAACCGCTGGAGGTCCAGTTCGAGCCCCACCGTGAACAGCAGGTAGATCAATCCGACGGTCCCGAGCAGTTCGATCGCGTCCGTGTGTTCGACGATCCCGAGCGCGTTCGGTCCGATCGCGACGCCGAAGAGCACGACGCCGACGATCCCGGGTTGCCCGACCCGCTTGATCGCCAGCGGTCCGACGAGGAACGCGACCATCGCGATCGCGAAGACCAGCACCGGCTCTTCGAGCGGAAATTCCAAACCGGCGATAGCTGGGGTGACCATGGAGGGCTGTCGTGTGCGCTCGTACGAGGCCGCCTGCGCGGGTCGGACGACGCCGTCGTTGCGCGTCTCGGTCGGACCGAGTTAGTGGACGCACATAAAATTCGCGGAACCATCGACGTCGCGGGTCGGTCGAACGCGCCCCGTCGACGCCCGTACCGTCCCCCTCGACCTGACGACGTCGCCCGCTTCTCCCGTTCTGGCCGGAGCGGACGGCAGTTGCGACGTTCCACCGTCATCGTCGCCGGCCGGTAGGTCGCGACAACTGACCAGTAAGCGCCCCGTGACGACCGAGGTGGGACCGGCTACCGCGGCGGCCGTCGCCGCGTTCAGTAGCGCCTGCCGGCGTCCGATCGATCGATTTCGCCCGTCGTCACGACGGCGGTCGCGTCGGGCGATTGCGGCCCCGTCGTCGTCCGCGGTGCTCGTCGATCGCCGGGTTACACGGGCCTTAGCCCGACGTGTAGCCGGCCTATAGTAATGGATTGGGCGGGACTGTCCTCGGCCATGACAACGACTAGTTCGTCGTCTCGAACCGCCCAGATCCGGAGTCCGCGCAACCTCCGGTCGTCGTCGTTCAGCCGTCGGTACCCCGCGCGCACGAGCGTTCGTGAGCGGGCGGCACCGTTGCGCGGCCGGTCGCCACCAGCGGACGGAGTGAGCGCTCAGCCGACGGTCCGAGCGGACGGCGCGAGCGCTCAGCCCGGGGTGAGTCAACGATGTGCGGCATAATCGGTCGGATCGGCGACGGTGACGCCATCGACGCGCTCATCACGGGCCTCGAGAACCTCGAATACCGCGGCTACGATTCCGCCGGCGTCGCCGTTCAGAACGGCGCGGGGATCAAAGTCCAGAAGCGGTCGGGGAAAGTCGATGCGCTCAAGGAGTCGATCGAGCGCGGTCGGCTGCGGGGCGAGCTGGGTATCGGCCACACGCGGTGGAGCACGCACGGGCCTCCGACGGACGAGAACGCGCACCCGCATACGGACTCGACGACCGACGTCGCCGTCGTTCACAACGGTATCATCGAGAACTACGCGGCGCTTCGCGAGCGCCTGAGCGAGGCGGGCCACGAGTTCACCAGCGACACCGACACCGAGGTCGTCCCCCACCTCATCCAGCACTACCTCGACGAAGGCGTGGAGTCGGAGATGGCGTTCAGGCGAGCCATCGAGCAACTCGAGGGGAGTTACGCGATCGCCGCGATCTGCCACGGGGAGCCGGTGATTTACGCCGCCCGCCAGGGGTCGCCGCTCGTGGTCGGGCTCGACGGCGACGGCTACTACCTCGCCAGCGACGTCCCGGCGTTCCTCGAGTACACCGACACCGTCGTCTACCTCCAGGACGGGGACGTCGCGATCCTCCGCTCGAACGGTCTCCGAATCACCGATCTCGAGGGAACGGCTGTCTCTCGGGACAGGAAGACCGTCGACTGGGATTCCGAGGAGACCGGGAAAGGGGAGTTCGACCACTACATGCTGAAAGAGATCACCGAACAGCCGACCTCCCTCGCCCAGGCGATCGAGGGCCGGTTCGACGCCGAGGAGGGCCGCGTCCACTTCGAGGAGTTCGATCGCGGTTCGTTCGCCGACGTCGACCAGGTGCTGCTGGTCGCTTGCGGGACCTCCTACCACGCCGCGATGTACGGTTCCGTGGCGCTGCGGCGCGCCGGCGTGAACGCCTCGGCGATGCTGGCCAACGAGTACAGTCTCTCCGCTCCGCCGGTCGACGAGCGGACGCTCGTCGTCGCGGTCACCCAGAGCGGCGAGACGGCCGACACCCTCGGGGCGCTCCGGCGGGCGAACGAACAGGGTGCGCCCACGCTCGCGGTGACCAACGTCGTCGGCTCGACCGCGGCCCGCGAGGCCGACGAACGGCTCTTCATTCGCGCCGGCCCCGAGATCGGCGTGGCCGCGACGAAGACGTTCTCCTCGCAGGCGGTCGTGCTCACGCTGCTCGCCCACCGGATCGCCCGGGACGCGACGGGCTTCTCGACGCTCGGGATCGAGGAGATCTCCGCGGAGCTCGAGCGACTGCCCTCGCGGGTCGACGAGGTGCTGGCGGATTCCGGCGCCGAGGCGATCGCCCGGCGCTACCCGGACGAACGGTCGTACTTCTTCATCGGCCGTGGGCTCGGCTATCCCGTCGCGCTCGAGGGCGCGCTCAAGTTCAAAGAGATCACCTACGAGCACGCCGAGGGTTTCGCCTCCGGCGAACTGAAGCACGGTCCGCTCGCGCTCGTCACCCCGGAGACCCCGGTGTTCGCAATCTTCACCGGCCGCGAGGACGAAAAGACCCTGAAAAACGCCGAGGAGGCGGCGACTCGCGGCGCGCCGATCGTCGCGATCTGTCCCGACGGTCACCAGGCCGCCGACGTCGCCGACGCCCAGCTGCGAATTCCGGAGACCCATCCGACCCTGGCCGGACTGCTCGCGACGGTCCAGCTCCAGCTCGTCTCCTACCACGCGGCGGATCTGCTGAATCGCGCGATCGACAAGCCCCGCAACCTCGCCAAGAGCGTCACGGTCGAGTAACCGCGGCGCCGATACCGATCGCGCGACGATGGCGCGGCCCCGGCCGTTCCACGGTTCGCGACCGGGTCGAATCGTGCGGATCGATCCCCGGTCCGGTCCTGGTAAATTTGTGCGGATCGACAACCCGGTCCAGGTTCGGTCGCATCGCGAGGATCGATCCCGCGGTTCGGCCGGACCGAATTACCGCGGTGACGGACGGATCCACCGTCGACGCAACCGTCGGGGGTGACTACCTATCATTCAGCCGAGAACGTCCGAGAACGTCTCCGCAGAGCGCCTTTCGGTTCGGTCGCGACCCCGATGTGCCCCGTACCAAACCGGCCATTACGTTCAGTAAATTCGAAATTATCGCCGGACGTGACCGTGATCTGCCGCCGAGTGTCGTCGCGAGTGACCCCTTCTCGGTTCTCGACCATCGCGCCGGTTGCCGTCGGTTATGCGGTCCATAGTAAATAGAATACTGTCGAAATCGGGTGGTGATGTCGACGGAATCACCAGACACGAAGTGGACCCCCCTGGCACAGGAGCGACAGACGTCGGCCCCGCGGTGTATCACCTGCGGCAACCAGGTCACCCGTCAGTTCGCCCGCGTCTTCGGCGACAATCACGACGTCGTCCACGCTTGCCCGGAGTGCTCGACGTACCGCGAGATGAAGACGTCAGACTTCATCCCGAAGGAACACCGGTAGGCCCCCGCGGTCGCCTCGGCTCTCCGGTCGGCCCTCTCGCGTCGCGCCGTGGGCGCGTCGACGCAGAAACCCCACCGTTCTCCGTTGGTTCGTCCGCGAGCTCGTGGCAGACGAATCCGGCTGTCGGCGATCGCCGGAAGTGCTCGTGGCGAGGCGGCAGCCCAGATCGGACGACCGCACCCGGCGCCGATCAGAAGAACTTCTGGTAGCGATCGATCAGCGTGTCGATGCCGTACGCACCGCCGGTGATCGTGAAGTGGGTCTCGAGGCGGGGATTGAACTTGGCCTTGTACCGGTTGATGCTCGGCACGCCGGCCCCGACCAGATCGTACCGCTCGATCCCCGCTCTCAGCCCGTCGCGCATGACGGCCCAGTCGAGGACGTCGTTGACCGCCACGTCGACGTCGTCGTCCACCTTGACGCCGCCTTGCCAGCGGTAGCGGGTCCGGTCGGTCTCGAGGACCAGTATGCCGCCGCGGAACTCGCCGTTCGTCCGGCAGACGTACGGTCGCAACGCCCCGTCGGGAAGCGACTCGTACAGCGACCGCACGTACGACGGGGAGAGCTGGAAGGGTCGGTCTTGACTCTCGTACCGTCTGGCGACCTGCTCGACGATCGCCTCGACGTCGTCGCCGTCTCCTTCTTCGACGACGACGTCGCCGGGGGCCGATCGAATGTTGTTTCGCGCGTCGCTGCTGAACCGTCCGATGAGGTCGTCCTCGTCCCCCTCCAGGTCGACGACGTACGTGTACCCCGGTCGGACGTCGTAGTCGCTCCAGACGAACGAGCGGAGGTCGTCGAACTCGGCGGTCGTGAACTTGCAGTAGATCGGCGACACCGACTCGTCGAGCCACTCGAGACAGCCCTCGATGAACCGCTCGGTGCGTCGATCGACCTTCCGTCGTTTCAGCTTGTCGACGTTCAGCATCGCCGGCCCGAGGTAACACGACCAGGATCGCGGCGGCGGGGAGAACGCGGCCGAGAACGGCCCCTTCTCGAGGACGAAGATCGGGAAGAGACCGACGGCCTCCTGGCCCTTGAACCCCGCCAGCGCGTGTACGGCGGTCCCGGTCTCCTCGGCCTGCGCTCGCAGCGCCTCGGCGCGGTAGAACGGGTTGGTCTCGTCGGACCGTTCGACGTAGCGGTTCCACTCGTCGGCGTTCGTCGCGAGATCGACCGTCTCGACGTCGACGCTCATGTGGTTAGAGGTACCCGAGATCCGAGAGTCGGTCTTCGACCAGCGCGCTGTCCGTCGCGACCGCCGGTCCCGGGTCGTAGGCCGGGTACGACCGACTGTCGCTCGCTTCGACGATCGGCAGCGCCTCGCCGTCCATGTCGACGTCGACCGGGACGTCGAAGAGCGAACAGATCGTCGGGGCCACGTCGAAGATGTGCGCGCCGGCCAGCGGCGCCGGATCGATGCCGTCCCCGACCGCGGCGACGATGCCGGTCCGCTTGTGATTCCAGGGTTCGATCGGCTCGCCGAATCGCTCGCCGGCGAGGCGCGCGACGAGCGCGGTGTCGAACTCGCGAGGAACGGTCACGACGTCGGGGCCGTTTTCGACGTGCGGACCATCGAAGTACGTCTCGCGGGGTTCGACCGCCTCGAAGACCGGGCCGCCGTCCGGAGACTCGACCGCGGACAGGCGATCGACGAGGGCCGACCGCACCGATTCGTACTCTTCGGCCGGGACCCGCCCGTTCGGTTCGCGCCCCTCGAGATTGATCCGCACCCCGAGTTCGCTCTTCGACCGGACGTAGGCCGTCGACTCGGGGAAGTCGACCTGCTCGCTTCCCGCCCGGATGACGTCGTTCGGAATCCGGCTCCCGATCGGTTCGGCCAGCCCGACCCGATCCAGGGCGTTCGCGACTCGCTGGGTCGTGATCCCGAATCGCGCCGCGAGTTCGATTCCGCGCTCGGCGACGCCCGGATCGTGCTCGCCGGCGTCCTCCCCCTCGAGCAGGTCGTTCTCGAACGCCCTGGACCACGTCGGCATCCCTTCCCCGCCGCGCTTCGTGGCGAGGTATCCCTCGTCCCGGAGGAACTCGTTCGCTCGGAACTCGACCCCTCGGACCGGGCCGATGCCGTGGTCGCTGACGACCATCACCGCGTCCGGTCCGAACGCCTCGAGCGTCCGTTCGAGCTCGCGGTCGACGGCCTCGTAGACGGCCCGCACCGCCTCGTCGTCGCCGGGGCGCTCGTGAAACACGGAATCGGTTTGCTGGAACTGGAGGAACCCGAAGTCGGGTTCGAACGCCTCGAGGAGGTAGCGGAAGGCGCCGCCGCGGCACTCGACCGTCCGCTCGTAGCTCTCGATCGACCGATCGGGCTCCGGACCGCTCTGGGGGTAGACCCGATACTCGCCGATCTCGTCTTCGATCTCGTCCAGAATTCCGGCGGGATGACACGTCGGCTCCTCGGGGGCGGTCAATCCCGGTATCAGCGCGCCGTCGAACTCCCTCGGCGGATGCGTGACCGGAACGTTGACCACGACGCTCGTATACCCGTGGTCGCTCAACAGTTCCCAGACGGCCCGCTCCCTGACGCGGGTCGCGTTGACGACGTCCCACTCGTAGCCGTCGAACGCGAGGAAGTCGAAGATGCCGTGCTTACCCGGATTCTTTCCGGTGTACAGCGACGGCCACGCGCTCGCCGTCCACGGCGGGATCTGCGACTCGAGCGGTCCGCTCGCACCGTCGGCGAACATCCGCTCCAGCGTCGGAATCCGATCCTCCTCGAACAGGGGCTCCAGCACCGGCGCGCAGCCGGCGTCGAGCCCGACGAGCAGGAGTCGCGGCCCCGAATCGGCAGCCGTTCCTACCATAGTCGGTCCTTCCTGTTGGGCGGCTTTGTTATCCGACCGCTTCAGCCGATAGGTGAGCGATTCAGGAGCGACGACGCCCCGCCCGGCCGGGGCCCGTCCGGGTAGCGGCGGCGTACGGTCACGAGGCGATTAGTAATCGAACCATCACTAAGGTCGCGACGAACGAATCCGGATCCACATGGTGGTGGCAGGCGCGGTCGATTCGATCGGAGGCGGATACTCGTGATCTCGGGCGCCCCGTCGCTGTTCGTCTCGACGTTCGCGACGGCGAAACCGGTCGGTATCGACGCGTACGTGGAGCGACACGTCGACGAGTACCGGTATTACGGATCGGGCAAGCTGGCGCTTCGAGACGGCCTTCGAACGGTGTCGGACGACGGCGACAACGTGTTACTGCCGGCCTACGTGCCGGACGCGGTCGCCGAACCGATCAGAGAGCTCGGCCTGGAAGCTCGATACTACGCGATCAGGAACGATCTCGGACCGGATATGGCCGACCTGGAGGCGCGCCTCGACGCCGGCACCGTCGCCGTCGTCTCGGTCAACTACTTCGGATTCCCGCAGCCGGGGCTGGCGGAACTCTCGGCGTACGCCCGAGATAACGACTGTTATCACGTCGACGACAACGCCCACTCGGCGCTCAGCGTCCACGAGGGACGTCTGCTCGGTACGGTCGGCGACCTCGGCATCACGTGCCTCTGGAAGAGCCTTCCACTTCCCGACGGCGCGTTGCTGTACCTCCAGTCGTCCGAACTCCGCGACCGGTTCGAACCCTCGCCGCTGACCGGCGTCAACGAGCGATTCCAGGGCGAGGACCTCGCCTACGTCTGCAAGTCGTTCCTGAAGGACGTGTTCGCGGACGGTACCCTCGTTCGGAACTCGCTCGACGCGCTGGTCCACAGCCGCCGAGGGAGCGAACCGCTCGACCCGTCGGAACGATACGAGTCGACGAAGGCGCCGATGTCGAAACTCTCGGCCGGCCTGATCGCCGGCGTCGACCCGATGGCGGTCAGGACCCGACGCCGTGAGAACTACCGGGCCTGGCTGGACGTCCTGGCCGACCGGCCGGACGTCGTCTCGCTGTACCACTCGCTGCCCGACGGCATCTGCCCGCAGTCGTTCCCCGCCTACGCCGAGACGCCGGAGCGACTGCTCGCCGACCTCGCGGCACTCGACGTCGAGGGCGCCCACGCCTGGCCCCGGCTCTCCCGGGACGTCGACGAGGATCCGGCGTTCGAGACCGCCTCTCGGCTCGCCCGGCACGTGGTCTCGCTGCCCGTCCACCAGCACGTGAATCCGGAGCACATCGCCGCGATCGGCGACGCGATCGTCGACTGACGCTCTCACCCCCCGATCTCCGGTTCACGCGCCGAGCCGTCGGATCCCGGTCGGCTACCCGCGGCTCGTGGCAGTTACGACTCCTGCTCGACGGTCTCCTCGCGGATCGACAGTCCCTTCCGGCCGAGGTGCTGGAGCTGCCGACGGGCGAACTCCTCTTCCCTGGTTCCGCGCGTTGCCAACACGTAGACGAGCGCGCCGCCGGCGGGTCGCATCGTCCGGCCCGCTCGCTGGGTACCCTGCCGGCGGGATCCGCCGAGGCCGGAGGCGACGATCGCCAGATCGGCCGTCGGCAGGTCGATCCCCTCGTCGCCGACCCGCGAGATCACGAGGACGTCGCGCTCGTCCGCGCGGAACTCGGCTAACAACTCGCGACGGCGGCGGTGGGGCGTCTCCCCGTTGAGGAACGGGACGGACAGGGCCTCGGAGAGCTCCCGACCCTGGTCGAGGTAGTCGACGAAAATAAGGACCTTCCCGTCCGGGTGCGCCGACAGCAGGTACCGAATCTCGTCGATCTTCCCGCGGTTCTCGGCGGCGATCCGGTACCGCTCGCGGCCGTCGGCCGCCGAGTACGCGTTCGCCTCCTCGTCGTCGCCCCACGGGACGTACCGGATCTCCAGCTCCGGTTCGGCGACGAATCCGGCCGCGAACAGCGCCTCCCAGTCGGTTCCGATCGGCGGTCCGACCAGCGTGAAAATCTCGGCCTGGCGGTCGTCCTCCCGAATGGGGGACGCGGACAGGCCCAGTCGGTGGCGCGACTGGAGGTGGGTGCTCCGGCGATAGACGTCGCTCGGCACGTGGTGGACTTCGTCGAAGATCACCAGTCCCCACTCGCGGTCGTCGAACAGGCTCCGGTGGCGGTCCATGCCCGCGATCTGGTAGGTGGCGATCGTGACGGGCCGGACTTCCTTTCGTCCGCCGTGGTACTGGCCGATCTGGGACGATTCGAGCGACGTGTGTCCCTCGAGCGCGTCGGCCCACTGACGTGCGAGTTCGCGGCTCGGCACGAGGATCAGCGTCTCGCCTTCGACCCGAGCCATCGCGCCCATCGCGGCGACGGTCTTGCCGCTGCCGGGCGGGCCGACCAGGACGCCGTCGCCTTGCTCCTCGAACCGGTCGACCCACGTCAGCTGGTAGTCGCGCAGCGAGACGCGGAGGTCGACCTCGAGGGGCGCTCCGCGCTCCAACGCTCGCTCGTCCCGGACCGGATAGCCGGCCTCGTACAGGAGCCGCTTGATCGCCGCCTCCGACCCCTCCCGGACCCAGTCTTCGGTCTCCGAGATCGGGGCGTGGACGTGTTCTTCGTCGAGGGTCTGCCGGGCGACGTTCCCCATCACCTCCGGACTCCGGGCCTCGAGGACGGTGTAGCCGTCGGGATGGGTGCGCAGACGGAACTGCCGGGCTCGGTCCCACTGGCTTTCGATCCACTCCTCGAGGCCTTGCTCGCGCCTGCCGAGGGCCTGGCGGACGGTCCGAACCAGGCCCTCGAAGTCGTCGTGGGGTGCCTGCCAGACGTCTTCGGGGCGGACGACGTACCGGTAGCCGCCGTCGCCGTTCGCGTCGGCGAGGTGGGCGAACTGCGCGAGTTGCGCGCGCGTGAACTGATCCGGCCGGTCGACGACGATCTCGCGTCGCTTCGGAAAGACCACGACCCGCTCGCGATCCGTCAGGTCCTCAAGCTCGCTCGGATACCACACGATCGGATCCGCTTCCACCGAGAGGCGCTCGATCGCCCCGCGCTCCGCGAGGCGCTCCAGTCGGTCGTTCGCCCCTTCGTGGGAGACGCCGACGGTCCGGGCGACCGCCCCGGCGGTGACGACCGGGCGGCCCTCTCGCTGACAGACCTCGTGGAAGTCCGCGAGCGAGAACGCGTCCAAACCGTCTTCGGTACGCTCGTCTTCGTCAGCTCCGGCGGATTCGACCGTCTCGGCGTCCTGTTTTTCCGTCTCGCCGTCTCGCCCGTCCGTCTCGCCGTCTCGCCCGTCCGTCTCGCCGTCTCGGCCGTCCGTCCTGCCGTCCAGTTGATCGGTTTTGCCGTCTCGGCCGTCCGTCCTGCCGTCCGGTTGATCGGTTTCGCCGTCTCGGCCGTCCGTCCTGCCGTCCGGTTGATCGGTTTCGCCGTCTCGGCCGTCCGATCCGGCGTCTCGGCCGTCCTTCCCGTCGGGGCACGTCGAATCCCCGCGCGGGTGCTCTTCGGATCCGTCGGCGCTCTCGTCGGTCACGACCGTGGATACCGGCGTGGCGGCTAAACCGATTACGCCTCCCGGCCGACGAGGCGACGCCGCGGATGGAGGGGCTCGAAACGGGCCGTCGGGTCTGGAGGGTTCGATATCGCCGTCGCCGTCAGGCGCACCCCTCGCGCCGTCTCCGTCGCGGGAAAGCAGGGTACTCCGTTTCGATCGACGGTTCGGTGGGAACGCATATGCGGGTCGACGACGTACCGTCGGCTATGTATCGAGCCGTGCTCCCCGAGGGTCAGATCGTCTGTGAACGGTACGATCGAACCGACACCGGGCTCGAACTCTACGACGAGGACGATCGCTTCGTCGCGTTCGTTCCGTACTCGAACCTCCACGCCCTGATCGACGAGGACGTCTACTCGTCCGAGGAGCGCTCGATCATGTGAACCCGCCGACCGTCGTTTTGCCGCGAGTACCGGCGGCGACCCGATCGTTCGTTCGACTCGCCCGAGCGCGCTGAATCGGCCTAACGGCGTCGCCGATAGGCGTCGACGGGTGCGGTGAACCGGAGCGAGGGTGCCGCCGACCCACAGTTTCGGGGGTGGCGAATCGTAGTGACAGTGGACCGGCGCGTAGTGACGGGAGTACTGAGGTGAAGCGAGTACTGAGGTGAAGAACGCGGGCCACGTGGCGGCGGACGGTCGATCAGGCCGTCGGCGACCGATCGATCGCCTCCAGCTGCTCGCGGTACCGGTTCCTGACGGTGACGACCGTGGTCTGGGCCGTCTCCGCGACCGCGCGCTGGGGGATCGTCTCGTCACAGAGCAAGCCGGCAGCGTAGATGGCGGCCGCGGCGTATCCGGTCGGCGACTTCCCCGAGTGGAGCCCCTGTCGGGTCGTCTCGTCGATGATGTCCATCGCGGTCGACTCGACCTCGCTGCTGACGTCGAGCTCGGAACAGAATCGGGGAACGAACTGCCGCGGATTCGTGGGTTCGAGGTTGATGTCGAGTTCGTCGGCGATGTACCGGTACGTGCGACCGATCTCGCGCTGGTCGACTCGCGAGACCGCCGTCACCTCCTCCAGACTTCGCGGGATACCGTCCTTTCGGCAGGCCGTGTAGAGCGCGCTCGTGGCCACGCCCTCGATCGATCGACCGCGGATCAGGTCGCGGTCGAGCGCCTGTCGGTAGATGACGCTCGCGGTCTCTTTTACGGGGTTCGGCACGCCGAGGGCGCTGACCATCCGGTCGATCTCGGAGAGCGCGTACTTGAGGTTGCGTTCGCCGGCGTTTTTCGTGCGGATGCGTTCCTGCCAGACGCGCAGACGGTGGAGTTGGCCGTGCTTGGCGGCGTCCATCGAGTGACCGTTCGCGTCGCGGTTGCGCCAGTCGATGGTCGTCGTCAGCCCGCGGTCGTGCATGGACTGGGTGAGCGGCGCGCCCACGCGCGAGAGCTGCTCGTGCTCGCGTGCGTCGAACGCGCGCCACTCGGGTCCGTAGTCTATCGGTTCGTCGCTGAGGACGAGCCCGCACTCGTCACAGAGCAGTTCCCGTCGATCCGGATCGTGAACGACGGTTTCGGTTTCGCAATCGGGGCAGCGACCGTCCGGTCCCGCCGATTCTTCGGCTTCCGCGACGTTGTTGGTAACGGACCGCGTCATTAGTGTGTTGGCAGACCCAGGCCCCGACTGTAAGGGGTTCACATGGTTTCAGCGGAAACACCCTCTTACTGGAGACCACCCAACGGCGTCGGGCTCCGGCCTCGACCGCCGCCCGGCCGACGAGGGCGGTCACCGTTCGTCGTGGTCGGCCGCGTCGACCGGAGGCGGGTTCCCGAGCGCGGACGCCCCGGGCCCGGCGCGATCGGTACCACCGTCGGCCGTCTTGGGGGGTCGGTAAACTCGACCGTTCGTCGTGTAACGACGAATTTCGAGGAAAAACCGTCGGTCAAGTTTTTTGATGCACACCGCGCAGCGCCAGTCGTTCAATGATAGCGCCAGGACGACGTCGACGCGATTCCGGCCCCGTCACGTACTGCGGACCGGGACGGTCAGATTCCGAGACTCCTCGCGCGGGGGACCGTTTCGCAGGGGTGTACGCAACGGATACGATCGCCACGAGCGCGACCCCCGGCCGCGGAAGTCGGCGGGTTCCGGCTTTGCAGGCCGTGCAAAACGTGGGGGTGTTTAAGAGTTTCTCCGTTGGCGTACCAGTTGGTGTGTCATACGTGATTTCGCCCGTCAGCGAATCGGTACAAGGGACGGTTACGCGGCCGCCCAGGGAACCGATCGACAGTCGATCCGAGCGACCGTCGACAACGAAGAGGGCGCGCCACGAGGGCTGTCGGTGATGTCGTCCGTAGACACGTCGCTCCCCGAGGAGATCACGTCCGTCACGTCCTCCCCCGAAGAGGAGGGACTCTCGAAGGACGTCATCTTCGAACTGTTGAAGAACCGACGACGACGGGAGGT
This sequence comes from Halovivax sp., assembly GCA_007119345.1. GTDB lineage: Archaea > Halobacteriota > Halobacteria > Halobacteriales > Natrialbaceae > Halovivax. The sequence goes on from SKPV01000250.1 coordinate 19,280, forward strand.
CCTCCAGCACCTGCTCGAACGCGAGGAGACCGTCACCCTCGGCGAGCTCGCCGAGCAGATCGCCGCCTGGGAGAACGACACGACCGTCAACGCCCTCAGCTCGGACCAGCGCAAGCGGGTGTACGTCGCCCTCTACCAGACCCACCTGCCGAAGATGGACGACGCCGGGATCATCGACTACGACCAGGACCGCGGGCTCATCTCGCTCTCGGATAACGCCGACCTCCTGATGATGTACCTGGATACGGACTCGCACAAGCGCGACCGATGGGATCGGTGGTACGGGGCGCTGAGTCTCCTCGGCGCCGCGATGCTCGCCGCGTCGGCGCTCGGCGTTCCGCCGTTCGGCCTCGTCTCCACGACGATCGTCGCCACGCTCGTCGTCGTCTCCTTCCTGACGCTCTCGGCCGTCCACGTCTTTTTCAACCATCGGCTACAGCAGATCGTGGAGGCCAAGATCTCCAGAATCGAGTGATCGTCGACCGAGGCGCCCCGTGTCAGCCGGAACGTTCTGCGCCGACGAACTTTTGTCACTGCCCCACGTACTAACGCGTGGCTCCCGAGGACCGTCGTCCAGTACCGGACAGTTCGCGTGCCAGCTGCTGATCCGGCGCGGGAGCCGATCTTCGTTCGTTCATTGCCCAGCGACTGCGCCGGAAACGCGCCGAGTTTTTCACGGTTACCGATCGGCGACCGACATTTGAGCACTCTAGGTCCGCCCTGTGAGCGTCCCCCAACGGGTCGTGATCGTGGAGTCGCGTCGGCGGGCGAACGAGACGCCGATTACAGCGCGTCCGGGTCGATCGACTCGCCGTCGACGGCGAGGGTGCGGATCTCGGTCTCGCCGTCGTGGTCGTCGATCTCGAGGCTGGCGATCTCGCCGGTGAACTCCCAGACGGTGCGGGCGTCGTCGCTGCCCGAGAGCCACCACTCGGCCCAGTCGTCGCCGTAGGCCTCGCCCTCGGCGAGCCACTCGGCGTGACCGTCAGCCGGCCGGAGCTCGCCGTCGACCTCGACGCGGTAGGCGAACTGCCCGGCGACCTCCAGGGTGTGCTCGTCGCTCGACTGCCGGTCGGTTAATTCCGCGGGATCGACCGCTTCACCGTCGATGCGGACGTACCGGACGTCGATGTCGCCGTCGTGGTCGTCGATCTCGAGACTGGCGATCTCGCCGGTGAACTCCCAGACGGTGCGGGCGTCGTCGCTGCCCGAGAGCCACCACTCGGCCCAGTCGTCGCCGTAGGCCTCGCCCTCGGCGAGCCACTCGGCGTGGTCGGGGGCGGGGTCGATCTCGCCGTCGACTTCGACGCGGTAGGCGAACTGCCCGGCGAGTTCGAGCGTGTGGTACTCCTCCCCGACCGTAGAGCCGCCGGAGCCGGTCTCGACTCCCTCGAAGACTTCCCCGACGGAGGTCGGACACCCCTCGGGCGGGGACGGGTTCGGGTCGTTCCCGTTCCCCCCGCGCCAGTCGATCGAGACGCTGCCGCGCTGGGAAATACGTCCCTCCCACTGCGTGTCCCGAAGGGCGATCTCGGTCCGCCGGCCGTCGCGGCCGATATCCAGCGCGAGCGGATACGGACCGTCGACGAAGTTGCAGTCGACGATCTCGACGGGGTCGCCGTGGCGCTCGGTCGGCCACACCCACAGCGGC
>SKPV01000253.1 GCA_007119345.1 Halovivax sp.
CGTCCGCCGCGAAGTTCGTTCGTCCGCCGCGACGTCCGTCCGCCGCGAAGTTCGTTCGTCCGCCGCGACGTCCGGTCAGGTCGGCCGGTTCCGTCCGGATCAGGCCGACCGCTCGGATTCGATCAGCTCGGCCATCTCGACGTCGGCGTCGGTGATCCCGCCCTCGTCGTGGGTGGTCAGGCGGATCTCGACCTCCTTGTACCCGATGACGATCTCCGGGTGGTGAAACTGTGCCTCGGCGATCTCGCCGACCATCTGGGCGAAGTTGACGCCGCGAAGGTAATCGTCGAACTCGTAGACGCGGACGATCTCGTCGCCCTCTCGATCCCAGCTCGCGGGCAGTCGGTTCTGGATCTCCTCGTCCGAAAGCAAGTCGGCCATGCTCGCACCGACGGAAGCCAACGAAATAATTATTGTGCTCGGGTCGCCCTCCGTCGGCGACTCCGGGGCGATCGGACGTCGAACGGACGTCGGTCCCCGCGGAACCTCAGTCGTCCTCGGCCGTACCGACCGTGCTTCCGGCGTCGCCCTCGACGCTCGCGACCGACGGCAGCCGGGGGCCGAACTCGGGATCGAACAGCTGCAGGGCCGTCTCGATCGTCTCCAGGTCGTCCTCCACGGCGGCCTCGCGGAGGCTCTTCGTCGGCGCCGCGAGGAGCTGTCCGACGAGGGCGTCCGCCATCGCGTCGACGATCTCTCGCTGTTCGTCGGTGAACGAGTCGCCGTCCGTGAGGCGTGCGTAGGCCGTCTCCAGTTCGCGCTCTTTGACCCGCTCGGCGCTCTCGTACATGGCGGCGATCGCTTCGTCCGCCCGGCGCCGCTTGTACTGTTCGAGCAGGTGCTCGAACTCGCTGTCGATCACCGCTTCGACATCCTCGGCCGCCGACGCGCGCTCCTCGTGGGTCTCCCGGGTGATCGACTCCAGGTCGTCGAGGTCGTAGACGGTCACCGACGGGAGCGCGGCCGTCGCCGGGTCGATATCGCGGGGCTGCCCGAGGTCGACGAGGACTTGCTCGTGCTCGCCGAGGTGATCGGGGTCGAGCACCGGTTCGGGACTCCCCGTCGCGGTCACGACCACGTCAGCCTCGGCGGCGGCCGCCTCCAGCTCGCCGAGGGGAACGGCCTCGCCGACCGTCTCGAGATCCTCGCAGAGTCGCTCGGCTCGCTCGAGGGTCCGATTCGCGACGGAGACCGAGGACGCGCCGCTTCCGTCCAGCGCGCGGGCGGCGAGGCGCCCCATCTCGCCGGCGCCGACGACGAGGGCGTCCGCGCCGTCGAGGGCCACCGTCTCGTCGGCGACTTCGGCCGCGGCCGACCCCAGCGAGACGATCCCCTCGTTGATCGCCGTCTCGGTTCGGGCGCGTTCGCCGACGTGGATCGCCTTCATGACGGCCGTCTCGAGCACGTCGCCGATCCCGCCGCACCGGCGGGCGTCATCGTAGGCGTCGCGCACCTGGCCGATGATCTGATCCTCGCCGAGGACGACCGACTCGAGCCCGCACGCGACTCGCAGCAGGTGGCGCAGACTCTCTTCGTGGTCGGCGTCGACGACGACGGACGCCGGGGCGTCCCCGAAGAACGTCGAGAGGGCGTCCCGGCCGGCGGTCGCGCTCGGCGCGACGACGTAGGCCTCGACGCGGTTGCACGTCGCGAGGACGAGCGCCTCCGAGACGTCGGGCGCCGTCAGGAGTCCCCCGACGGCGGCGTGCTGGCTCTCGGGACTCGCCGCGGCGAGTTCGTCGACGTCGGCGGTCTCGTGGGTGACCCGGGCGCTCGTGACGACTCCCGAGTACGTCACGGCCGATCACCTCCCTCGCACTCGAGCACGTCCTCGATCACGTTCTCCACGTTGACGTCGCCGGTACGTAAAGTTGTCCAAACCGCCGACGAGGATGCGACCGAGCGGAGGGCCGCTCGACGGCGCGACGCCGCCATTCCGCGCTCTCGAAACTCCGCGCGGAGCTCTTCCAGCACCGTCGCCATCTCGCCCGCCCCCTCGAGTTCGTCCTCGAGTTTCCGGCGGAGGTGGCGACTGAGCGCGGGCGCCCGCCCGCCGGTGGCGATCGCGACCACGACCGGATCCTCGCGGACGGTCGCCGGGACGACCACGCTCCCGACCGCCCGGTCCCCGCCGGCGCGGTCGGCGCGATTCCGAAGGACGCCGCGTTCGCGGGCGGCGAGGGCGACGGCATCGTTGACCGCCTCGTCGTCGGTCGCGGCGACGACGAGCGCCGGCTCGACCCGGTCGAGCCACGCGGCCGCGTCGTCCGGATCTGGCGCGGCCCGCACCAGTTCGGCCCCGCCGAAATCGGCGTCGGCGAACGCGGGGCTCACCACGACCACTCGCGCCTCCCGGGCGAACCGGCGGGCCTTTCGAGCGCCGACGGGACCGCCGCCGAAGATCAGCACCGTCTCGCCGGTGAAGTCGTGGAGCAGGGGGATCATGGCTCGCGGCGATCTCCCCCGGGACCGTCCCCGTCGGCCGCCGTGTTCGCGTCGGCCCGCTCGGCCAGCCTGATGCCCGTCTTCTTGAGGATCCGCGTCGAGAACAGCGAGTCCCAATCGTCCTCGCCGACGTCCCAGTACTCGGCCATGGTCTCTCGCACGCGCTCGATCCGCCGCTCGCTCTCGGCTTCGGTGCGGCCGTGGGTCATCGCGAAGAAGTTGTACGGCCAGACGCCCTCGTGGCGCGGTCGCTCGTAGCAGTGGGTGACGAACGGGAGCGACGCGACCGCCGGCCCCACCTCGCCGACGAGATCGTCCGGCACGTCCCAGACGGTCATCCCGTTTTCCGTGTAGCCGAGCGCGTAGTGGTTCGGCACGACGCCGATCCGGCGGATCTTCCCCTCGCGCTCGAACCGGGCGATCGTCTCGCGGACCCACCCGGCCTTCCGGCCGATCGCCTCGGCGACGTCGGCGTACGGCGTCTCGGTGAGCGGGAGCCCGTCCTGGATCTCGAGGACGAGGTCGCGCTCGGCCGGCGTCAGCGTCGCCCGGTCGACGGGGTCGACGTCGGGGCCGAGGTCGGTGAGGTCGATCCCGCCCGGCGTCCCGTCCTCGGCGGGCGCCAGCGGTCCGTCCACGTAGAATTTCGCCTCGACCCTGAACTCCCGCCGTTTGGGCAAATTGTACGTCTCCTGGCCGGTCTCGGCCTCGATCTCGGCGAGTACCGGCTCCACCCGATCCGCGTCGGCCACGGACAGGACGAACCAGACGTTGAGGTGCGGGTGTTCGCGCTCGTAGTTGTGGGCGACTTCCCGGCGGTCGTTGACCGCCTCCACCACCTCGTCGAAGCGGTTCTCGGGGGCGTGCGTGGCGACGAGCGTCGCCGCGCCGCCGATCTCCTGGGCGTTTATCAGCGGTCCGAACCGCGAGAGGACGCCCCGTTCGTCGAGGTCGGCGACCGTCTCGAGCAGCTCGTCAGCGGCGACGTCGACGCCCCGCTCGCGAAGCGCCGCCGCGGCGGGTTCGAACGGTCGCTCGACCGGGGGGAACCCGCCCTGAAAGGCGTTGACGACGGCTCGTTCGCGCTCCGAGAGCTCGACGTCCGGTTGCATACGCTGGACTCGGTACTCTCCGGGCATAAGCGGTGCGGACGGTTCCCGGGCGGTGGAAACGTCGAGTCGCGCGACGCCCGGCACGACCGCCGCCGATCGATCACCCGGTGCGGTCGCGGCCGATGCGGCGGGAACGAACGTCCCCGGCGTCTCAGTCGCCTTCGACGCCCGTCGCCTCGAAACCGAGCTCGCGGATCCCCTCGAGGATCCCCTCCTGGTCGGCGCTCGCCTCGTAGTAGAACACGACGTCGAAGCTGCCCTCGCGGAGGAGTTGCTGGCACTCCCAGACGAACTCCTCGCCGTCGAGCATGAGTCCCTGGTGCTGATTCGAGGAGAAGTCGGGGTCGTCGTTACCGGAGTAGACGTAACAGTCTCGCGGGTCGCGGCCGGCGGCCTCGGCGATCACGTCGCCGACGTCGATCGTCGCTTGCATCATCTTGACGTCTTCTCGCCCGTCGTAGTCCGTGTGGACGATCGCTCCGTTCAGTTCGATGTCGCCGGGCTCCAACAGCGCCTTCGTCCGCTGGTAGAGGTCGTCGTCGATAACGTTCGCCATTACGGGGGTCCAGGCGTGCCGGACCCATAGCCGTCACGATTCCGGTCGCCGGGTGACGGCCCCGGCCGTCGCGTCCGTCTCCGGCGGGACCGGGCCGTCCCGATTCCCGCCGTCGCGACCGAACGATCGATTTCGTCTACCGGGCCGAAACTTCTCGCAAGACACATGGTCCTCGGTGATGTCGACTCGAGTGATGATCGGTTGGCTGCGTCGCCGGTGTCGGGGCGCCTACGAGCGACTGCTCAGTCGCGAACTCGCGGATGCGCCGGGCGAGACTACCCCCACGCACGTGGCGGTCATCCAGGACGGCAACCGCCGGTACGCACGCAGTCGAGGGAAAGACAGCACGGCGGGCCATCGCGCGGGCGCACAAACGACCGAGAACGTTTTGGATTGGTGCCGGGAGGTCGGCGTCGAGGAGCTCACCCTCTACGCGTTCTCGACGGAGAACTTCGCGCGGCCCGAGCGCGAGCGGGAGGCGCTGTTCGATCTGCTCTGTGAGAAGCTCCGGGAGTTCGCCGACGCCGATCGCGTCCACGACCAAGAAGTGTGCATCCGGGCGATCGGCGACGTCGGGCGGCTACCCGAGCGCGTCCAGGAAGCCGTCGAGTACGCCGAGGGGCGCACGCGCGAGTACGACCGGTTCGTCCTGAACGTCGCGCTCGCCTACGGCGGGCGCAACGAACTGCTGGAGGCCGCGCGCAGCGTCGCCCGGGACGTCGAGTCGGGCGCGCTCGATCCCGCGGAGATCGACGTCGAGACGATCGAGGAGCGCCTCTACGACCGCCCGGTGCGCGACGTCGACCTCATCATCCGGACGGGCGGCGACGAGCGCACCTCGAACTTCCTGCCCTGGCACGCCAACGGCAACGAGGCGGCGGTCTACTTCTGTACACCGCACTGGCCGGCGTTCTCGCGGACGGACTTCCTGCGGGCGGTTCGGACGTACGAGCACCGCGAGCGGTCGTGGCGGCGGACGCGTGCGCGGCGGGCGCTGGCGCTGGTGCGGGCGATGGGCGAACCGGAACTGGCGGAGGCCCGCTCCATCCTCCGGCGGTTCCGTGACTCGCTGCCGACGACGGAGCGCCGCGACGTCGAAAGCCTCGACGCGGAGCCGCAGGATCGGACGGCCGACTGAGGTGGGTGATCGGACGACCGACCGGGTCGGAGGATCGGACGACCGACTGAGGTGGGTGATCGGACGACCGACCGGGTCGGAGGATCGGACGACCGACTGGATCAAGGGATCGGACGACCGAACCCGACGAGCGACGACGAGCGTTCGTCCGACGCGTTTTAACGGGACGCCGCCGAAACGCCGGGCATGAACCGACAGCGGACCGGCGGGGCGACCCTCGCCGGGGCGGGCGTCCTCCTGCTCGCGACGCTTCTCGCGCTCGGCTCGCTCCGGCACCCGGCGGACGCCGCGGAGACGACCCAGCCGATCGAGTACGTCGCCATCGGCGCCGCCCTCTGCCTCGTCACCGTCGGGGTCGTCGTCGTGCTGGCGACGTACGTCGAGACCTGAACGGGCCTTCCCGGCCGCGACCGGCGCGGTTACCGACCGAACCGACGAGACCGGTTGCAGTACTCGAGGACCGCCCGCAGGAAGTCCCGCTCCCTGAAGTCCCGCCAGTTGACGTCGGTGAAGTACAGCTCCGAGTAGACGGACTGCCAGATCATGAAGTCGGAGAGCCGCTCGGCGCCGGTTTTGAGCACGAGGTCCGGTTCGGACGGGAAGACGAGGTGGTCCTCGACGTGTCGGTCCTCGACGTCCGACGGCGCGAGTTCGCCGGCGTCGACGGCCTCGGCGACCGTGCGCACCGCGGCGGTGAACTCGTGTTTCCCGCCCAGCCCGATGCCGACCTGGATCGGCGCGTCCGCCGGCGTCCGGTCGTCGGGACCGCGAACGGCCAGTTCGTGGGGCGTCTCGAGCTCGACCAGCTGCCGCTTGAGCGTCGGGACCGCGGCGGCGTCGAGGACGCTCACGTAGACCGTCACGCGCTCGGCGTAGGCCAGGGCCCAGTCGAAAAACGCCGTCAGCGTCTCGTAGGCGCCGCGCTCCAGGAGGTCGCGCTCGGTGATCACGAGCGCGACGTGCGCGGGGCCGTCGCTGTCGAGGCGCGCGATCCGGGAAGCGAGGTACCGCTCGTAGAGGCCCACGAGAGGTGGTTCGTGTCGACGCCTCTTACGGTTACGGTTCGTTTCGAGCCGGGAGAAACCGCGGAAAATGCCCGGAGCTGACGGTCAAGAACCGTTAAGTGACCCCCGTAGAAAGGGTCCGGTATCGTGACATCGAGCGTTCGGCGGGCGGGACTCGTCGCGGGGCTCTGTACGCTCTCGCTCGCCATCCCGCTCTTCGGCCCGGCCGTCGCCGCGGGGATCGCGACGGTCCTCCTGATCGCCGGGTACGCGATCCGCGGGGGACGGGCGTTCGACGCGCTCGCCCTGCCCGCCGATCGCGAGGACGGCCGACTCAATTCGGTACTCCTGCTGGTGCTGGCCGCGATCGTCCTCGGCTCGCTCGCCGGCGCGACCGGACTCTCCTGGGCGATCGTCGTCGGGGTCGTCCTCCTGTTCGGGTTCGGTGCGCTCGCCGAACGGCTCGTCCGGACGCGCACGGCCGACGGTGCCGTCGCGGCGGCGGCC
>SKPV01000066.1 GCA_007119345.1 Halovivax sp.
CCACCCACCCACCCGACGGCGAGCACCCGTCCGCTTCGCGGCGCGGCGTCTCCCCCGCGGCGCCGGCCGCCGCGTGCCGTTTTCCACCCCGACGAACCGTCTACAGAGTCGTGGCCCCGACGCCCCCTTCCGCCGACGCCCCACTTCCGCCGACGTCCCCATTTTGTCGACGTCCCCATTCCGTTGACGCCCGCAGTGCACAGTGGCGACGCCGCCTTCCGGCGAACTCAATCGGCACCGCCCCAGAACGGCCGGGAGTGACGGTCGACCGCCTCCTCAGTGGGGACGTTCGTCGCGAGGCTGACGACGACGAATATCGCGTAGGAGATGCACACCCCGACGAAGCCGTAGTGCATCCCGAGCGTGTACGTCGGCGGGATCAGTCCCGCAAAGAACAAGATGGTGATTCCCGGTCCCAAGACCAGAGACGCGACGCCGCCCGCGACCGTCCCGCCGCGCCAGAACGCGCCGAGGAAGACGGGAGCGGTGGTCGTCGCGAACCCGACGACCGCGAACGCGATCAGGTCGAAGATGCCAGCGGGACGAACCGCCGCCAGGAGGACCGCGAGCGCGATGATCGCGATCAGTAGCGCCTGCGTGACTCGCACCTCCGTCACCTCGTCCGCGTCGGGATCGACGAACTCGCAGTAGACGTCCCGGCTCACCATCGAACTCATCGTCAGCGCGACCGAATCGGCGGTCGACATGATCGCCGCGGTCGCGCCGGCCATCGCGACCCCGAAGACGACGGGGTGGGCGATCGCCTCGATCAGCAGCGGGATGACGTAGTCGACGTTCTCCGGTCGCGGAACGACGCCCAGCGACCACGCGCCCAGCAGCGCGCCACAGAGGTAGATCGGAATCGCGACGATCGCGAAGAGGAACCCCGACCGCCGCATCGTCGGCCCGTCGTTCGCCGAAAAGTACCGCTGGATGGTGTGCGGGTAGCCGGGGACGCCGAAGGTGAACGCCAGCGCCGCCGTGATCACCGCGAGCGGCGTCCAGGTTCCCCCGGGACCGTCGAGTTCGAAGAGTCCGGATTGCTCCGCGGCGGCCTCCTGCGCGATCGCGGTGGCGTCCATCCCGACCATCACGTACGCCGTCGCGCCGACGAGGACGGCGAACAGCACCGTCGACTGGATCGCGTCCGACCACACCACGCCCCGGTAGCCCGCGACGTGGATGTAGACGATCATGAACGCGGCCATCGCCAGGATCGCCGGCAGGTAGGGGATGCCGACCAGCGCGTCGAGCGCGACGCCGCCGCCGATCAGCTGGCCGGCGATCATCGCGACCATGAAGATCCCGGTGACCCCGAGGTAGACGACCCCGAGCAGCGGGCTGTCGTAGCGCTCGCGGACGTACTCGGAGGGCGTCAGGACGTCCATCTCCCGGCCGATCCGGTGGAGGGTGACGCCGACGGTCGCGAACACCAGCGTGTAGCAGACGGCCGCGATGGCGAGAAACGAGAAGTTGCCGAGGCCGGTGCCGACGGTCGCGGCGCCGATCCCGAAGACCGTGAACGCGCTCAGGACCGTCGCGACCAGCGTCAGGCCGAGCGCGAGCGTGCCCACCGTCCGATCGGCGACGTAGAAGTCCCGCGGCGTTCGCTGGGTGAACCGGGCGGCGTAGAACCCGACCGCGAGGACGAACAGCAGGTAGATCGCGAACGTCGCCTGGGCGACCGTGACCGGCATCGTCACCGGCCCCCGCGATCCGCGGCGGTCAGGAGGCCGACGGTCGCCCAAGCGAGTCCGAGCATCGCGACCACCACGCCGAGTTGCAGCCACAGCCACGCGGGCACGCCGAGTCGGAACCCGGTAAGCCCTCGAACGACGTAGAGGTGGCCGACCCCGATCGTGAGCAGCGCGGCCAGCAAGCCGACGAAGACGAACTTCGCCGTGGAACCGCGACCGAGTACGTCGGCGACCGAAGCGAACCGGCTCATTACGTCTCGTGTGACGGGCGGTCCCGAATAGGTGTTTCCACATCCGTCCGGGAGCCTCACGTGGAGGTGGTTCAGCGGCGCGCCGGTCGCCACGCGGTGGAGGTGGTTCAGCGGCGCGCCGGCCGCTGCACGTAGCATCGCGAGTCGGGGGAATCGCGGGGCCGGTGTCGATGGGACGCCTCTGTCGAGCGAACGCCGGGGCACGGACGGAAACGTTCGTGGCGCTTTCGTCGACGCGCACGGAAGTGACGCTCCGTCGACGCGCACGAGGCGTTCCCGGTGGACCGCCCGGTCCCGTACGCAACGGTTCGGGCGAGGATTGCTCGACACGGACGTGGCGCTCGTCGATGCGGCGTCGAACGCCCGGCGACGTTCCACACTTCCGCTAACTAAACTCTTAATCGGAGCAAGCGGGAAGTCCGGAAAACGTGCCCTCCCTGCCGGTCGAATTTGCAAAATATCGATTCTGGGCGGTCTGGAAGCGCGTCCTCTCCCTGTCGTGGCCCGTGATGGTCGAGCAGGTGCTGCGAACGCTGATGCGGACGACCGACCTCATCGTGGCGGGGTTCTTCTCGCCCGCCGCGGTCGCCGCGGTCGGGCTCGCCGACATCTACGCTCGGTTTCCGATCCGATTCGGTATCGGAATCGGCGACGGCGCGATCGCGCTCTCGAGTCAGGACACCGGCGCCGGTGCGACCGCCAACCGGGACGAAGCGGTCTCGCAGGCCCTGCTCATCGGGATCCTCGGCGGGATCCCGTTCGTCCTGTTCGGCCTGCTGGCCAACGAGTACGCGATCGCCGTCATCGGCGGGCTGGCCGAAGACGGGGCGATGGCCGAGGTCGTCGAGTACGGGAGCGTCTACCTCATGCTCATCATGCTGTCGGCGCCGGCGATCCACGTCAACTTCATCGCCGCGCGCTCGATCCAGGGGACCGGCGACACGCGGACGCCGATGTACGTCAACGGGGTCGTCAACGCGTTCAACATCCTGGCGACCGTCGGCCTCGCGTTCGGCGTCGGTCCCCTGCCCGCGCTCGGCGTGATCGGCATCGCCGCGGCGACCGCCATCGGAGACACCGCGGCCGCCGTGACGTTCCTCGCCGTCATCGGGATGGACTCCACCGACCTCCGGTACGTCAGACCCCGCCAGCTCGTCATCGCGAAGCAACTCGTCGTCATCAGCTGGCCGCGGATCGCCGAGGGCGTCTCGGAGATGATCGCCGAGTTTCCGTTCAACGCGATCCTGCTGGCGTTCGGCACCGAGGTCAACGCGGCCTACCACGTCGGGCGGCGGATGTACCAGCAGGTCGCCTCCCCGCTCGCTCGGGGCTACGGCGTCGCGGCGAACGTCTTGGTCGGCCAGGCGCTCGGTCGCGGCGACCCGCGGGAGGCGTACTACGTCGGCGCCGCCGCGACCGGGTTGAGCGCGCTCACGATCGGCGGCCTCTGCGCCGCCCTCTTCCTGTACGCGGACCGGTTCGTCCGCGTGTTCACGCGCGACCCCGCGACCGTCGGCTACGCCATCGGGTTCGCGCAGGCGTACGCCGTCGCGGCGTTCCTGATCGCGATCTACATCGTCCTGGCGGGCTCGCTCCGGGGCGGGAGCGAAACGCTGACCCCGTTCGTCGCCCGGATGGTCGGGACGTTCGTCTTCCTGCTCGGATTCACCTACGTCGCCGGCGTCGTCCTCGGGTACGGCGTGACCGCGGCCTACGTGGCCGTGGTCCTCGACTTCGCGTTCCGCGTCGGCTACGTCGGGATCGTCTACTACCGCCGCAGGTGGGTCGACCGGGGTACCTCGATGATGTACGAACGCGGAAGCGTGGCGGAATCCGCCGGAGACGACTGAGTTCGAAAATCGATCGGTCTCGGTCCTCGCCGTGACGACGTCGGTCGTGGCTACGTCGGTGAGGGTCAGCCCGATCCGGGCGACGCTACCGGCGGCCCGACCAAACCGCACCTGCTGGCTGTCGGTGGCGGCGGCCGAAACGGAACGCCCGGACGGCGGCCCGCCCCCGAAAAACGTGACTCCGGGGACAGTCGGACGGCCTACCGACCCCTCGCCCGCGACGGCGGGTCCGCGAGCGCCTTCGCCCGCGACGGCGGGCTCCCGAGCGTCCTCACCCGCGGCGACGCCGAACGTCGTCCAGGGCGCCCGACCGGGTCGCGTACCCGATGCCGATCGCGTCGCAGTCGAGACACTCCCAGCGGTACTCCCCACGGAGTCCGCGGATCGAGACGACCGCGTCGCAGTCGGGGCAGCGCTTGGCCCGCCGCCGTTCGCCTACGCGTTCGAGAACGTCGCCGACGGTCCGATCTCGCACCATGTTACCGCCGGGTCGCGACCGAACCCGTATATGCTTTCTCGCCGACGGGGCCGCGACGCGGCGGTCGGTCAACTCACATCGGCCGGGTCGACTCCGCGAACCGCACCGAAGCGGAGACGACGGCCGACCGTACCGCATCGAAGCGGAGACGACGGCCGACCGTACCGCATCGAAGCGGAGACGACGGCCGACCGTACCGCATCGAAGCGGAGACGACGGCCGACCGAACCGCACCGGAGCCGAGATACCGGTCGACCGAACCGCACCGGTTCCGGGCCGATGACCTCGCGAACCGAAGAGAATTCCGGTAACCGGCCTCGCAAACCCCTCGAAACATCCTTGTAAACCCCTCGAAACGTGCATACGCGTGCCAAATCGTTTTCTTCGGACCGTCACTCATCGTCCGTCGTGGGACTCTCCGCCTCGCCGCTCAAACGCTGGTTCGTGAAGGGAGTGGTGATCACCATCCCGCTCGTCGTCACGCTCCTCGTGGTCGTCATCGCGTTCGACCTCTTGCTCGGCCTCCTCTCGCCGGTAGTCGCGGGCGTGGCGATCGTCTGGACGAACGAGCCGCGAGACGAGATCGTGGCGGGCCTGACCGTGGCGAGCCTCCCCGGGCTCTTCGTCCTCGTCGGTCTCGTCGCGGAGTACACGCCCGGGGAACGGCTCTCCCGAAACGTCCATCGGACGATGGGGACGATCCCCGGCGTGGGCGCCGTCTACACCAGCATCCGCCGGGCGAGCAACATCGTCGTCGACGACGACACCCGGCAGTTCCAGGACGTGAAACTCGTCGAGTTTCCACACCGCGACGCCTACGCGCTCGGGTTCCTGACCGCTGACACGCCGACCCAGATCGATGACGCCGCCGGAATCGACGAGTTGTGTTCGATCATGATTCCGCTCGGACCGAACCCGATGACGAACGGCTTTATCATCAACGTGCCCGCCGAGCGCCTCCGGGACGTCGACCTCACCGTCGAGGAAGCCGTCGGGACGATCGCGACGCTCGGCGTGGCGTCCGACCGGCTCGACGATGGGGGCCGTTGATCCGAATCCCGGGACACCGGGCGACGACTGCTTCGCGTCGTCGATCGACTCGGGTCGGCCGGCCGGAGGTTCCTCCGCATCGCGATCGACTCGGGTCGCTCAGCGCGAGCGTCTTTGTTGTTCACGTCTCCTCGCCGGATTCGGGGGCTTGAACCTGCGGGCCCAAGGGTATAGCCGATTCCGGCGCTACCGTTCTCCATGGAGACGCGCTGGGCGACCGTCGACGGGGTCCACATGCAGCTGCCGACGGAGTGTACCGTCGAGGACCTCCGAGAGGCCCTCACCAAACCCCGGGATGCGGTACTTATCGCGGTGACCGGCGATCTCGTCTCGGTCGTCCACGACGAAGACGCCCCGCTATCGGGTATGGTCGCGGGATGTGCGGACGAATACTACTTCCGCTGGGAGGACGGCCCGGACCGCAACGAGATCCTCGATGCGCCGGAGCTCGATCGCGCGCTCGCGGAGCCGGCCTCGTCCGAGACGACGTTTCAGCGACCGGGAATAGATCGGTGAGGCCGAACCCCCGTCGATCGGTGAGGCCCGGAGTCCCTATCACGCGGGAGAGACCGCCGACCTATCGGACGTTCGATCAGTCACGCGATCCGGCGGGCCCTAAACAGTATTGGGCCAACCCTTGAGCCGACTGCCCGGCAACGAGTAGTTACGATGGTCACACTCCACCCCCGCTCGATCGAAACCGACGCTTTCCACGCCCTCCTCGCGGACTCTCGGCGCCGTCGGCTGCTCGCACACCTCCGCAGGCACCGCCAGAGTTCCCTCGCGGAGTGCGTCCGCGCGATCGTCGAGCGAGAAGGTAAGCGGTCGCTAGCGGACGACGGTGCGCGCGAGCGCGTCGCGATCTCGCTGGTGCACGATCACCTGCCGCGACTCGCCGACTACGATATCGTCGAGTACGACGCCGAAGCCCGGACGGTGTCGGTCGGCGACGCGTTCGACGACCTCGCGGCCGCGCTCGAGGGCTACCCGGAGCGCTCGCGAGCCCCGTCGCCCCACCCGTCCGACGACTGAGCCGTCCGTAGCCGGTGGGCTCCGGCGTCGGAATGGTTCCGATCGGCGATCGCCGGGGCCGGTTCTCGACGAGCGAGATCGGCGGGGTCGAGCTCCGAATCGAGTCCGAACCCGCTCGCTCCGTCACTCGTACGCCGCGAACTCCGTGCCGAATAGCGCGAAGTAGGCGACGCCGATCATCCCGACGACGCTGGCGATCGTGAACGAAACCTCCGGACTGACGAACTGCCAGAGGTAGCCGCCGAGCGCGCCGCTCGGGATCACGATCGCACCCCGCAGGAAGTAGTACGAGCCGGTTACCCGACCGCCCGCCCCCCGCTCGGCCGGGCCGACGATCAGCGCCTTGTGCGCCGGCAGGCCGGCGAACCGCAGCCCGGAGAAGGCAAAGAGCGCGATCAGGACCCAGACCTCGTCGATCGCTCCGACGTACTCGGGCCCGAAGATCAACAGGACGGGGAAGATGGCGTAGACGAAGAAACCGAACCCGACCACGGGTTTGAGGCCGGTGTGCTCGGCGATCTTGGCGGCCGGCGCCATCGTCAACAGCGCGACCAGCATCTCGACCCCCAGGAGCACGCCGAAGAACGCGGCGGGCGAGAGGTCGACCGTCCCGACCGCGGGGAGGGTCGCCGTCAGCCCGATATCCATCAGCTGGGTGATCACCAGGATGAAGAACACGTACACCATCCCGTTGGCGAACCGGACGAAGGTGTCAGCCACCAGTAGCGGACGGAGCGGGTCGGGCAGCGCCCGGAGGTCGTCTCTGATCTGGCCGAAGCCCTCGAACTCCTTGCCCACCGTATCCGCGTCGGCGTCGTACAGGAGGTGCTGGGCGACCGTCCCGAGCAGGGCGAAGACGATGGCGATCGCGAGGACCCACAGGAAGCCGGGCAGCAACTCGTCGGCGACGAGGACGGCGACGAGCAGCGGCGCGATGAGAAACGCCGTCCGCCGGAACGTCTCCGTGCTCGCGAACCCGCGAGCCAGCCGGCTCGGTTCCGTCGCCTGCTTGACGATCGCGTAGTGGCCGCCGATCCCGAACGACTTCCAGCACTGGGCCAGCAGGAGCCCGACGAAGACCCAGACCCAGGGCTCGACCGCGAACGCGACGAGGTCGATCGTCGGCGCGTAGGCGGCGACCAGCCAGATCGCGAACCCGAGACTCGAGACGAAGCCGAAGACGGTCAGGGCGTACCGCGAGCCGACCCGGTCGGAGACGACTCCGCCGTAGTAGGGGTAAACCGCCCCGATGACGTTGCCGAGCGTCGCGAACAGGCCGACGACGAACCCCGTCGCGCCGAGGAAGACGAGGTACTCCGGCAGGAAGCGGTTGGTCATCTGGAAGCCCAGACTGAACGCGAACATCGCCAGCGAGAGGACCAGCACGTCCCGCTGGAGGGAGAAGAACTGGCGGAACGCGTCCAGCGGGCCGGCGACCTCGGCCTGCCGTCGGGTCATAGGCGACCTCACTCACGCATCCCTCAAAAACACCCCTGCAATCCGTGGGGATTGCCGATATCGAACGATCCCGAGCCCGAGCGATACCACGTGTCTTCGGTCCTGAGCCGATCCTCGGTGCATCAGATGCTGGATCCGAGCGATATCCCGAGTCACCGGTCCCGAGCCGATCCTCGGTGCATCAGATGCTGGATCCGAGCGATATCCCGAGTCACCGGTCCCGAGCCGATCCCCGTCGCGATCTGATCCGAGCCGTTCCTCCGTCATCCGGCACCGAACGTCGCGGACGGTCGTCGGGCGTTCCGCGAGGATCGACGGCGAACGCGGGCGATCACTCCAGGAACGAGGACGGGTCCTTCTCGTAGAGCTCCCACATCGTGATCTCCGCGTTCCGGATCTCCGCGGAGCGAGGGTGGTCCTCGCTCGTGAGGTCGGTCCAGTCGAGCACGCCGGGGAAGACGAGCGGGATCGAGTACGTGCGGACGTCGTCCCAGGCGGGCCCCTCGCCAGAGCACTCCGCTGCGACGAGCGTCGCGGTGTCGGCGGCGTACTCGTCGCCGACGTAGTCGGGTTCGATTCCGAGGCCGAGCTTGTAGGGGTAGGCGACCCAGTGCCAGCGCGTGCCGGCGCCGTGGTGGACGGCGGGCGTCCAGGTGTAGACGCCCCCGGCCTCGAGCTGTTTGGTGTCCGCGGGGTGGTCGGTCCGGAGCGCACGGGACATCTCGACGGTCCAGACGCCGTCGTCCCACGATCCGGTCGCCGTCCAGTCCGCGGCGCTGCCGTGGGGCTCCCGCACGGGGCGTCGGGGGATCATCGCACCCTCTCGCTCGGCGACGCCGGGGTCGAACGCGACCGCGTCGTCCTCGTGGAGCGCGTAGGTGCCCTCGCCCTGGGCGGGGATTTCTCCGTCCCGAACCGCGCGATAGTCGAGCGCGCCGCCCGCGACCACGTCCGGATCCCACATCAACTCGGGGCCGTCTTCGGGATCCCACTCCTGGGTTCCGTACGTGTTCCGTCCCCGGTCGGAGTGGCGGTAGTCCAGAACGTGGTGGTCCGTCCCGTAGCCCGTGGGATCGCTCCGGTGGGCCCGCCACATCGGCAGATCGAGGAAGACGCCGTCGTCCTTCAGCCGGTCGAGTTCCTCCTGCGAGCGCATCCGTCGCCAGTCGTTCTCCCACCACTCGCCCGCACAGGCCTGCGGGATGAACTTCCGGACGTCGGTCTTATCGAGCCCGTCCGGACCGTAGTGGTCGTGGGACCGAACCTCCGCCTCGGAGACCGCGTCCGGCATCGACCGCATCCCCGCGTGGGCTGTCAGCCAACCGCCGAACTCCTCGAATCCCTTCACGGAGCCGTCGTCCACCAGGAAGCTCAGGCGGTCCTCGTAGAATCCCCGGTACTCGCCGGCGTCGCCCCCGACGACCCACGGGGACGGGTCGGCGAACCGCTCCCACCGTCCGTCGCGGTAGATCAGCATATCGTGCAGCCAGCCCCCGGGGTCCGGCTGGTCCCACTCGAAGCGGAAGTGGATCCGCTCGTCGTCGAACGCGACCTGCGTTCGGAGTTCCTTGGAGAGGGTCTTGGGACGCCAGCGCTCGTGCATGGCGCGGGATGCGCGCGTCGTCGGATTGGGCGTTTCGATCAGCGCAGGGTTCGGCCGACGACCGCGCCGGCGAGTCCGCGGCGCCGCGTCAGCTCGCCGGAACGCGGGCGAGGAAGTCCGCGAGCACGCGGTTGAACGCCTCGACCCGGTCCTGGTTCACCAGATGGCCGGCGTCGGGGATCTCGACGCGGTCGCCGGTCGCCACCGAGGACGCGATCGCGTCGCCCTGGCGCTTGACGGGGCAGGCCTCGTGGTCGCCGTAGACGGCGAGCGTGGGCGTCTCGACGCCGTCGAGCGCGGGCGCGTCGTAGCGGTAGAGGGCGTCGAACACCTTGCGGTACTCCCGGGCGGGGACGTCGGCGACGCCGCGGATGGCGCGCTCGCGCACCTCGCGATCGAGCGCCAGCCACGGGGCGCCGGTCGTCGCGCGGATTCCGGCGAGCATCGAGCGGAAGGTCGCCTCCTGTCCGGCGAGCGCGAGGGACGTCGAAATCGCCGGGATCGGCGAGAACAGGGGCTTGGCGGACGTCGGCATCGGGACGGGCGGCATCGACCGGACGGGGCCCCCGAGGACGGCCCCTCGAGCGCGGTCGGGGTGACGGTGGAGGTACTCCTGGACGACCATCGAGCCGAGCGAGAGGCCGACGAGCGCGGGCCGGTCGACGTCGAGGTGAGCGAGCAGCGCCTCGAGGTCGTCGGCGAAGAGTTCGATCGAGTAGCGGTCGGCGGCGGTGGCGCCGGTCCGACCGTGGCCGCGGACGTCGAGGGTGATCGTCCGGTGCTCGTCGGCGAAGCGCTCGACCTGGGGGTACCAGGCGTTCCCGTCCATCCAGCCGCCGTGAACGAACACCAGCGGGTCGCCGTCGCCGGCGGTCTCGTAGTGGATGGTCCCGTCGTCGAGCGTGAGTGCGGACATGGTCCCGAGGTTGTCGCCCGATCCGTAAGGGCGATCCGGTTGCGGTCGCCGATGCCGGTTCGGGGCCGATGCCGATCCGGAGCCGATGCCGATTGCGGTCGCCGATACCGGTCAGGTGTCGATACCGGTCCGGGGCCGATACCGGTTTACCGCCGTCGACCGTATCGGCGAGTGAAATGTCCGGGGGACGCTACCACCCGCCCGTCACCTTCGACCGCGATGGGGCGACCGTGCGCGTCAGGGACGCCCTCGAAAGCGCCGAGCTGACGATCGACGTAGACGGCGATCCGGCGCCGGAACCCGCCCTGGAGGACGTCCTCCTGTTTCCCGTCGACGAGGCGATCACGGTGTCGGCGTCGTCGCTGCGGTTCGAGACCGCCTTCGGCCGAACCATCTGGGACGAGAACGGGGACCCGCTCGACGGCGGTTGCGACGAGCGCGGGGAGTTCCCTCACGGCACGTACTACGTCTCGATCGTTGGGGCCGTGAAGGTACACCTCCGGATCAACGACGCGGCGTTCGCGACCGAACAGCGGATCGGCGACGGGGCAGATCACGCGGTGAAGATCGACCTGGCGGAGCCGTCACAGGTCACGATCGGCGCCCGGTCGCTCCACTCGCGGCCGGAGGCGACCATCACGGTCCCCGACGACCCCGACGCCCTGCTCGAAGCCCTCCCGTACGTGGCCTCCTCGATCAAGGAGTTCAGCTGCGAGCGGTCCTGGCCGACGCTCCGGGGTCACCCGCCGACGCTGGAGCGCGGCGAGGAGTTCCGAGTGCCGCCGGCGCTGCGGGCGCCAGAGACGGGCGTCGCCGTCGAGATTCCGGCGACCTACGAGCACTGTTTCCAGGTCGCGCCGCTGGTCTTCTACCTCGGCGCGGCGGTGCGAGCGGCCGACCGACCCGCGCTCGCGCTCGCGAACGGCCACGTCGAACCGCTCGAAACCGCGCGACAGTCGGTCGAAGAGCGGGTCGCGGACCTGCTGTCGCGCTGTCTCCTGCTCGACTCGCTGGTCAGGGAATCCGGCTACACGCCGACGGAACGAGTCGAGTACGATCTGCTCGCTCCGCACCTGCCGTTTTACCCGCCGAACCTGTACGACGTTTCGCTCTCGGAACAACTGCTCGAGTACCTGGAGGTTTCGCGGGACGTCATCGAACCGTTTCTCCCCGAGTGGCCGAAGACGGCGGTGTTGCGGCCGGCTCCCTCGGACGTCAAGTACCTCTCGCCGCTGCTTCACGAACTCGCGCTGATTCGGGTCGAACGCTCGGGGCGGTCGCCGAGGACCGATCGAGCGACGCCGGCCGCCGACTCGATACCGGATTCGGCCCTGACCGCGCACACGAACGGGAACCCGCAGCCGGGCACCTGTCTGCTCGCGCCCGAGGCGTTCGAACACGCGCGGGACTTCGAGCGACCGACGTCGGCCGATGCGCGCATCGCGATAGCGACCCGAGAACCCGAGCGTGCGCGGTCGTTCCGACGACTCGAGGATCGCCTCGATCCCGACGCGAGCGTGAGGGTGATCGAGCAACCCACGGTGGCGGAGTTCGGTCGAATGCTCTCGACCGACCACACGATCCTCTACTCCGATCTCCCGGGAACGGAACGCGGCGTCCGGTGCGCCGACGGGACGTTCGTCGTCGGGGACGCCGACGACGTCGGCGCGACGGCGGTCGGACTCGCCGCCGGAGCGTCGCCGACGGACTGCCTCGAACTCGTGTCCGCGGGAGCGGTCGCGGGATTCGTGACCGACGATCGGGTTCGGCCCGGCGTCGCGCGACCGCTGCTGACGCTGTTTGCCAACGGCTTCACACTCCAACACGCGTCCGTCCTGGCGGGTCTCGACCGCGAAACGGACGTCCGGTACGTCGGGGACGCGTCGGTGACGGTCGTTCGCCGACCCGGAGAGTCGCCGATACTGGCGGACGTTCGACCGACCGGCCGAGACGAGTTCGAGTTCGAACTCCGGAGTCGCCCCACCGACGTCGCTCGACTCGGAGCAGTCGTGCATTTCGAGGCGGACGACGGATCGCTCGCGCGACTCTTCGACGAAGCCGTTCACGACGGGTTCTGGCTCGTCGGCGCGCGCGTCGAGCAACCCCGCCGGCTCTCCGTCGACGACGTCGCGACGCTCGTCGAGGACGAGACGATCGTGGTCAAGCTGAACGACCGCTTGCTGACCGGCGACGGGGCCGACGTCGAATCGATCGTCCGCGAAGCCGGCGGACGAACGGCCGCCGACGCGGAGTGATTCGGTGGGCCGGGGTGGTCGCGAAAACCGGCCGCGGAAGGGACGTCGAAGAGTCGTCGCCGGTGCCCCGCACGATCGGCGGTCGCCGAAAGGCGTATCCGTACCGACCAACTATTTACTCCGGAATGAGTAAACTATTGTCCGTCCTGGCGACAGGCACCGCATCGCTCACCAACTGCCGACGCACCGTCCGTCACTCCCCCGGATTCCCGACGCCCGCCTCGGAGCGACGCGACGGCCGGCCCGCGACGCGCGTACCGGCGGGTGGCTTCTTGACGGGATGATCGGCCGGGCCCCGGTGGGCCCGGATCCGGGCGGGGTCGCCGTCCGGTGCCGTTACTCGTCGGTCGTCGCTGATCGCGCGGCGACTCAAACCGTGAATTCGGTCCGGGCCTGGCACGACCGGTCGCTCGCGCGGAGTTCGCCGACGGCGGTGTACGAGCCGGGTTCCGGATCCCGCCACGCCGCGTCGAAGCTGCGGGGCTCGCCCGGCTCGAATCGTTCGCTCCCCATCACTTGCGCGTACATCCGCCCCGCCGAGAACCGCCAGACTTCCCGATCGCCGTCGTAGACGGCGACGTCCGCCCGACCGGCGTCCGTGAACCGCGCTTGCACGGGCTCGGAACCGGTGTTGGTCACGGTCAGCGTGAACGCCACGCCGTCGTCGGTCGGTTCCGCAGCCAGCGTCGCCTCGAGCGTCATGGGCGCAGTTTCCGACGCCGTCGCCATTATACTTTGGTCCCGGGCGCCAAAATCGGCCGACGGGGGCGGCCGAGCGACCGTTCGAATGGGGTCGGGGGGAACGACTGCGGATACGGGCAGTGAGGTGATGCCCCTGACCGCAGTTGGAGGTTATTTCCATAGAAAATTAACTCTTTCGACGTTCGGAACGGTTGCGCCGGGCGACACGGAACGGCTCGAACGAACGCTACACATTTGAGCGGGCCGGCCCAAGCGCCAGACGTGCAAGTCGTCGGGTACGAACCGACCGGTCGCGGGGCTGCGCTGCTCGTCGTCGACGACGACGGCCGCCTCACTCGACAGCCACTCCAACCCGGGACGGAACTCGCGTACGCGCTCGGCGAGCGACGGTGCGCCGGTCGAATCGACCGGGCCGCCGACCGCCACGAGTCCTGCGATCGCCTCGCGGCGCCCTACTGCGAGGAACACGCCTCGACCTGGATCTGCGCGCGCTGTACCGGTACGTGCCTGAAAGACGAGATGGACTGCTACGACGAGCACGCCGTCTACATCGCCGCGTTCGCGCCGACGACGTTCAAGGTCGGCGTCACGAGGCTGGAGCGCCTCGAGACCAGGTTCAGAGAGCAAGGCGCGGACCGTGGGGCGCACGTACACACCGTCTCGAACGGGCGCATCGCTCGGGAACTCGAAGCGGAGTACGCCGACGCGCTGCCCGATCGCGTCGGAACGCCCAGCAAGGTCGCCGGGCTCGCGGCGACGGTCGAGGATGCCGCCTGGGAGTCGGTGCTCGCGGACTTCGACGTGATCGATCGCTTCGCGTTCGACTACGGGCTCGATCTGTCGAGCCGACCGGTTGCCGAAACGATCGCGACGGGGACGGTCGTCGGCTGCAAGGGCCGGCTCCTGGTGATAGCGCGCGGCGGAACGCGATACGCCGTCGACATGCGGGACCTGGTCGGATACGAGGTCGCGGTCGGCGGGACGGACCGCCACCTCCAGTCGTCGCTCGGCTCGTTCGGGTCCCCCTGACGGCGGCGCGGGCGGAACGCGGTGGCGGCGTAGCGCGCGAGACGGGACCGGCCCCGGCGACGGCCATGACAATCCTTTTCCGACCCGCTGGGTAATTCCGACGCATGGCAGACAACAGCGGCGACGCCGACGATGGCGCCGACGAGGCCGGAGACGACGGCGAAGAGAAATCCTTCCGTGAGCGCGTCGAAGAGATCCGCGAGAAGCGCGCCGAAGAGGGCGAGTCGGGCGAGGCTCCCGAGAGCCCGTTCGGCGGCGGCGGTCCCGGCATGGGCGGCGGCGGCAACCCCTTCGCCCAGATGATGGGCGGCATGATGGGCGGCGGTCCCGGCGGGGCCCGCGGCCAGGAGGCGGGCAACGAGGAACTCGTCCGGGAGGTTCGCCAGCTTCGCGACGAGGTTCGCGACGCGACCAGACAGCTCCAGCGGATCGCCGACGCGCTCGAGGACGACTGATCGCCGCGACGGCGACCGGCCGGCCGGGCCCCCGGGGCCGATCGATTCCACCCGAGCGCCGCCAGGGCGCGGTCGAGCCGACCGATTCTCCGACCGCCGATCCGGGAGCGACGCCGCCGGATCGCTCCCGGGAACGGATCGGAGGCCGGCTACCGTCGGTCCACGAGGCGGCCGACCGAGGGGGCCACGTAGCGCTCGTAGTACGGCTCGAGGTGTTCGTAGACGTCCCACCGGTCGATCAGCGCGTCCGCCGCGTGGACGCTGAGATACGCGAGCGCGACGCCCGCAACGACGTCGATCGCCCAGTGGATGCCGAGGTACATCGTCGAGAACGCGACGCTGCCCGCGAGGACGAGCGCGATCGGGTACCAGCCGCGGTAGACCTCCCGGGTTCGGTAGGCGAAGATCGCGACCGTCACCGACAGGGAGGTGTGCAGCGACGGAAAGACGTTCGTGTTTCGATTGACCTCGCCGGTCAGATGCTGATAGCGCGGGTACGCGTCGTACAGCAGGCCCTCCGCGGCGAAGTTTCGGGGACCGTACACGATGAAGAAGACGTAGATCAGCGGCCCGACCGTGTAGTTGATCGTGTAGGCGGTCAGGAGCAGTCGAACCGGCTTCGTCTCCGAGAGCGCGAAGTAGGCGACGACCGGAAAGATGAGCAAGAATGCGTAGCCGTAGACGTAGACGAACGAGAAGTACGCCGTCAGCGCCGGCGTCTCGTAGCGCTGGATCCAGCCGACGAGGTTCCCCTCGATCTCGAAGAACGTCCAGGTGAGCTCCCAGCCGATCATCCAGGAGACGTCGGGAATGAACTGTCGGACGACGCTGTTGACGAGCAGGACGACCACGAGGACGATTCCGATCGGGACGATCGACCGCAGCCGCGACGGGAACTCGTTCCGGGTCCGAACGAGTCGGTTCCGGCCGACGAGCCAGACGGTCGCGACGGCCAGCATGAACCCGACCACCAGCGTCAATTGTACGAGAACGCGAAGGAGCATCGGATCAGTTTCTCACGAGGAGGTTCCCGTCCTCGTCGTACCGGTAGCCGTGCTCTTCGAACGCCTCCCTGGCGGCCGTTTCGTCGAGTTCCCCGTCGGTTCCGAGGAAGGGGGTGATCGGATCCGAGTCCGCCCACTCGAGCGATGACGTCAGCCACTCGCCGGTAACCGGCGACGCGATCGGCTCGGCCTTCCCGGCGAAGACTTCCTCGACGAGGTTCTCCTTGTCGAGCAGCGACGCCACGGTTCGACGGAAGTTCGCGTTCTGCAGCGGTGCCGCCCGCGTGTTGAACCCGACGCAGTAGATCGCCCGGGACGGCGACTCCACGATCGCCACGTCGTCGTCGAGATCGGCCGCGTCGACGACTTCGGGGTCGAGCGGGGAGATCGTTACGTCGGCGTCGCCCTCCTCGATCGCCTCGATCGCGGCGCCGGTGCTGGGGACCACGTCGATCCGAAACGTCTCGGTGCGCAGCGTCGGCAGGTCCAGCGCGTTCAGTGCGAAGTGATCCTCGTGGCGCTCGAGTTCGATCCGGTCTCGCTCGGATCGATCGACGAACGCGAACGGACCGCTGCCGATCGGCGGGACGTTGTCCGTCACCACGGCTTCGGTCGTCCCCTCCGCGGTGTCGACGCCGGGAAATTCCGCCTCGTCGGTCCGGTCGGCCCAGACGTGTTCGGGGAGGATCGGCACGGTGAACGCGTTCTCGGCCGCCTCCGGACCGCCGGCCGCCCGGATTCGGAGTCGGTTATCGGAGACCACCCTCACCTCCTCGATCGCCGTCGCCCGACCCCGATACAGCGGCGCCGGTGACGGAACGTCGGTTTTGCCGAGCGTCGTATCCGCGAGAAACCGGTAGGTGAACGCGACGTCCGCGGCGGTCAGCGGTTCGCCGTCGTGCCAGGTGGCAGAACGGAGCCGGACCGTCGCCCACTTGCCCCGACCCTCCCCGGTTTCGTCGTCGTAGTCCGCCCCGTTCTCGTCGTCCTCCGTCCCGTTCTCGTCGTCGTCTTCCGTCCCGTTCTCGTCGTCGTCTTCCGTCCCGTTCTCGTCGTCGTCCTCCGTCCCGTTCTCGTCGTCGTCCGCACCGCTCTCGTCGCGGTCCTCCGTACCCCTCTCGTCGCCGTCGTTCGTACCGCTCTCGTCGTCTTCGTCGCCGTCTTCCCACTCCCACTCCTCGGCCAGCCACGGGACGATTTCGTCGTCGTCGTAGGTGCCGAGCGAGTCGTACAGCAGGTCGACGAAGATTCCGCGGTCGCGGTACTCCGCGGAGATGGGATTGAGGTTCTTCGTCGGTCGAACGTCCGTGATCACGCCCCTGAGTTCGGTGACGTCGGAGTCGGGATCGGCTGCCACGTACGCCAGCCGGTCGCCGAGATGGTGGCGATCCCAGCCGTCGAACCGGTCCCCCCCGACGAGTCGACACTCCGTCGGCCTGCAGATCGGGGTCAGCACCTGCTCGTTGACGACCGCCCACAGCAGTTCGGTGACGTCGTCGCGTCGTTGCTCGCCCGTCCCGCGGCGCTGACGCTCGAGGGCGTTGTCGATCGGGATGTGAGCGAATCCGAACGGGTTCTGCCAGCCCCACTCGTCGGCGAACTTCGAGTGGAACGCCTCGTAGAGGAAGTCCGGGTCGATCCCGCCCGGGTGCCGAGCGACGAAGAGGTCGTAGTCGTGATTGATCAGGATCTCCCGGTGGAGCTCTTCCCGGGTGAACAGCGAGAGGTCGGCGTCGACACCCGATAGCTCGAGGGCCTCCTGGAGCGCCGTGGCGAGCTGGATCGCCTGCGGGTCGTCGTCGCCCGGCACGGTCGAGATCGAGAGCGAGAGGTGATTGTCCGGCGCCCGCCTGACCACGTTGCGGACCTCGCGTATACAGCCGCCGAGGGCGGCCGATGCGCCGGCCGCTCCGCCGGCGAGCGCTCGTCGTCGCGTGATGGCCCGGCTCGCGGCCGCCTGCTCCTGGTCCATTCGATCGTGGCATATACTTGGCCGGGCACGCTATAACAGTATTGCGCACGGATCATCGCGCGAGACACTCACCCGACGACGTTCACGTTCGTCCGAGCAGTCGTCCGGTAAGCGCCTCCAGGCGGTCGTAGAGCGGCGCGATCCGCTCGTACGTCCGGCCCAGTCGACGGGTCGCCGGTTCGAGACGGCTGGGGACGTCCCACCGACCCACCAGTCGATCGGCCAGCGCCACGCTCCCCGCGGCGAGGACCAGTCCGGCGAGCACGTCGACCGCCCAGTGGATGCCGAGGTACATCGTGGAGATCCAGACGCTGACGGCGAGGCCGACCGCGACGGGCGTCCACAGCGGAAACTCCCGACGAGTTCGGTACGCGAAGATCGCCACCGTCGCCGACAGCGACGTGTGCAGCGACGGGAAGACGTTCGTGTTGTGGTTGACCTCTCCGGTGAGATGCTGGTAATCCGGGCGGAAGGTGTACAGCATGGTCCCGATCTCTTCGCCGAGCAGGTTCCGGGGACCGTACGCGAGCACGAGCACGTAGACGGTCGCACCGATCGCGTAGTTCAGCGTGTAGGCGGCCAGCAGTCGCCTGAGGGTGGTCGTGTCCCGCAGCGCGAAGTAGGCCACGACCGGGAAGATCAGCATGAACGCGTACGCGTAGATGTAGATAAACGAGAAGTACCTGGTCAGCGGCGTGCTGGAGACGGTCTGGAAGAGCAGAACGAAATCCCCCTCGACGTCGTAGATGAGTCCGGTGGCCCGGATGCCGTAGGTCCGAGAGACGCCGATCAGGTCCTGACGTGCGAGGCGATTCACCAGCAAGACCGGCACCAGGACCGTCGCGATCGGCAGCGCCGCCCCGACGCGCCGGCGCCAGTCCCCGAGGGCGGCCCACAGCCGACCGACGCCGACGATCGTCGGGATCGCGACCGCCAGCATGACCGCGACGACGACCGTCAACCGCGCCAGCACGTCGACCAGCATCAGTAGTTCACCACCAGCCGGCCGTCATCGTCGTAGCGGAAGCCGGCATCCCGGAAGGCGTCGCGGGCGGCCGACTCGTCGAGTTCGCCGTCCCGGCCGGCGAACGGCGCCACGGGGTCCGCCCCGTTCCACTCGAACGCCGAGGGAGCGGTCTCGTCGTCCGCGGGGACCGCGACGGGGTCGGCGTGGCCGTCGAACACCGATTCGACGAGCCAGGTGCGGTCGAGCAGCCTCGCCACCGCCTGTCTAAAGTTCGGATTGGCGAACGGCGCGCGCCTGACGTTGAAGCCGACGTGGTACACCGAGCGCGCCTCGGACGTCACCACGGACGCCTCCTCGGCGGCCGCCGCCGCGTCCACCACGTGGGCCTCGAGCGCGGAGACGGTCGCGTCCGCTCGCCCGGCGTCGACCAGGTCGATCGCCGACGCGCCGTTGGGAGCGACCCGGAGACGAAACTCCTCGACGGGCGGCGCCGGGAGCTCGACGTCGGAGCGCAACGAAAAGTGATCCTCGAACCGCTCGAGCGTCAACCGGTCGCGTTCGCTCCGTTCTCCGAAGGCGAACGGGCCGCTTCCCACGCGCGCTACGTCGTCGGACAGGACGGCATCGCGGAGCCACTCCTCGGTCACCGCCGTCTCGTCGTCCAACCCCTCGACGAGGTCCCGCCAGACGTGTTCGGGAAGGATCGGCACGGTGAGGACGTCGCGGACGACGTCCGGCACCGCGTCGACGACGAACTCGACGGCCCGCTCGTCGACGACCTCGATCGATCGCACCGCCGACAGCTCCCGGCGGTATCGGGGCGACGGAACCGGCGTTTCCGCTCGGCCGAGCGAGAGATCCCCCAGGAACTCGTAGGTGAACGCGACGTCCGCGGCGTCGAGGGACTCCCCGTCGTGGAACCGACAGTCGGACCCGATCGTCACGAGCAGTTCCGACCCGTCCCGCTCCCAGTCGGCCGCGAGCCAGGGAACAAACTCGCCCTCGAGCCACGTCCCGAGCGAGTCGTAGAGGAGGTCGATCACGGTTCCGCGGTCCCGGTAGTGGGCGGCCAGCGGGTTCAGGTTCTGGGTCGGACGCGCGTCGGTCGTCGCGACGGTGAGCCGATCGTCCGCTTCGAGCGGGTCGAGCGCGAGGTAGGCGCGTCCGTCGGCCAGGTGGGACCGATCCCACCCGTCGAAGCGATCCTCCCGGACGACCCGATTTTCGTGGGAGAGACACAGGGGAACGAACGGCTTTTCTACCACGGTCCGCTCCAGAACGTCCGCGAGCGTCTCCCGACGCTCGTCGCCGGTCTGACGACGCTGGGCCTCGAGCTGCTCGTCGAGATCGATGCTCGAGAAGCCGAACGGGTTCTGCCAGCCGACCTCGTTTTTGAACCGCGAGTGGAGTAATTCGTAGAGAAAGTCCGGATCCCGCCGACCCGGATACCGACCCACGTAGAGGTCGAAGTCGTTGTCGAACAGCACGGTCCGCTCGAACTCGTGGGTCGTCCGCGGATCGACGGAAACGTCGATACCGACCGCCTCGAGGTTCGATTCGAGGGCCTGGAAGATGCCGTT
The DNA here is from genome assembly GCA_007119345.1 of Halovivax sp. GTDB lineage: Archaea > Halobacteriota > Halobacteria > Halobacteriales > Natrialbaceae > Halovivax. The sequence continues at coordinate 20,300 of SKPV01000066.1, forward strand.
GACCTGCCGGTCGTCGTCGTCCGGGACGGTGGTGATCGTCACCGAGAGCTGGTTGCTGGAGGTGTGGACGACGCTCCCGACGCGGTTCGAACAGCCGCTCAGCGAGAGCGCGACGCCGGCCGCCCCCGACGCGAGCAACGTCCGCCTGCCGACGCCGCGACGGCCGGACCCTCTACCGTTCATTCGACTCTATCGTGAATATATAGCTCTGACATATAGTTATATTGTGATAGTCCGTTCCGTGCGACTCGGACGCATTCGGATACCGCGTCGGGCCTGGACGGGTCATTCGGACGCCGCGTCGGGCCTGGACGGGTCATTCGGACGCCGCCTCGGCCCGAACGGGTCATTCGGACGCCGCCTCGGCCCGAACGGGTCA
>SKPV01000267.1 GCA_007119345.1 Halovivax sp.
ATACCTCGGAACCGTTGCTAACGTCATCTCTGGTACCTCGTCCTCGATACTCCCCATCGTATGATAAGCGTTGACGCATGCCTCGCTCGGCTACCCGCGCACTGACGCGGCGTCCCGACCGGAGAGACGGCCCCTCATCGTACCGGACGGACGACGCACTCGGGGCCGGCAAGAGTCACCGGGGCGAGCAGAACGAGGGCGTACGACCACCGGCCTGCCGACCCGTCTGACTCGGTCCCGGAAAGCCGTCCGCCTCCGTTCGTCGGTCGCGAGGGATATCGGTCGCGAGAGACACCGGTCACGAGAGTCACCGATCGCGAGGGAGCGCAATCCGTTCCAAGCGTCTCCGGTCGCGAGGGAAACGGATCCACCCCAGCCAGCACCCGGCCGGACGAATCCCGCGAGTACCGACACGAGCCCCGCACCGCCGCCGAATACCTCTCGGGGCCCGAAACCCGGAGCGACCCGTCCGGCACCGTTATGCCATTTGGCATCGTACAGCACGTGACCTCTTCTCGGAGTTCCCCGCGCCAACGCGGGCGAATCGCGGGGAGGAGAGCGTGTCGCGACCGGCGGTATGTGTCACGAACGGCGCGGTATGTGTCACGAACGGCGATCGTACCCGCGCGTGAGCGACGTGAGAGAACATGAACGAAACTGAGTACGCTGCCCTAACGGAGAACCAGAAGGAGACGTGGGCGACCGGCGATTTCAACGAGATCGCCCGCCAGAACGTGGTCATCGCGGAGGCGCTCTGCGAGGCGGTCGATCCGCGTCCGGGCCAGCGCGTGCTGGACGTGGCCTGCGGGAGCGGAACGGCGGCGCTGTGCGCGGAGCGACGGTACTGCGAGGTCACGGGCGTCGACTACGTCCCCGGATTGATCGAACGCGCCCGGGCGCGGGCCGCGGCGAATCGCCAGCCCGTGGACTTCCGCGTCGGCGACGCACAGGACCTGCCGTTCCCCGACGACAGCTTCGACGCGGTGCTCTCTGTGTACGGGGTGCAGTTCGCGCCGGATCAGGAGCGAGCGGCGGCCGAGCTGCTTCGGGTGTGCAAATCCGGCGGGACGATCGGCCTGGCGGGCCCGATACCGGAGGGGTGGAGCGGCGACTGGTTCGCCACGCACGCCTCGTACGCGCCGCCACCGCCGGGCGTCCGGTCACCCCTCCGCTGGGGAACGGACGAGGGGCTCGAGGCGCTACTCGGCGCGGACGTTCGGTCCATCGAGAGTACCCGACGAACGGCCCACCAGTACTACCGGTCGATCGAGCACGCCGTGACGGTGTTCAGCACCTACTTCGGGCCGACGATCCGAGCGCTCGAGGCGCTCGACGGCGCGGACCGAGAGAACTTCCTGGGCGAGCTCGAGGCGGTCATGCGGCGGTACAATCGCGCGACTGACGGAACCGCGATCGTCGAGAACCGGTACCTCCAGACGGTCGCGATCGACGGGTAAATCGAACCGGCGTGCGGCAACCGGGGCAGCGACCGGTGGGCCGGAACCACCGCCTTCTCCGTCGGTCGAGACGCGTTCGACTCGTCGGCGTTCGTCGCGGTGGCGACGGTAGAAGTCGCGGAGGGCGCGAGTCGCGATTCGATCGATCGAGTTCGACGAGCGTTTCGCCGGGAGGCGTGCCCTTTTGCGACGTGCCTCCAGAGGAGCCCCATGGACATCGGAACCGCGAGCGCGGAGCCAGGCGAACGAGCGACCGGGCACCTGGAGGCGACGGCCCTTCCCACGGGGGGCGACGAACGGCTCCCCGTGATCGTCGCCCGCGGCGAGGAGGACGGTCCCACGCTGTGGGTGACCGGCGGCGTGCACGGGAACGAGCTGACGGGCGTGGCGGCGACCCAGGACGTCCTCGCCGACGGGGTCCCGGAGGGACTCCGCGGGACGGTGGTCTGCGTGCCGATCTGCAACCCCGCGGGGCTCCGTCGCGTCGAGCGCACCTCCTACTACCACGGCGACGATCCGAACCGCTACTTTCCGGGAAGCGACGCGGAGGATGGGGACGACGGGGCCGACGATCGAGTGCAGGAGCTGATCGCCGAACGCCTCTACGACGCGATCGTCGAGTCGGCGGACGCCCACCTCGACCTCCACACCGCGCAGGTGCGCTCCGTGCCGTTCGTCATCCGGGACCGAGTGCTGTACGATCCGGAGACGGCGGACGAAAACGGCGCCGACGGGACGGACGGCGACCACGGTGACGGCGAGGAAACCGACGGCGAGGGGACCGACGGCGGCCGAACAGAGGAGGAGGCCCGCGACCTGGCCGACCGACTCGACGCCCTCGCCGCGGCGACGGACCTCCCGGTGGTCACCGAGTACCCGGCCGAGGAGTACACCGACCGCAATCTCGATCGCTCGGCCGCCGGTGCGGTCTGCAACAAGGCCGGCATCCCCGCCCTCACGCTGGAGCTGGGGAGCTACGGCGTGGTCGAGGAGGACCACCGAGCCGCGGGCGTCGCGGCCGTCTACCGCGCGATGGTCCACCTCGGGATGCTCGACGAGGTGCCGGCGGACGTCGCCACCGAGGCGCCACCGCTCGAATCGCCCGTCGACTTCCCCGTGCGACGCTTCCGCGGCCCGAACGCGCCGCGGGCGGCGATCTGTCGGCACCGACTGGAAGCGGGCGAGACGTTCGAGGCGGGGGAGACGATCGCGGACCTCGTGAGCCCCCACGGCGACGTCCTGGAGACCGTGGCGGTCGATCACGACGGCTACGTCCTCGGGCGGGCGAACGCGGTGTGCTACGAGAACGACCCGATCACGAGTCTGGCCGTCCGGGACGAGGACGACCTCGTGGCCCCCCGCGAGTGAAGCGATAGTCTTAAACTCGGGACGCACATCGAATCGGGTACGGGACCGTGGGGTAGTGGTATCCTCTGCGGATGGGGTCCGTAGGACCCGAGTTCGACTCTCGGCGGTCCCATTTGCTGTCGCGAACAACTCGTGAGCGACAGCAATGGACGAGGCGAGTGTCGAACATGCGAGTCGCAGCTCGCGCAACCGAGCGAAGCGAGGTGAGCGAGACCGTCTCGCACCTGTTCGACTCTCGGCGGTCCCACTTTTCGTGACGAAACGAGCGAGGGAGCGGAGCGACCGTCGCGAGCGAGGAGCGGAACGTGGGAGCTGGGAGCAGCTCCGCTGGGACCGTGGTCCCATTTGCTGTCGCGAGCAACTCCGCGAGCGGCAGTACTATGGATTGAGCCGAGAGTCGAGCATGCGAGTCCCAGCGTCCTCGCTCCGCTCGGACGACCCTCCCGGACCGGCCACTTCACCGACGAGTCCGTCGGAACACGCGCTATAGGTCCTCGCCGCCGACCCGACACCCGCACGGGCCGTGGATCCGGGCTCCCGGTCCCACCGCCGTCATCTGGAACACCGGCCAGCCACACCGCGGGCACCGCTCGTCCCCCGGTAGCGCCTCGTCCGGCACCTCGCGGGTATCGAGCCCGCGGCGTTCGAGCTCCCGTAACACTCGCGGTCGGAGTCTCGGCCACTCGTCGGGCGCCAGGTCGGTCAACTCGTCAGGCTCGAGGGACGACCACTCCGGTGGGTCGAGATCGGCGTCGACATCGGGTTCGCTCACACGACCACCTCCGGCGGCGGGACAGCGGCCACGAAGGACGGGATCCGAATCTCAGAATCCCACAGCAGCAGCTCTCTCGGGGCCGAAACCCCGAATCGATGCGGGCGGTTTGCGAGACTTTTTTGTCTCGGTGGACTGTATGCGAACATGGCTGACGAACCCTCTCGGGTTTGGAAGCCGCGCCTCGGGTGCTGTTTCCACCCGGGGCATTTCCGCGCATGCCCCCAGCGACGGGTCGGGAGGTCGCGGCTTCCGAAATGACAGTTGGTTCGTAATTACATATATCTACTGGATATTGCTCGTTTCGGGTAACTAAGGCCGAAGTTTTCACGCTCATTGCTCAAAAAGGCGTACACGCTCGTTCGGTTCGGTTTGCCGACTGATATCGGGGGGAGACCGGAGTTCGACGCGATCGGCCCGCGTCGCTCGGGTCGTGGGTCCATCGAACGCGCAGTCCGACGTCCGGGAAGCGGAGTATTCGAACGAACCCGGTCGATCACCCCGCCGGCGTCCAGCTGTTATCGCAGTTGGCGCAGTTCAGTTCGACGTCCGGTCCCCTATTGAGGAGGGTGCTGAAGATCTCCTCGCCGCAGTTCGGACAGACGGCGCTTTGCATCATCGTAAGTCGTACGCCCCGACGGGGCAAGGTTTGGCGCTCCAAACGTGTGGGGTGTATAGTACCGGGTAACAGCAGAGAGAACCGTTTGCAGCGCGTTCGACGTGAGTATTCGACGGCCGAGAGACGAACCGAGAGTTGACGAACCGAGAGTTGACGAACCGAGAGTTGACGAACCGAGAGTTCGGCGTTGCGAGCGAACGAGGCCCCGCCGATCCCCGCTCGCTCGAGACCCGCGGAACTCGGAGATCGGCACGCCCATCGGCGGATGAACGATCAGGCCCGCAGACTACAAGCGAGGCGACCGTACGTACGCGCAGGGACCGCCGAAACGGCGCCCTGTCGTCACGGCACCCGGATCCGATGACTCACCACACGCACGACCACCACACGAACGACCACCGCCAAAGGAACGACTTCGATCGACGGTCGTTCCTCGCGAGCGGGGTTACCGCCACCGCCAGCGCCAGCTCCATCGCCATCGCCGGCTGCACCGGGATCCTCCGCCATGGTGACGACCACGACGGGTTCGAAGTCGAAACGGTCGCCGACGGGTTCGCTCACCCCTGGGCGATCGCGTTCCTTCCGGACGACGACCGGCTGCTGGTCACCGAGCGCGAGGGTCACCTCTCCCTCGTCGACCGCGAGGGCGGCGACGTCGAGGCGGTCGACGGCGTCCCGGACGTCCACGCCGCCGGGCAGGGCGGGCTGCTCGACGTCGCGGTGCATCCCGACGGCACCGACGAGCCCCCGGTCTACCTGACGTACTCGGCGACGAACGACGACGGGGAGTCGGCCACGCACCTCGGCCGCGGGCGGTTGCGTGCCGAGGACTCCGTGCTCGACGATTTCGAGGAGCTGTTCGTCGCCGAGCCGTTCGTCGACTCGAACGGCCACTACGGCTCCCGGGTCGCGTTCGGCGCGGACGATCGGCTGTACGTGACGACCGGCGACCGCCAGTTCAAGGACTTCGGGACCGACCACGTCTCCCAGGACACGACGAACGAACTGGGGGCCACGCTCCGGCTCGAACCGGACGGCTCGATCCCCGACGACAACCCGTTCGTCGGCGATCCCGACGCGGCCGACGCCATCTTCAGTTACGGCCACCGGAACGCCCAGGGGATGACGGTCCACCCGGAAACGGGCGAGCTCTGGCAGAGCGAGCACGGCGAGGAGGACGGCGACGAACTCAACGTGATCGAGGCCGGCGGGAACTACGGCTGGCCGGTCGCCCACACCGGCTGCGAGTACGGCACCGACGAACCGGTCGGCGACGATCCCCGCGAACGCGAGGACGTCGTGGACCCCGTCTACTTCTGGGAGTGCGGGAGCGGCGGCTTCCCGCCGGCGGGCGCGACGTTCTACGACGGCGAGGCGTTCCCGGCGTGGGAGGGCGACCTGTTCGTCGGCAACCTCGCCGGTCGGTACCTCGGTCGATTCGCCGTCGACCGGGGCGACGACGCGGACGGCGGAGCTAACGCGACCGACGGTGACGATGACGACGACGGGGACGACGACGGCACCGACCCGGCCGTCGAGGTCGAGGAACTCGATCCCCTGCTCGCCGATCGCGGGTGGCGGATCCGGGACGTCGCGGTGGGGCCCGACGCGGGCCACCTCTACGTGGCCGCGGACGACGGGAACGCGCCGCTCGTTCGACTCGTTCCCGATTGAAGCGCGACCGGGCCGCCCGGTCGGCGGTCCGTCGACCGTCCCCGTCGAACCGTCGACCGTCCCCGTCGAATCGTCAGCTGTCCCCGTCGAACCGTCGACCGTCCCCGTCGAACCGTCAACTGACCCGGTCGGTCGAACAACTACCCCCGTCGAATCGTCAACTGACCCGGTCGGTCGAACAACTACCCCCGTCGAATCGTCAACTGACCCGGTCGGTCGAACAATTACCCCCGTCGAACCGACGGGAGCGCGGCCCGGAGCCGGCGCCACCCACGCCACAGTCGACGCCACGTCAGCCCGACGCCGACCACGAGTCCGATCAGCCAGAGGAAGTTCAACAGCCACCACAGACCGGGGATCGGGGCCTCCTCCCGGTGGGCGTTCCACGGCAAGATTCCGAACTCGACGTAGATACCGAGGAACAGCGGCCACAGCGTGGCCACCAGGAAGACGACCGATCCGATCACGAGGCCGGGGATCGCAATCAGCCCGAGCACGAGCGACGCCCCGATTTTCGCCCCCGTCTGACTGTAGTCGCCTCGGTCAAGGTCGTCGATCGAGCGGTCGTCGGTCGGCATAGCGTGGGAGTCCTCGCCGCGATCGGACGAGGTGTCGTTGGATTGGGATCTGTTCGATAGGCAATAAATTCTTCGATCGCGCCGGCCCCGATCGGCATCCGGGGCGGAGAGCGTCCGATTCGG
>SKPV01000141.1 GCA_007119345.1 Halovivax sp.
CGGTCGGGACGCCGCGTCAGTGCGCGGGTAGCCGAGCGAGGCATGCGTCAACGCTTATCATACGATGGGGAGTATCGAGGACGAGGTACCAGAGATGACGTTAGCAACGGTTCCGAGGTATCGTTCTCCTCGGAACGCCGACGCGGCGGGGGAGGCGGTCGTGGTGGGCGGGAGCATCGCCGGGCTCCTGACGGCCCGCGTCCTCGCGGATCGGTTTCGGGAGGTGACCGTGATAGAGCGAGATCCGAGCCCGACCGAACCGGTCGCTCGCAGGGGCGTCCCCCAGGGTCGGCACGTGCACCTGTTGCTCGAGGCGGGCCGCGTCGTCCTCGAGGACCTCTTTCCCGGATTCGGCGAGGAGTTCGCCGGGGCGGGTGGCGTGATCCTCGACGGCTCGCGCGACGTGGTGCAGTTTCAGGAGGGCGATTTCCTCGCCGACGGGACGCGACGGCTCCCGCTGTACTTCGCGACCAGGCCGCTCTTCGAACAGGTGGTGCGGCGACGCGTCGCCGAACTCGACGGCGTCACGATCCGCGCGAACTGTCGGTGGACCGGGTACCTCGTCGAGGGCTCCGCCGCGACCGTGCGGGGAGTCGAGGTCGCCTCGCCGGACGGCGGCTCGGAGGAACTCGACGCCGACCTGGTGGTCGACGCGACCGGGCGGACGTCCCGGACGCCGACGTGGCTGGAGGCGCGCGGTTACGACGCGCCGGAGACCGACGAGGTCCGCGTCGACATGGCCTACAGCACGGCGCACGTCGAACGGCCCGCCGACGATCGGCGGATGATCCTGGCGGCCCCATCACCCGGGCTCCCCCGCGGCGGGTCGACGTTTCCGGTCGAAAACGGGGGTCGCCTCGTGACCCTGTTCGGCCTGCACGGCGACCACCCGCCGACGGACCGGGACGGCCTGATCGAGTTCGCCGCGGACCTTCCCATCCCGCACTTCGAGCGATATCTCGACGCGCGGACCTGGGTCGGCGAGGACGTCGAGCACTATCCGTTCCCGACCAGCATCCGGCGGCGCTACGAGGACCTCGAGCGATTTCCGGACGGCCTGCTGGTCGTCGGTGACGCGCTCACCAGTTTCAATCCGATCTACGGCCAGGGGATGTCGGTGGCGGCCCTGGAGGCGTTGGTGCTCCATCACGCCCTCGCGGACGGTGGCCGCGAGGAGCTCGCGCTTCGGTACTTCGACCGGATCCAGGACGTCGTCGACGCCGCCTGGCGGCTGTCCGTCGGCGGGGACTTCGCATTTCCGCAAACGGCGGGCCCGAAGCCTCGCGGCACCGACCTGAGTAACCGGTACGTCTCGCGCCTGCTGCGAGGGGCCCACGACGACGAGGTGCTCCGGGAGGCGTTCGTGCGGGTGCTCATGCTGGAACGACCGCCGACGACGCTGTTCTCCCCGCGAATCATGTGGCGCGTCCTCACGCCGACGATCCGAGCGGCGCGGTAGCGATCACGAGAGCCAACCGCGGTCTCGAGCGACGGCGAATCGCCGCCGTACCGGCCGGCGGCGGTTTCCCTCGGTCTCGGCGGGCCGTCGGCCGAACCGCTCATCCGATGCGAGACGCCGGCGAGTTCCCGACGGAGTCATCCCCGCCAGGTCAGTACCGACGCCGACCAGGTGTAGCCCGTCCCCGCGGCGAGGAACCCGACCACGTCGCCGGACTCCAGCAGCCCCGCCCGACGACCCTCCTCCAGCGCGATGATCGGGTCGGCGCTCTGGACGTGACCGTACTCGGAGAGGTAGTGGCCGTCCGTCTCGGGGTCCAGTCCCAGCTCGTCGAAGACGGTCTCGTGGAACGACCGCTTCATGTGGGTGAGCGCGACGAAGTCGAGGTCCGAGCGATCGAAGCCCGAGCGCTCCAGCGCCGCGTCGGCCACCTCGAGGTAGTTCGGCAGCGAGACGGGGGCGAGGCGCTCTTTCATGCCCTCGTGGTCGGGGACGTCGAGGGTGTGCCGGTCCTCCGCGACCGTCTCCCGGCTCGGCGGCTCCAGCGAGCCCCCGGCGTGCACGATCACGTCCCGGGCGAACGAGCCGTCGGTGACGGCGGCGTGCTCGTGGACGATCGCCCGCGCCCGGTCGCCGGGAGTCGCCTCGAGCACCATCGCGGAGGCCCCGCTCCCGAAGTTGAACATGAACGACGAGCGCTGGTTCTCGTAGTCGATGAGATCCTCCTCGCGGCTCGCGGCGACCAGTAACGCCCGGTCGACGTCGCCGACGCGCAGCTGGGCGGCCGCCTGTCGCATCGCGACCGGCGCGCTCGCACAGAGGGTGTGGCTCTCGGTGGCGTAGGCGTTCTCGGCGCCCAGGCGCTCGCCGATATCGGCCGCGGCGGACCAGACGACGTAGTCCTTGTACTCGCTGCCGTGGTAGCACACGAGGTCGAGTTCCGCCGGATCGACCTTCGCATCCTCGAGCGCCGCCTCGCCCGCCGCGACGCACATGTCGGTGACGTGGTCCTCGTCGGGCGGGCAGACGCGCTTTTCCTGCAGACCCATCTTCTCGACGACGACTTCCTCGGGGATCCCGCTGCGCTCGGCGATCTCGGGACCAGTGATGGTCTCGTCGGGGAAGTACCGACCGTAGCCCGTCAGCCCGACCGTCCTCACGCGCCGGCACCCCCGGAGTCGTCGTCGACGCTCCCACGTCCGTCGTCCTCGACATCCGCCGCGTCATCCGTATCGGCGTCAGCCCCACCGCCATCGCCGTACCGCGCCTCCAGCTCGCCCCGGTCGAGCTTACCGGGCCCGCTGGCCGGCAGCTCCTCGACGAATTCGAAGGCGTGGGGGACCTGGAAGTCGGCGAGGCGCTCGCGGCAGTACGCCTCGAGCTCCTCGCCCAGGCCCTCGAACGGATCGTCTATCCCGTCCGTGGCGCCGTCGTCGGGCTCGACGGGTTCGACGACCGCCTTCGGCACCGTCCCCCACTTCTCGTGGGGAACGCCAACGACGCCGACGTCCGCGACGGCCTCGTGGCGCGAGAGGGGATCTTCGATCTCCTCGGGATAAACGTTCTCGCCGCCGCTGACGAACATGTTGTCGGTGCGGCCGGTGATGTAGTGGTCGCCGTTCTCGTCGACCCGCGCGAGGTCGCCGGTGGAGACCCATCCCCCGTCGAAGGTGCCGTCCTCCGTCTCGAGGTAGCCGGCCGCCGTCATCGGCCCGCGGATCTCCAACTCACCCACCTCGCCGGGGGCCACCGGCTCGCCGTCCGCGTCGACGATCCGCGTCTCGCAGTCGGGGAACGGCCGGCCGACGCTCGCGCGGCGCGTCTCGGGAGCCACCTCCCGGTCTGGGTCCAGGTAGAGGTTGTTCGGCCCGCCCTCCGTGAGGCCGTAGCCCTGGCTGAACCGCTGGCCCCGGGCCTCGTAGGCCTCGAACACCTCGGCCGGGGTGGGTCCGCCCCCGCTCATGAACCAGTCGACGGTGGCAAAGTCGGTCTCCTCGAAGCGCTCCGAGGCGGCCATCGCCTGGAAGATCGCCGCGACCCCGAAGACGTGGGTCGCGCCCTCCGCTTCGATTCCGGCCAGCGCTTCGTCCGGGTCGAACTCCCGGTGGAGGACGACTCGGCCCCCGACGTAGAGCGTCGGGAGGGTCAGCAGGTTCCAGCCGCCGGTGTGGAACAGCGGCAGGAGCACCGGCGAGACGTCCCCCTTGCCGAGCCCCCAGGCGGCGACCTCGGTGATGCAGTTCCACTCCACCTGCCGATAGGGCAGGACGACGACCTTCGGGACGCCCGTCGTGCCGCCGGTGTGCAGGTAGAGGACGGGACGGTCGGGGTCGCGATCGACCCGGTTCAAGTCGTCGGGATCGGCCGACGGCTCGTCAGCCGCGAACGCGTCGAGGTCCTCGACGGGACCAGCGTCGGTCGAGTCGGCCTCGGTCCGCGACGACGCTCCGTCGCCGCCTCCGACGAGCCCGGCGAACCGCTCCTCGTAGAGCGTCAGCGCGGGGTCGATCCGCTCGCGCAGCGTCGCGGCGGCGTCGGCGGGCAGCCGGTGGGAGATCGGCGCGAGCACCGCACCGACCTCCAGGCAGCCGTAGAACAGCCCGAGCAGCTCGGGCCGGTTCCGGGAGACGACGCAGACGGCGTCGCCCTCGCCGACGCCGCGGTCGGCGAGCCGGGCGGCGTGGGCGTCCGCCCGCGCGGCGAGGTCGGCGTAGCTGATCGTCTCGTCGCCGTCTTCACGTTGCGTCTCCGACGCAACGCTGTCGACGACGGCGACGCGCGGTCCGTACTGGTCGGCTCGCGGGTGGATCGAGAGCGTCATGGTGTCTGTGTCGCACTGGGGCGAGCGGCCGACGCGGTCAGCGCCGGTATCGCTCGAGGTGATCGGGGAGTCGCTTCGCGACCGTGCCGCCGAGGCGGTCGCGGACGGTACCGAGCAGGCCGTTCGGCACGAACAGCACGAACAGCACGAAGACGATCCCGAGGTACAGCGGCGCGCGGCCGGCGACGGTCGCGTTGATCAGGTCGGCGACGCTGAAGCCGGCGACGTCGGCCGTCAGCACGCCGTCGGGGAGCGTCCCCCGCAGGTAGGGCGCGAGGCCGCCGCTCTCGGAGGAGAGCACGTCCCCAAGCCACTCGTGGAAGACCGTCCCGAACAGGGCGCCCGCGAGGGTGCCGATGCCCCCGATGATGGTGACGATGAGCGCGTCGGCCGTCACCAGGAAGAAGAACGTGTTCTCCGGCGAGACCGACCGGTAGTAGGCTGCGAAGAGCCCGCCGGCGATCCCGGCGAAGAACGCGCTCGCGGCGAACGCGCCCATCTTGAACCAGAAGACGTCGTAGCCGATGGCCTGGGCGCGCTCCTCGTTCTCGCGGATGGCGATCATCACCCGCCCGAACGGCGAGTGGATGATGCGCTGCATCGCGAAGTAGCAGAGCACGACGATCAGCGCGAGCGCGTAGTACGAGGTCATCGTCGCCGACACGTCGAACCCCATCCCGAGGACGTTCTCGAAGCTGTCCCCGGCGAGCCGGCCCACGCCGACCTGGAGCGCGTCGACGTAGGGGACGCCGACGGCGAGCGCGTCGCCGGTGACGGTCGCGCCCTCGCGCGGGTTCGAGCTGACGTACCCCCAGTGGCGGATCGCCTCGTACATCACCTGCGCGAACCCGAGCGTGAGCATCGCGAAGTAGACGCCCGTCAGCCGAAACGAGACGGCGCCGATCGCGAGCGCGACGAGAAACGCCAGGGTCGCCCCGATGACCATCGTGAGCATGAACGGCGTCCCCTCCGGCACGAGCGGGACCTGGTCGTTCGCCGCGAGGACGACGAAGTAGGCGCCGACGCCGAAGAACGCGGCGTGGCCGAACGAGAGGTAGCCGGTGTAGCCGCTGACGAAGTCGAAGCTCATCGCGAACAGTCCGAGGTAGAGCATGGTGATCAGGAACGTCAGCCCGGGCAGGAACGCGTTCACCTCGGCGCCGACCGCGGTCCCCTGCAGCCCCACGTAGATCGGCGGGTAGACGAGGAAGGCGGCGATCACCAGCGCGTGGGCGACGTGGTCGCGCGCGTACTGGCGGAGCCACCCCTCGCCGTCGCCCTCGGCGACCGCGGGATCGTCCGTCTCCTCGCGGTCGACCTCGAGGGTGTCGCTCGCGGCGGCGTCCGCGCCCCCGTCGGTGGCGCTCCTGTCGGCGGATTCGCCGCCGTCGGCGACGAGCCGGTCGACGGACTCGGGAGCCGCGTCCGGTTTGGCCGGCCGGTCGTCGACGGGTTCGGCGTCAGTCGACCGCCCCTCGTCGGGCCGGTCGTCGGCGGGCGGGCTAATGGCCGCCCACCTCCTCGACGCCGAAGATCCCCTGCGGGCGGACGATCAGGACGATCACCAGCAGCAGGAAGATCGTCACCGCGGGCAGCCCCGGGTTGTCGACGATGCCGGTCGTGAACAGCCACGTCGTGAACGAGTCGGCGACGCCGACGATCACGGCCGCGACGAGGGTGCCCTTGAACGAGCCGAGGCCGCCGATGATGACGACGACGAACGCGTACAGCAACACGTCGATGTTCAACAGGACGCTCGGGCCCCACAGCGGGTCCCACATGAGGAGGACGCCGCCGAGCCCGGCGAGCCCCGTCCCCAGGCCGAAGACGATCGTGAACGCCTTGCGGACGTCGACGCCGAGCGCCTCGACCATCTCGGGATCCTCGCTGCCCGCGCGGATGTACAGCCCGTACAGCGACCGCGTGAGGAACAGGTAGACGCCGAGCGCGACGACCGCCCCGAGAACGATCTCGAAGAGGTACAGTCCCCGGATGTTCGCGCCGAAGACGTCGTACCGGCGGGACAGCGCTCCCGGGATCGTTCCCATCGGCGCCAGCCACTGCGGTTCCGGCTGAACGCCCTGGAGCGTGGCGACGATCCGGGTCAGCTCCTCCAGAATGAGCGCCACGCCGAACGTCAGCAGGATCTGGTACATCGGCGTGCGGTCGTAGATCGGTCGGACGAGTCCCACCTCGATGGCGCTGCCGGCCGCCGTGAGCGCCGCGAAGACGATCGCAGCGGCCACGAAGAAGAACGCGATCGTCGTGAAGGGACCGGCGCCCCCCGAGACGGCGAGCACCATCAGGA
>SKPV01000109.1 GCA_007119345.1 Halovivax sp.
CCGGAGCGGTCGGGCGGGCGATCGCCGAAAATCTGGAGGACTCTCACGACGTGGTCGTGGTCGACCGCGACGAGGGGGTCGTCGAGGAGCTCACGTACGAGCACAACGTTCTCGCGCTCCGCGGCGACGGGACGGAGATCGCCACCCTCCGGGCGGCCGGCATCGAGGACGCCGACCTCGTCATCGCCTGCACCGACGATGACGAGACGAACGTCGTGATCTGCGGGGCGACCAAGACCGAGAGCGACGCGTTCACGATCGCTCGCGTCAGGCGGCCGACGCTCCTGCGAACCTGGCAGGGCTCCGAGGGCGCGTTCGGCGTGGACTTCATGGTCTGTACCGACCTGCTGACCGCCCAGGCGATCTTCCGCATCTCGGGGCTGCCGGCCGCCCAGGACGTCGACATGTTCGCCGGCGGCCTCGTCCGGATGGCGGAGTTCGAGATCGGCCCGGACAGTCCGGTCTCCGGCCAGACCGTCCGGGAGGCCGACCGATACGATTCGTTGACGTTCGCCGCGGTCTTCCGCGACGACGACATGTTCGTCGCGACGGGCGAGACCGTGATCGAGGGCGGCGACCGCGTCGTCGTCATCGGCAGCCCACAGTCGGTCTCCGATTTCGCCACAGACATCGCCGTCACTCCGAACGACGGCGACGAGGAGATCGTCATCGTCGGTGCCAGCGAGATCGGCTTCCAGACCGCCCGCGTCTTCGAAGAGCACGGCTACCGACCCCGACTGATCGAGCAGGACCACGACCGGGCCCGCGAGGTCGCGGAAGCCCTGCCGAAGACGCTGGTGCTCGAGAGTGACGCGACGGACGTCGACTTCCTCGCCCGCGAGCACGTCGACGAGGCGGACGTCCTGATCGCCGCCCTCGACAGCGACGAGAAGAACCTGCTGGAGGCGCTGTTGGCCCGGCGAGTCGGCGTCGAGCGCACGATCGCGGTCATCGAGAACCTGACGTTCGCGGAGCTCTTCGAGATGGTCGGCGTCGACGTCTCCATCAATCCGCGCGAGGAGACCGCCGAGGAGATCATTCGGTTCACCCGGGCGGGTCGCACCGAGAAGATCGCCATGATCGAACACGACCGCGCGGAGGTGATCGAGTTCGAGGTCGGTCCCGACAGCGCGCTCGTCGGACGCCCGATCGTCGAGGCGGCCGCGGACTTTCCGGACGGGGTCGTCGTCGGCGCGATCTCGCGCGGCGGCGAGCTCGTCACGCCGCGCGGGTCGACCGTCGTCGAGGCGGGCGACCACGTCGTCGTCTTCGTTCACGCCGACGTTCTCGACGAGGTCGTCGAACTGATCTGAGCGCGCGGCCGGCCGTGGTCGACGAGCGAGTGGCGGCGTTCGGTCGGCCCGATCCGGTTTTCGGAGATCCCCTGGACCCGATCCGGTTCTCCGGTCGTCGACACACCCCAGCCGAGCGAAATTCCCAAAACCCTTCTACCGCTCCCTCTGAACCCTCACCCAATGGCCAAGGAACTCGAGCGCGACCTGGGTCTGCTCTCGGTGGTCGCCATCAGCATGGGGGCGATGATCGGGAGCGGCATCTTCATCCTGCCGGGGATCGCGATGGCCGAGACCGGGCCGTCCGTGATCCTCGCGTTCGTCGTGGCGGCGATCCTCGTCGTTCCGGCCGCGGTGAGCATCGCCGAACTCGGCACGGCCATGCCGGAGGCCGGCGGCGACTACGTCTTCATCGAGCGCGGGATGGGGCCGGCGGTCGGGACGATCGCGGGTCTGGGCACCTGGCTCATGCTCATGCTCAAGGGTGCGCTCGCGCTCTACGGCGGGATGTTCTACGTCAACTGGATCCGACAGCTCCCGAGCTACGACCTCACCGTTCCGCTCCTCGAGCTCGCGGTCACGGTCCCCGGCGTCCGGGCGCTCGGCGTGACGGTCGCCGTCGTCCTCATCCTGGTGAACCTGATCGGGGTGAAACAGACCGGCGGCCTCCAGCTGATCATGGTGATCGTGATGCTGGTGATCCTCTCGGCGTTCGTGATCGGCGCGATCGTCCGCGTCGAGGGCGGGAGCTACGAGCCCTTCTTCACCGAGGGATCGGCGGGCCTGTTCAGCGCGACGGCCATGGTGCTGGTCTCGTACGCGGGCGTCACCAAGGTCGCCGCCGTCGCCGAGGAGATCGAAAATCCCTCGCGGAACCTCCCGCTGGGGCTGCTCGGCTCGCTGATCGCGACCAGCCTGCTCTACGCGCTGCTCGTGTTCGTCCTCGTGGGCGTGGTCGACGGGGACACGCTCGCCGACTCGAACGAACCGATGGCCGTCGCCACCGACGCGCTCTTCGGACCGCTGTTCCTGGTCGCCATCGTGCTGGCCGCCATGCTCGCGCTCGTCAGCACCGCGAACGCGGGGATCCTCACCGCCTCGCGCTATCCGCTCGCGCTGAGTCGGGACGGCCTCTTCCTGAAGCGCTTCGAGTACATCCACCCGCGCTTCTCGACGCCCTCGGTGGCGATCCTCTCGACCGGCGCCATCATGATCCTCGTCATCGCGACCCTGCCGGTCGACGACATCGCCAAGACCGCGGGCGCGTTCCAGATCCTCGTCTACATCCTCGTCTGCGCCGCGCTGATCGCCTTCCGCGAGCGCGACCTGGGCTGGTACGATCCCGACTTCCGCACGCCCGGCTACCCGTGGGTCCAGCTGTTCGGCATCGCCTCGGGGCTGTTCATCATCACCCGGATGGACCTCTTGCCGATCGTGGGGGCGGTCGGGATCACGATCTTCGGCGTCGTCTGGTACAACTGGTACGCCCGCGAGCGCGTCTCCAGGGAGGGCGTCGCCGTGGGCCTCGCCCGGCGGGAGGCGGGCAAGCAGTACGTCCGGGACACGGAGGCCCAGATGGAGCGGACCGACCGGTACGAGGTCCTCATCCCGATCCGGACGGACGTCTCCCGAGCGGCGGAGAACGCGCTCCTCCGGATCGTCGCGCCGGTCGTCCGCCACCGCGGCGGTCGGATCCGCGTGGTTCGATTCGACGAGGTGCCCGACCAGGTGCCCCTGGACACGGCCGCCGAGACGCTGACGGAGGCCGACGCCGAGTTCGAGACGCGAACCGACGAACTGGTCCGCGACCTCGACGTCCCGGTCGAGGTCGGCGAAGTCGTCAGCCACGACACCCGCCACGCCGTGGTCAACTTCGCCGAGCGCACCGGCGCGGACCTGATCTTCGCCAGGCAGGAGGCGACCAGCCGTCTCGGCACGCTGTTCGGCCGGGACACCGACTGGATCATGGAGCACGCGCCGTGCGACGTCGTGTTCGTCCAGCACGAGGACGTCGTCGACGTCGAGGAGATCGCGATCGTCACGGACCGGAGCCCGTTCAACGACCCGCTCAAGGTCGAACTCGCCGACGCGATCGCGACGGAAGTCGACGCCCGAATCCGGTTTCTCTTCGCCGTCTCGGAGTCGGCGAGCGAGGAGCTGGTCGAGACGGTCGAGGACTACCACGCCGAGCTCGACGAGCTCTGTACGAGCCCGGTCGAGAGCACGGTCCTGCGGACCAACGACGAGATCGGCGGCCTCACGACGGCCCTCGGACGGGCCGATCTCGTCATGTTGAGCACCGTCACCCACCGACGGCTGCCGGACCTGCTCGTCGAACAGCGATCCGATCGACTGGCGGCGCTGCTCGACAGTCCGGTGTTGCTCGTCCACTCGAAGCGGACTCGGCGCGGCTCGTTCCTGCGCCCGATCGTCGAGAGACTGCTCTTCGATTGACGTCGGCGATCCGGGCCGGGGTTTCGCGACCGGACGGGATGGCGGGATTCGCGACCGGACGGGATGGCGGATTTCGCGAACGGAGGGGATAGCGGGTTTCGCGAACGGAGTGGATATTCGGTTCCACGACCGGAAGGGATACCTTCAACACCTCTCGGTCCTACCCTCCACCCGATGATTCGCGCGGTCGTCTTCGACCTCGATTACACCCTGGCCGTCCCCGAACGCGACCGTACGACGATCCTCGAGGAGGCGGCCGCCGCGGCGGACGCGCCCGCGCTCTCCCGTGAGGCCTACCTCGAGGCCCACCGGCGCAACCTGACCCGCGAGACGCGGGAGCCGATCTTCGAAGAGCTCCTCGACGAACACGGGGCGGACGTCGATCCCGCGGCGGTCGCCGCCGCCTACCGGGAGTCGATCGCCGAGGCGCTGGCGCCGCTGCCCGGCGTCGAGGGGATGCTCGACGACCTCCGCCGGCACTATCGCGTGGGCTTGCTCACCAACGGCCCCGTCCGCGCCCAGCGCGAGAAGCTCGAGACCCTCGGCTGGGAGCGCGCGTTCGACGCCGCGCTCGTCACCGGCGAGCTCGAGGCGGGCAAGCCCGATCGGCGGGCGTTCCGGGCGATTCTCGACGAGCTGGGCGTCGATCCCGGCGATGCGGTCTACGTCGGCGACGAGATCGAAGCCGACGTCCGCGGCGCGACCGAGACGGGCATGCGGGTGGTGCAGGTGCTCCGGCCGGAGACGGCCCCCGACGAGCGGGCGGTCGCGCACGTCTCGCAGTTCGAACTCGCGGCGACGCTGCCGGCGACGCTCGCGGAACTCGACGAGGCGTAGCCGGTCGGACGAATCGGTCGCCGTCCGGTCCGACGGCCCGTCCCCATCTCACTCGGTCCGGCGGCCCGTCCCCATCTCACTCGGTCCGAAGACTCGTCTCCGTCAACTTCTGACCCTGCGAACGGTCTCAGTCGGAGACTCGGTCGCCGACGGCGGCGAGCACGTCCGTCGCCCGCTTGACCTCGGCGCCGCTCTCGACGAACACCAGCGTCTGCGGCGGACGGACGGCCTTCGGACGCGTCCGGAGACCGACGTCGGCCGCGGTCTCGTGGGCCGTCTCCTGGGCCTCGCGAAACGAAACGTGCGCGCGGTCCTCGTGAACGTGGACGGTCGCCACCCGCCGCGCGTCGCCGGACGACTCCCCCGACGTCACGTCGTAGGCCCGCGCGCCGTCGGCGCTCGGTTCGACGTCCGGATCCGCGTTCGTCACGGACAACCGGCCCAGTCCGCCGTCCTCGCGCCCGTCGATCTCGGAGGCGAGCAGCTCGGCGATCCGCCGTCCGTCGGTGACCCGTTCCTCGACCATGGTCGCGATTCGACGCGTCGGTCCTAACCGTCTTCGATCGCGTCGTCCCGATTCCGACCATCTTCGATCGCGTCCTCCCGATCTCGACCGTCTTCGATCGCGTCGCCTCCATCCACTCACGAGGCCGCCGTCACTCTTCCAGCACGGACTCCCGGACGTCGGTCAAAAACTCGTCGACCTCGACGCCCTGCCGCCGGGCGTAGACCACCGCCGCCGCCTCGATCGCGATCGCGAACTCCTGCTGGACGGTGTTGATCGCTCCCACCGCCTCGTGCTTGGGCTGGCCCTCCGCCACGACCGCGTCCAGCACCCGCTCGAACGCCGACCGGCCCTGCAGCAGGTCCTCGTCCGGGACGAAGTCGTCGGGCACCTCGACGCTCCCCGTCTCGATCGTCAGCCGGAGGTCGTCGCCCTCGCGGTCGAGCAGGCCCTCCTCGGCGGCGACGTCGACCAGGCGCTTGGCCTGGTCGGGCGAGAACCAGTCGCGGTCGAGCGAGAGCCCGACGACGAACTCGTTCTCGCGGAGCGTCTGGGACCCTTCCTGGACGAACGGCGCGGCGACGGCGACCCGGAGGCTCATCGCCGCCGAGTTTCGCGACGGATCGGTTAACCGTGACGGTTCGGCGGACGGGCCAGACGCGGTTCGGTGAACAGGCCCGACGCGACTCGGGGGACGGGGCAGACTCGACGTCCCCGGGACGGGCCCGACGGGGTTCGGCGGACGGGCCCGACGCGACGCGCGTGAGACGGTTCGGCGAGCGTCCCGACGAGGCGCCGAAGCGAGGGTCGCCGAGGCCGAATCCGCGGCGGGTCCGGAAACGGGTCACATCGAGCCATATAAGTATCGTCCGGCAGTTCGGACGGGTATGCAAGATCAGGGCCGCTCGACCCGAAAGCGCACCGGTGGACGACTGAAGCACGTACGGAACAAGCGCAAGTACGAACTCGGCCGCTCGCCGACGGAGACGCAGGTCGGCGAGCCCCGCTATCGGACCGTCGACGTCCGCGGCGCGGGCGAGAAGGTCCGCGCGCTGGCGACGAACGTCGCGAGCGTCCACGCCGACGGCGAGACCGTGACCGCCGAGATCGAGGACGTGGTCGAAAACGACGCGAATCCCAACTACGTCCGCCGGAACATCATCACGAAGGGCGCGATCATCGAGACCTCAGAGGGGACCGCTCGGGTCACCTCCCGCCCCGGGCAGACCGGCCAGGTCAACGCTCTTCTCGTCGAGTAATTCGGGCGCCCGTTCTCCCGCGCGTTCGTCGCTGGACGTCGGGTGTGGGTATTACGATCCGGACGTCTCCGCGCGGGGGATACCCCGGACGGTGTAGAGAACACGGAGGCCAGAAAGCCCCCGGCCCGCTCGGGGGCTGGGCCTGGCGAGACGCGGAGCGTCTCGCCGGCCGTCACTCGCTGCGTGTCGCGCGGCGAAGCCGCGCGAACAGTTCGCGGGA
>SKPV01000173.1 GCA_007119345.1 Halovivax sp.
AGCACTCCACGCGCATCGGGTACTCCGTCTCGATCGACTCGATCGGCGTGTTGAGCGTGTTCGTCATCCCGACCTGGACGCCGTCCATCCCGTCCGACCCGGCCCGGGCGCCGAACCCGCCACCGATCGTCTCGTAGTAGGTGAACGAGCCGTCGCGGGCGCCGATCGTGAGATTGTTCATCGTCCCCTGCCCCTGGGCGGGGACGCGCCCCGGCGCCGCCTTCGCGAGTGCGAGGAACGTCACGTCCGTCACCCGCTGGCTCGTCTCCACGTTCCCGCCGACGACTGCGGCGGGCGGCCGCGGGTTCAGAAGCGATCCCTCCGGCGCGCGGACGGTCACCGGTTCGTAGCAGCCGTTGTTCGGCGGAATTTCGGGGTCGGTCACGCAGCGGACCACGAAGTAGACCGCACTCTTGGCCACCGACAGCGGCGCGTTCAGGTTGCCGGGAACCTGGTCCGCTGTCTCCCCGAAGTCGACGTCGATCGCGGCGCCGTCGATCGTCACCGTGGCGGCGATCGGCACGTCGTCGTCGGTGATCCCGTCACCTTCGAGGATGTCCGTCGCGTCGTACGTACCGTCCGGAAGCGCTTCGATTTCCGCCCTCATCCGCTGGCGAGAGTAATCGATGACCGCGTCGAACGCCGCCCTGACGAGCTCCTCGCCGTGCTCGTCGAAGAGCGCCCCGGTCCGGCGCTCGGCGCGCTCGTTCGCCGCCAGCTGCGCGCGGAGGTCGGCCCGGCGCTCTCGAGGGTTCCGGACGTTCGCCAGGAGGAGCTCCATCACGTCCGGGACCACCTCGCCGTCCCGAACCAGCCGGACGGGCGGAATTCGGAGCCCCTCTTGATAGATCTCGCGTGCGCCAGCGGGCATGCTGCCAGGCGTCATCCCGCCGACGTCGGCGTGATGGGCCCGCGAGACGGCGTAGCCGGTGATCTCGCCCGCCGGCGCGACCGGGGAGACGAGGGTCACGTCCGGGAGATGCGTCCCGCCGGTGAACGGATCGTTCAGGACGAACACGTCGCCGGGTGCCGGGTCGCGGTCCCTGACGGCCCGTACGGCCTCCGGCATCGCGCCGAGGTGGACGGGAATGTGCTCCGCCTGGGCGACCATCCGGCCCCGGTCGTCGAACAGCGCCGTCGAGCAGTCCCGCCGCTCCTTGATGTTCGGCGAGTACGCGCCGCGGATCAGCACTTGCCCCATCTCCTCGGCCGCGCTCTCGAGTTGATTGCGCAGCACTTCGAGGGTCACCGGGTCGAGCGAGTCGGCGGTCATTCGGCCACCTCCATGACGAGGGTGCCGTCGTCGCCGATCCGCCCGCGCCACTCCGGCGGGACGACCGTCGTCGCCTCGGGCTGTTCCAGGACCGCCGGTCCGTCGATCGACTCGCCGGCCGCCAACCGGTTTCGTGCGTAGACGGCAGCCTCCCGGGCTCCCACGTCCGGGAAGTGCGCCCCCCGTTTCCCGATCCGCGGGTCTCCCTCGGCGGCGTGGCCGACCTCGGGCGACGGGCGGTCGACCCGCGCGGTCACACGCAGGTTGACGACTTCGACGGCCTCCTCGAGGGTGTAGCCGTAGGCCGACTCGTGGTCCGCGTGGAACCGGTTGGCCACCGCCTCCGGCTCGAATTCCTCGACCGGTACCGTGAGCTCGAAGCTCTGGCCAACGTACCGACAGTCCGCCGCACGATCGATCTCGGCTCGGTCGGGCTCGGAGACGTCCGCGAGGACGGTCTCGACGAGCTCTTCGTAGACGCTGTCGATCCGCTCTTGATCAGCGTCGGCCAGCGCGACGCGGACCGTCCGGACGGCGTCGTGGGATTCGTCCGCCGCGAGCAGCCCGTACGCCGAGAGGACGCCGGCCGGTTTCGGGGCGATCACCCGCTCCATTCCCAGCGCCGAAGCTAAGGCGGCCGCGTGCATCGGCCCGGCCCCGCCGAACGCCACGAGGCCGAACCCGCGGGGATCGAGCCCGCGCTCGACCGTGACGGCCCGGATCGCGCGCGTCATTGTCGCGTTGGCGACCCGGTACACCCCGCGGGCCGCGTCGAGCGGTCCGTCGAGGTCAGCGTCGTCCGCGAGATCGGCCAGAGCGTCCCGCGCGGCGTCGACGTCGAGCGTCAGTTCGCCGCCGAGGGCGGTCTCGGGGCCGATGTAACCCAACACGACGTTCGCGTCGGTCACCGTCGGTTCGGTCCCACCGCGACCGTAACAGACCGGTCCCGGCTCGGCGCCTGCCGAGCGCGGCCCGACGCGGAGCGCGCCGCCGGCGTCGACCCACGCGATCGAGCCGCCGCCGGCGCCGACAGTATTCACGTCGACCATCGGCGTTCGGATCGGCAGTCCGTCGATCTCGGCGTCGGTCGTCCGAGCCGGCGATCCGTCCCGGACGAGGCTCACGTCGCTCGACGTGCCGCCCATGTCGAACGTGACGAGCCCGTCGTCGCCGGCGACGTCGGCCGCACCGATGACGCCGGCCGCCGGCCCGGAAAGGACCGTCGTTACCGCGTGCTCGCGAACCGTTTCCGCGTCCGCGATGCCGCCGTTCGACTGCATTATCTGCGGTGCCGGGATCCCCGCCTCGGCCGCTCGGTCGACGAGTCGGCCGACGTAGCCGTCGATCGCGGGGGTGACGTAGGCGTCGACCGTCGTCGTCGCCGTCCGCTCGTACTCGCGAAACTCAGCGAGGACTTCCGAGGAGGTCGAGACGGGCACGTCGAGCGCCTTGCGGAGAAGCGTCGCCACCGTCCGCTCGTTCTCCGGCGTCGCGTAGGCGTGGAGCAGACTGACCGCGACGCTATCGATTTCCGCCGCCGCGATCTCCTCGGCGATCTCGTGAACATCGTCGGGTCGTACCTCGCGCTCGAGGCCCTCTACCGTGGACCGTTCGTCGATCTCGAACCGCCGTCGTCGCGGTACGAGCGGGGCCGGTTTCTCTGCCTCGAGATCGTACAGTGATGGGCGGTCCTGCCGGCCGATCTCGAGGACGTCCCGGAAGCCGGCGGTCGTGACCAGCGCCATCCGCGCGCCATCACGTTCGAGGATCGCGTTGACCGAGACGGTCATCGCGTGGCCGAAGCTCTCGATCGCCGCGGGCTCGACGCCGGCGTCCTCGCAGGCCTTCTCGATGCCTTCGATCACGCCGCGGCTCTGATCCGCGGTCGTCGGGACCTTGGCGGTCGTCAGCCGACCGTCGACTAACAGTGCGACGTCGGTGAACGTGCCGCCGACGTCGACGCCGATCTGCGTGCGTTGTCCTGTCATTATGAACGTAGCTTAGAGCAACCCGGTCACGACGTCGATGAACGCGGGGAGGTTGTCGTTCAGGGTCAACAGGCCAATCATAATGACGACCAGCGTGACGATTCCGCCGAGGACGTTCTGGAGGGTGGAGTTGGTGTGCTCGCCGAGCAGCTCCTCGTTGTTCATCGCGTAGATGAGGAAGATCGCGAGGATCGGCAGGAGCAGGCCGTTGAAGACCTGCGCGAGGACGATCACCTGGACCGGGTTGAAGCCGAGCCCGGAGAAGACGATACCCACGCCGAGGATCGTCATCCAGATCGCCCGGAACCGGGTCGACTTCAGGTCCCGCTCCCAGCCGAGCGCCCCGGCCGTCGCGTACGCACCGGCGAGCGGCGCGCTCATCGCACTGGTGAACCCGGCGGCGAACAGGCCGATCGCGAAGAACGTGAGGGCGTAACCGCCCATGACGGGCTCGAGCTGGTCGCCCATCTCCCCGACGTTGTCGATCTCCGTTCCTTCCGGAAACACCGCCGCCGCCGTGATGACGATCGCCGTCGTGATGAGGCCGCCGATCGCGACCAGCAGTATGGTGTCGTACTGGGCGTCTTTGAGGTCACTCGGGTCGTTCCACTTCTCCTGGACCGTACTCGCGTGCAAGAACAGGTTGTAGCCGACGACGGTGGTCCCGATGAGCCCCGCGATGAGCAGCGCCGATCCCTCGGGGACCGTCGGCACCAGCCCGCCTCCGACGTCGGCCGGACTCGGCCGGACCGCGATCGCGTTCACGAGGAACGCGATGCCCATAACGGTGACGAGGCCGATGAACACCTTCTCGATGAGCTTGTAGCTGCCCGTAAAGAGCAGCGCACCCGCGACGAGGCCGATGATCGGCCCCCAGATGTTCGCCTCCACGCCCGTGATCGTCGCCAGTCCCGCAGCGCCGCCGGTGATGTTCCCAGTCTGGAACGCGGCCGTGCCGACGCCGATGGCGCCCACCACCAGCACGATGGCGACCGTGCTCACCACCGGATTTTCGAACTGTTTTCGCAGCGCCTCGCCCAGTCCTTGCTGGGTAATCAGTCCGAGACGCGCGCTCATCTCCTGGATGACCATCGTCGCGAAGACCGAGAACACGATCGTCCACAGGAGTACGTACGCGTACTCTGCACCGATCACGCTCGCCGTCGTTACCGTCCCCGGACCGATGAACGCCGCCGCGACGAGCGCCCCGGGGCCGACGTTTCTGAGCCGGTCGACGAGACCGGTCGACGATTCTCCGCCCGCACCTGTCGTTTGTGCCTTGTCCGATGTTGCCATTTGTCGAGTCCTCCGTATGCCAGTCGTTCACAGACAACATTATATAAAAAAGATTGTTGAGAATCAGTCTTACAATGTGGGGTACATTCGTCGTCGGTGCTGCTCGAGTGTGAACGAGTATGATGGTTGAGCGTGATTCATTTGCGGGAGATCGACGCCGTTCACTGGGAGATCCCGAGTTGGTGTGAGCCACTGGCAGTCACGAACCAGTGGGATCACGTGGTTGCCAACAGCCGGTACGTGTGCAACCGACTGCGACCATACTGTGGAGAAGCAATTCACTCTAAATTCTCGGTGAGAATCGCCTTCGAGACACCGGCTTCGACCGCGACGTCGAACGGCAAGTCCGTGGTGCTGCGCTCGATGAACCGGACCATGAACCACCGAATCGACTCCGAGGGAAACACCACGTGATAGGCGCCATCGGTCTCCGATCTGACGGTCAAAAACCCGCAGAACGAGAGCCATTCGAGGAGTTCGGCGAGCCCGTCGAAGCGTTCAGCGTACTCGCGGACGTGATACTCTGAGACTCGATCCGCGCTTTCGACGAAGTCCGGATCAGGGTTCCCGTCGTTGTACAGGCGATCCAAAAAGCAGTGCAGGAAGTCGACGTCGAGGAGGACGTGCTCGCCGGAGGACAGCATCTGGTAGTACTGCTCTAAGTTGTGACTCGGATCGCCGGTAGCGGCCTCGAAGTTTGCGGCGTAAAACGACAGCGCGCGGCGAACGAGCTCGCTCTGGCTCTTGCCGGTCTCGCCGGTGAGCGACTCGAGGGCCGCGCGGGCGTCGTCATCGAACGATACCGTAATCCGGTCGGTCATGTCCCTCTCCATCCACTCCATGCATATAGCTTCCACGCCGCATGGGGTGGGAAAGTCGACACGTTTGCGAGTCGTCAGTGCGCAGGGAGAGGCGATTTTGACCCGGGGAGTTTTACGTCGGTTCGTGGTCGGCTGAGGCATGCCGATCGCCCGTCACGGGACCGGGATCCTGGCGGCGACGCGCGCGTACCTCTCGCAGGTCCACCCTGTGTTCATGCTTCCGCCCCTCGCGGCGTCCATCTTCGGCGGGATCCTCACCGGTACGGTCGCGCCGGTGGAGGCGGGTGCGCACGTCGTCGCGATCTTCGCCGCCGTCTACACGGCACACGTTCAGGACGGGTACGTCGACTTCCACGTCCGGGGCGAGGACGACGACCACCCGCTCACCGTCACCGGCTGTCGGCTGGGACTCGTCGGTTCGACCGTCCTCTTCGCGCTCGCCTGCACGGTCGTCTTCATGCGCGTGGACGCCGTCGCCGTCGCGCTGACGCTTCCGACCTGGCTGATCGCGTACTTTCACGCTCCGCGCCTCGACGTGCACCCGATCGGGGCGACCGCCGGCTATCCCGTCGGCATCGGCCTGGCCATCCTCGGCGGCTACTACGTTCAGGCTGGTTCGATCGGCACTCTGGCGCTGGCCTTCGCGGCCGTCTTCGTGGTACTACTGTCGGGGATCAAGGTGATCGACGACGCCCAGGACTACGACTACGATCGCTCGATCCGCAAGCGTACCGTCGCCGTCGTCCTCGGACCAAAACGGGCCCACGACGTAGCCTTTGGGCTCCTGGCCGTGGCGCTCGTCGGCGTGATCGGGTTCGCCGTCTACGGCGCGTTTCCCCCGGGTAGCGTTCTCGCAGTCGTTGCCTTCGGTGCAGTCGCCGTCGTCGCCAGGCGGGCCCCACCGACCCTGGCCACGATGCTCCTGATCCGAGGATCGTACGTCTTTCTGGCCGTCCTGGTCGCTGCGGTCTGGTTCGAGCCGCTGGCGACTCTTTGACCGAGGTCTCGCGTGGGTCGTGGTATCGCGGGCCTCCCCACAATTTAAGAGTGCTCCGCCCGTTTTTGTGGTGTGAGTGAAGAATCCGGGCGACGGAACCTCCGTATGCCCAACAACGACGAAGTCTTCGCGGTCGTCACCGAGCACCTCGGCGGGAACCACGTCCGCCTTCGCTGTGCCGACGGCGAAGA
>SKPV01000027.1 GCA_007119345.1 Halovivax sp.
GTTCGACGGGGAATCCGGTGAGCCGTCTCGGAACGGACGGCCGACCGCCGGCGTTGCCGCCACTCGAACCCCTTCATTTCACTTCGAAACGAGTGCACTATGGGCATAAACCCGGTAATTTCGTAGATAGAGCGATCGAGCGACCGTCTGACTCGCGTCTGACGCTCCAGATGAAATGGTGGATATCGAAATCTACGGTTTCCAACCGTTCAGGCCGGATCTCGCCCGATCAACCCCCCTACTTCGACTGGAGCACCACCCGAACTACCCTCGATCCATCGAAATCGGAGTGAAGAGCGGTGCTCGCGGCGTCTGACGCACGGCTGACGGTCCACTCGAACGGCGGGGAGCGACTCGAACGCCGGTGGTTCGCGTTCCTCAGTCCCGCCGCTCGCCCGCCGGGATCGCGACCTCGAGCCAGTTCTCTTCGGGCGGGAGCGGACAGTCGAAGGTCTCGCTGTACGCACAGAACGGGGTGTAGGCGAGGTTGAAGTCGAGGACGATCTCGTCGCCGGGTTCGAGCTGGCGATCGGCAGCCAGTTCCATGTACCGGCCGCCGTCGTAGCTCTGCTGGCCGGTCGTCTTGTCGCGGAACGGGACGAAGAGGGTCTCCTCGTCGGCGCCCTCCTGGCGGTAGCCGCCCAGCTCGCAATCCCGCTCGTCGCCGGCCGCGTCGGGCACCGCGAACGAGAGGGTCCCGAACCGACGGTATCGCATCTCGCCCCCGGCCGTGGTCCCCATTCGCACCACGTCCGGCTCGTCGTGGACGGTCACGGTCGCGCTCACCCGGTAATCGGGATCCGGCTCGAAGTACGAGAGTCCCGAGAAGTCCTCGCGCTCGTCGGGCGGAATCGGCGACTGCGGGTGCTCGGCGAAGAACTCGTCCTTCTCGGCTCGTTTCGCGTCGAGCTCGCGGCGCCAGCGGTCGACGTCCACGTCGTCGGTCATGGGGGACGATTGGTCGTGCCGACGGGAGTGCGTTGCGTTCGTCCCCAGGGTGGCGGGGTTCGTGGGGAGACGGACTTCACCGGATGCGGCTCGCTCGTCCCACTCGAACGGATCGAGCGGATCGGCAACCTCCCGATTTCCACTCGAGTTCGGGGATGAACGCGCCGAACCCGGCGAAACCCGGATCAAACGGCGTTGACGCGGCGTCTGACGTACGCACGACGCTCCACTCGAACCGGTGGTCCGGCGCCGCGGGGATCGAACCGTCGCGGTCTCCGCCGGCGTCCGCGGCGACCGTCGTCGATGGCCGAGGCGACCGTCGTCGGCAGCCGGGGCAACCGTCGTCGATGGCCGAGGCGACCGTCGTCGGCAGCCGGGGCAACCGTCGTCGATGGCCGGGGCAACCGTCGTCGATGGCCGAGGCAACCGTCGTCGATGGCCGAGGCGAACGCCGCCGGCGGTCGGGGGCGATCGACGACCCGCGTCGTCGCGCGATCCGAGGGTTCAAATCGGATGCGGAGGCGACGGTCCGACACGCCTATGCGGGTGCGAGAATGAGTACGCCCACCATGACGGACTGGCGCGCCGTCTTCGGCCACGACCGGCCCTACGACGAGCAGGTCGACGGCATCGAGACGGCGATGGAGACGGCTCGCGAGGGCGGCTACACGGTGATCGAGGGCGCCTGCGGGACCGGCAAGACGATGCTCGCGCTCACCGCGGGCGTCTCGCTCGTGCGCGACCCCGACACCGACTACGAGTGCGTGCTCGTCCTCACGAGCGTCAAGCAACAGCTCCGCCAGTTCGAGACGGATCTGGAGACGATCAACGAGAGCCTCCCCGACGAACACGCGCCGATCTCCGGGCTGACCCTCGTCGGGAAGGCCGACGTCTGTCCGTACAACCGCGAGCGGGCGGCCGGATTCGACGACGGGACGGTCTACGACCGCTGCGAGACGCTCCGCGAGCGCACCCGCGAACTCGCGGGCGAAGGGGGCCCCACGACCGCTGGCGATCTCGCGGCCCGCGGGCGGAGCCAACAGGTCGGGCTGGCCGACAGCGGCCGACGGGATCGCGGGGTCAGGCTCCTCGAGACCGCCGGCGAGCGGTCGCCGTACCCTCCCGACCTTCCGGAGTTCGACGACGGCCGCGGCGAGGTCGAGTTCTGTCCCTTCTACGCGCAGTACCTCGCCGACCTCCCCGAGGAGGGGAGCGAGGGATCCCCCGTCGAGGCCGTTCCGTTCGACCTCACCGCGGCCGGCCTGGTCACCCCGGACGAGCTCGTGGCGCGGTCTGCGTACCACGGAACCTGCCCACATTCGGTGATGGGCGCCGCCCTCGGCGCCGTCGAGGTCGTCATCGGGAACTACTACCACGCGTTCGACCCGACCACCCTCGCCGCGTTCACCGGCGGCCTCTGCACCGAGGAGACGT
The DNA here is from genome assembly GCA_007119345.1 of Halovivax sp. GTDB lineage: Archaea > Halobacteriota > Halobacteria > Halobacteriales > Natrialbaceae > Halovivax. The sequence goes on from SKPV01000027.1 coordinate 2,383, forward strand.
TCGTGGTCTGCGACGAGGCGCACATGCTCGAACCCCGCGTCCGCGACCTCGTCAGCGACGGCGTCGCGGACGCGACCCTTCGGGACGCCGTGACCGAACTCTCGCGGGTGATCCGGCCCGTGAAGTTCGACCGCGAGGGACGCGAGTACGAGGGCGGTTCCAAAACCGCCGACGCCGAGCTGGTCCGGGCCGAGCTGGCCGGATCGGACGTCTCGTTCGACGAGCTTGCGAGGACCCTCGAGTTCCTCCAGGACCTCAGGGCCGAACTCGACCGCCGGGTGAGCGTCCACCTCGACCGCGAACACCGGGGATGGCGCTCGGACCTGCACTCGCTCCCGGACGACGAGCTCCCGCTGCGCGATCCCGCCGAACCCGCGGAAGACGAGCTGACGGCCTGGGCCCGGCGGGCGGGGTACACGGACGTCGACTGGGTCCGCGCGGAGGCGGCGGGCGCGGTCGCCGCGCGGATCCTGAACGAAGCCGAGGACGAAGAACGGAGCCGCGCGGCGCCCGCGGTCGGCCGGCTGCTCGGCGAGTGGTACCGGCGCGACCACACGGACTACTTCCGCGAGATCGAACTCGAGCGCACCTGGGACGAGACCGAGCCGCCCGATTCCTGGCGGCGAGCGTACAACGCCAGGCTCGCGCTGCACAACTGCGTCCCGAGCGGCGCGATCGGCGAGCGCCTCTCAGCGTTCGGCGGCGGCGTCCTCATGAGCGCAACGCTCGCGCCGATGGACGCCTTCGCCGAGGTGACGGGGCTCGACTACCTCGAGCGCGAGGCGGATCGGCCCGTGGTCGAGCGCCGGTACGGCCTGCACTTCCCCGAGGAGAACCGCGAGAGCTTCGCGGTCGCCGCTCCCAAGTTCACCTACGACAACCGGGGACGGCCGGCGACGCTCGGCGGGTCGAACGGGTCCGGCGGCGATCGGGGCGACGCCGAGGCCGACGCGTCGGCCGAAGACGAGTTCGACCCCGCGCGTCCCGGCTACGAGAACCCCACGCGGCGCGCCTACGCCGACGCGCTGACCCGGATCGCCCGACTGCCCGGCAACGTCCTCGTGGGGATGCCGAGCTACGCGGAGGCCGAGTGGGCGGCCGCCGCCCTCGAGGACCGCCTCTCAGAAAAGGCCGTGCTGCTCGACGTCTCGAGCGGCGACGAGACGACCGAGTCGCTCAAGGGCGAGTTCTTCGCGGGCGAGGGGAAGGTGCTCGTCACGAGCCTGCGCGGGACGCTCACCGAGGGCGTCGACTACGGCGGGGACCGACTCGTCGCCGCGGTCGTCTGCGGCGTCCCGATCGTCAACACCTCGAGTCCGCGTACCCAGGCCGTCCGTCGGGCCTACGACGAGGCCTTCGGCGACGGCTTCGAGTACGCGCTGACGGTGCCCGCCGTTCGCAAGGCCCGTCAGGCCGTCGGCCGCGTCATCCGCAGCCCCGAGGACGTCGGCGTCAGGGTGCTCCTCGACGAGCGCTACGCCCGCGATTCGTGGGACTCCGTCCGGCCGTACCTGCCCGACGCCGAGGAGTTCCAGCCCGTCAGTCCGGACATGCTCGAATTCGGGCTCGACCGGTTCCGAGAGCGCCTGGAGTGACGCGGCTCCGACCGACGGGCGATCGCGAGAAGATCGATTGCGGGGGGCGCGGAGACGGCGACCTCGGGATCAGTGGATGTCCATCGCTTCGATCTGCTCCTGGTAGCGGTTCCGGATCGTCACCTCGGTCACCTGCGCGACGTCGGCGACGGCGCGCTGGGTCTTCTTCTCGTTACAGAGCAGCGAGCTGGCGTAGATGGCGGCGGCGGCGTAGCCGGTCGGGGACTTGCCCGAGAGCAGCCCCTTGTCGGCGGTGACGTCGATGATCTCGTTGGCCTTCGCCTGGACCTCCTCGGAGAGCTGCAGTTCGGAGCAAAAGCGGGGGACGTACTTCTTCGGGTCGACGGGCTCCATCTCGAGTCCGAGCTCCTGGGCGATGTAGCGGTAGGTGCGGCCGATCTCCTTGCGCTCGACCCGCGAGACGGCGGCGACCTCCTCCAGACTCCGGGGAATGCCCTCCATCCGGCAGGCGGCGTACAGCGTAGCCGTGGCGACGCCCTCGATCGAGCGCCCGCGGATGAGGTCCTCGTCGAGCGCGCGGCGGTAGATGACGCAGGCCACTTCCCGCACCGAGCGAGGAACGCCGAGCGAGGAGGCCATCCGGTCGGTCTCGCTGAGCGCGAACTGCAGGTTGCGTTCGCCGGCGTCTTTCGTCCGGATGCGCTCTTGCCACTTGCGCAGCCGGCGCATCTGGCTGCGCTTCTCGGAGGAGAGCGAGCGGCCGTAGGCGTCCTGATTCTTCCAGTCGATGGAGGTCGTCAGGCCCTTGTCGTGCATCGTCTGGGTCGTCGGCGCGCCGACGCGGGACTTGCTCTGGCGCTCGGAGTGGTTGAACGCTCGCCACTCCGGCCCGCGGTCGATGGTCTCTTCTTCGAGGATCAGCCCGCAGTCGTCGCAGGCGCGCTCGCCGCCGCCGCTCGAGACGATCGATTCCGAGCCGCACTCGGGACAGCCGGCCCGTACACCCTCGTCTTCGGTCGTTCGCTGCTCGGTATCCGTGTCGCGAGTCCGTTGACGTGTGGGGCGTACCATCTGTTCATCGTACAGAATCGCCCGAGGGTCATAAACGCTATGAGCGAACTTCTAGGTGACTGATACGAAAACCGGGTCCACGATCCGGCCCGGTCCGATCCGACCCTCCCCCGCCCACGGGAGCGCGAACGAGCGGGTCGGCGATCGGCCGACGAACCTAGATGCCGAACGACCCACAGCCGCAGTCGGGACACGCGAAGCCGCCGTCCCCCGGTTCGATCGTCGTGATCGGCCATTCGCCCCCGCACGAGCGACAGATGAGTTCGTGATGTGCCATGTCGTCTCGACGGTGGACGGGAGGAAGCCGACCACGATATAGCTTGTTCCCGGTGGCCGACCGCGGGCGCGCTGGCCGACGAAGCCCGCTCGCCGGCCGAACCGAGTAGCGAGGAGGGACGATCGTCGGCGAAGCCGGAAAACGACGATGGACGAGCGCGGATGAACCGCCGGACGAGGAGGGCTAAACCGACGAACGTCGACGGTCTGCCGGGGCGTCCTCACTGGAACCCGGTCGTGTCCTGCTCCTCCGGCATCGGCCCCTGATCCCGCGAGCGGCCGAGCGGAATTCCGCCCAGCAGCGCGGCGACGACCAGCAGCGACGCCGAGAGGACGACGAAGTCACCGCTCGGATCGTAGCCGGCCAGCCAGGCGCCGGAGGAGACGACGAAGACGCTCACGAAGAACGCGAGCGTGGCGAGGAGGACGAGCACGGCGATCGTGACGACGGTGCCGACGAGACCGGTCAGGACGCTGGCGATCGACATGCTGGAGGGGTTGCGATTCCGCTACCGTAAACGCTCCGTCCGGGAGAGGCGCGCCCCGCGGCCGTGTCGGCGGCCACGGGTATGATGATCGGTACCGAGTCACGCGCACGGGGTCCGGGCGGTGATGTCCGCACCGGTCGTGACGGTCGGTTCGTCGGCGACCCTCCACGACGTCGACGACCGGCGTGACGGCCGCGCTCCGGACGATGCGAGAACGCGACGTCGAGCGGCTGCCGGTTCGCGGCGGCACCAAACCGCTCGGCATCGTCACCCTGGCCGACGTCGGCCGGCACCCGCCGGACCGGCTGGGGGAGGGTCGGGGGCTCTCGACGCGGGTGCGCGGCGGCGGCGAGCACGATGGGTGATCGCGCCGAAACGGCTTTGTTTCGGGACGAGTCACTCGTGCCCCGTGGCGAACGACGACACTCCCGGCGGTCCCGTCGAACCGGCGACGGCGCGAAACGTGCACGTCCGACCCCTCGGGTACGCGTCGCCGCGCCCCGTCGTACGACGCCTCGGCGACCGCGAGCTGTACCTCGGGAACGGCCGCGCGGCCGATTCCGGCGCCGAGAACCCAGCGGCCGATTCCGGCGCTCGGAATCGCGCGGCCGACCGCGACGCCGAGGAGCGCACGACCGATCGCGACGCCGTCGCCCGCGAGTTTGCGGCGGTCCTCACGCTCACCGCTGAGGAGCGCGCGCTGACGACCCACCACCGACCGCTGGTCGACGGTCCCGGAAACGAGTGGGCGGCGTTCGGGGCGGCGGTCGACTGCGCGCGGCGGCTCCACCGCGACGACGGAGCGCTGTTGATCCACTGCGAGGCGGGGATCTCCCGCAGCGCGGCGATCGCGGCGACGACGATCGCGGCCGAAGAGCGCCGACCGTTTCGCGACGGGCTGGAGGTCGTCCAGACGGCGCGACCGCACGCGATTCCCCACCCGGCGCTGCACGAGCTGGCGGTCTGCTACCTCGCGGCGCGCGGGTGACCTCGCGCGAACGGGGGCGTTCACCGCCTTCTCACGATCGAGCCGACCGTCGTGCCGGCGGACCGACAACCGGGCCACCGATTCCGATGCCGGACCGGTTCGCAGCTAGGGGCCGACCACCTCGGTGACGGCGTCGGGATCGACGTACCGCGTTTCACCGTCACGGTTCTCGATCTCGATCTCGCCGGTCTCGCGGTAGTGCGAGCCGAGGACGATCTTGCGGGGGATTCCGAGGAGGTCGCTCTCGGCGAAGCGCTCGCCGATCGTCTGCCCGGGGTCGTCGAACAGGAGCGTCTCCTCGGGCCCGCACGCGCGGTGGAGCCGGTCGGCGGCCTCTCGCAGGTCGCTTTCGTACCGCAGGGGCACGATCGACGCGCGGAAGGGGGCGACGGAGCCGGCGTCCGTCTCGGGCCACCGGCAGCCGGCGGCGTCGGCGTGCTGGAGGAGGATCGCGTGGATCAGTCGGTCGATCCCGATCCCGTAACTCCCCATCGGGACGGGGCGCGCGGAGCCGTCGGGGGCGTCGATCGTCAGGTCCATCGCCGTCGAGTAGCGGGTGCCCAGGTCGAAGACGTGCCCGACCTCGATCCCGCCGGTCGCGACCAGCGTCCCGTCACAGTCGGGACAGGGGTCGCCGTCGGCGAAGTCGTTGGGAGACTCGTCGGTCGCGCCGAACCGACAGTCGGCGCCGTCGCAGACGAGGACGGTCGTCGACCCGCCATCGGGCGCGACGACCGCGAGGAACTCCTCGGAGCGGGCGCCGCCCATCACGCTGTTCTCGGCCGCGGCGACCGCGAACTCGAGGCCGAGCGCCTCGAAGGCGCGAACGTACGCCGCGCGGACGCGATCGTACGTCGCCGTCAGGCACTCGCGGCTCGCGTGGAAGCTGTAGGCGTCCTTCATCGCGAACTCCCGTGTGCGCACGAGCCCGGCTCGAGGCCGGTCGTCCCGGTGTTTCGCCCCGAGCTGGAAGATCAGCAGGGGCAGGTCCCCGGAGGAGCGGACCGCGCCCCGGACCAGCTCGACGGCGCCTTCCTCGTGGGAGGGCGCCAGGCAGCACTCCCGGCCGTCGCGGTCGAGGAGGGTGAACATCTCGCCCTCGAAGTTCGCCCAGCGTCCGCTCGCCTCCCACGGTCCGCGGGGGGTGAGCTGCGGCAGCGAGACCTCCTGGGCGCCGATCGCCCGGAGCTCGTCCCGGAGGACGGCGGCCACGTTGCGCCGCACCCGTTCTCCGACGGGTGCGAACGCGTAGAGCCCGCTGCCGACCCGACGGACCAGCCCGGCGCGCGCGCACAGGTCGGCCGTCTCGTCGGCCCAGCCGGGCCCCTCCCGCCGCGTGAACAGCGCGAGCGCGCTACGCCGCACGGCGATCACCTCCGGCGGCGCGGCTCGCAGTTTCACCGGTGGCACCGGCGAGGCCTCCCGGTCGGTCGACCCCGCCGGTCGCAGGCGCGCGAGCGGACATCGAGGCGGTACGGACGGTCGTCAGAAGGGCGTCGATACGACTATCGCGATCGCGGAACCCAGCCGCGGGCCGCGTCGGACCCGCGGTTGCTGGCCGCAGTGCAGTCGGTTCGAGACATGCGGCCGGAACGACGGGGGCCGAACGCAAAGGCGTTCTGATACGTGACCGCGCGAGGGCTCGACGCGACGGCGGCGATCGTCGCGGCGCCGGCTGGAGCGATCCGGCCGCTCACGGCCGCCCGACGTCCGCGACGGCCCCGAAGGCGTCGACGAGCGCGTGGCGCTTGACGAGCGCGAAGCCGACCGCCACGAGGCCGAAGCCCACGATCGACAGCGCGCTGATCGACTCGCCGAGGACGAAGACGCCGACGATCGTGGCGACGACGGGGACGAGATACGCCACCAGCGCCGCCTCGAACGCGCCGTGTTCTTCGAGGATGGCGAAGTAGATCAGGAAGGCGACGGCGGTCGAGAAGACGCCGAGGTAGACGACCGCGCCGATCGCGGTCGCCGCGGCGGCGTCGCCGCCCGGCAGCTCGCCCGCGCCGAGGCTGACCGCGTGGAGGACGAGCGCGCCGACGAGCATCGCCCAGCCGGTGAACGCCACGCGATCGATCGTCGGACCGGCCCGCTGGACGAGCACGCCGCCGAGGGCGACGCTCACGACCTGGCCGACGATGATGAGCCGCCCGACCGTGTCGCCGGCCAGCAGGTTCCCGGCTTCGGGCTGGATGATGAAGCCCACTCCCAGGAACCCGACGGCGACGCCGGCCGCGCCGACCGGCGACAGCCGTTCGCCGAGCAGGAACAGGGCCCACACCGCCGTCACGATCGGGACCAGCGACTGCAAGATCGCGGCGACGCCGCTCGGCACCGTCTGCTGGCCGACGAACAGCAGTCCGTTCCCCGCGACGAGGAAGAGCCCGCCGCCCGCGATGGCCGCCAGATCGTTGCGCGCGCTCGGGCGCCAGCCGTCGATCCGGACCGCGGCGTACGCGAGCAGGAGGACCGCCGCGACGTCGTACCGGAACGCGGCGAACAGCAGCGGCGGCAGGTACTCCAGCCCGACCGCGATCGCGGGGAACGAGAGGCCCCACAGGATCGCCAGCAGGAGGAACAGCGAGGCGTCGAGCGCACGGGACACGGGGCGGGATTGGGGAGAGCGGCGCAAGACGTTGGCGATTCCGGAAGCGTGCGGCCGCCTCACCGAACCGGCCGGCCGGGGCCACCTCACCGAACCGGCCGGCCGGGGCCGCCTCACCGATACCGGTCGGCCGGGGCCGCCTCACCGATACCGGCCGGCCGGGGCCGCCTCACCGATACCGGCCGGCCGGGGCCGCCTCACTTACCACCACTCGGGGCGTACCGCGACTATCGTGTCGTCCGCCGAACCAACGCTTCCCGCCGACACCGCGATCGGGCGCGCCGCCCTGCGCGTGGCGGACGTCGCCCCCGCGATAGACTTCTACCGCGACGTCGTCGGCCTCGCCGTCCTCTCGCGCACCGACGACCGCGCGTCGCTCGGCGTCGACGACGTCTCCCTCCTCGAACTCCGCGCGGCGCCGGAGGCGCCGGCGCGCCGGGGCGCGGGACTATTCCACAACGCGTTCCGCGTCCCGTCGCGCGCGGCCCTCGGCGACGCCCTGGCACGGATCCGCGACCGCTGGGAACTCGACGGCGCGGCGGACCACGGCGTCAGCGAGGCGCTCTACTGTTCGGACCCGGCGGGCAACGGCGTGGAGATCTACCGCGACCGTCCCCGGAGGGAGTGGCCGATCGCCGACGACGGGCGGGTGGCGATGGTGACGGCGCCGCTCGACCTGGCTGCGGTCACGGCGGCGACGGACGGGAACGTCTCTGCGGGAGGCGAGTCGACCGTCCCCCCTGGAACCGACCTGGGGCACGTCCACCTGGAGGTGACCGCGCTCGACCCGGCTCGCGAGTTCTACGTCGAAACGCTCGGACTCCGGGTCCGCCAGGAGATGGACGACTCGGCGCTGTTCCTCGCGGCGGGCGAGTACCACCACCACGTCGGGCTGAACACCTGGAACGGGCGGAGGAAGCCGGCAGGGGGACGCGGACTCGACTGGTTCGAACTCGTCGTGCCCGACGCCGACGCGCTGGCGGCGGCCCGCGACCGGCTCGAGGCGGCCGGCGTCGGCGTCGCCGACCAGGCCGGCGTCGGCGAGACGGTCGGCTTCGAGACGGCGGATCCCGACGGGATCCGGATTCGGCTTCGCGCCGCGACGTGACCGTCGGCGGCTCTCCCCGCCGCCGACGCGCCGCCGGCTCAGGGGAGCGAGGTGACGTCGATCGGTTCGAGTTCGACCGTCGGAAGCGAGCCGTCGACGATCACGAACCGGCCGCTCCGGCTCGCGTCGACCGAGTCGTAGACGGCGTAGATGTCGGGGAGGTCCCGCGGACGCCCCTCCCGGCGCTCGGGCAGCTCTCGTAACCCCTCGAGGAACTCCTCGTCGAGCAGACGGTCGTCGGCGGCGTCGTCGGCCGTCTCGTGGACCCGAACCGCCCGATACCGGGCGGCGGCCCCGTCCAACGAGACGCGGATGGCTCGCGGAGCGGGCCCGCCGAAGCCGTTCACGGTCACGTACGTCCCGCCGCCCAGTTCGTCCACGAGGGTCTCGGCGACCTCGTCCCCGTCGACGAAGCGGTCCGCGTCGCCGGAACCAGTGTCCAGGATCGCCCTCGTGTAGTCGAGGGCCGCCTCCGGCGGCGCGTCCCGGACGACCGCCACCGAGTCTCCGCCGACGGCGACTCCAGCCACCAGATCCGGATTCGCGGCCGATGGGACCGCGTAGAGTCGATGATCGCCGTGCTCGCCCCGCCGCTCGGCTCGTTCGGACACCTCGTCCGCGAGGTCGTCGACCGACCCGACGGCGACCTCCCACGTCCGCGTGGAATCCGCGATGCGGAGCTCGATATCGGCGGGGTCCACCTCGACGGTCGCCTCGCCGGCCCGGATCGTTCCGCGGTCGGGACCGACTTCGTCGACGACGTCCTCGGGGAGCCGATCGCTGTCGGCCTCGATATCCGGCGAGACGACGGTGCAGGTAGCGTCGTCGGCGCCGCGAACGCGCTCTTGGGCGGCGAGCATCTCCTCGCCGAGCCACGCGTGGTACTCCGGCCCGCGGTCGTCCGCGCCGGGTATCGCGGACGCACAGCCCGCGACCAGCGCACCGATCGTCGTCCCACCCGCAACGAGCACGCGTCGCCTGTACTGCATACGGTACGGCTGCGCGAACGGCCGGAAAATCCTGTCGGCCGTCGGGGTCGACTCCGGAACGGTTGTCCGTCGAAGTCGACTCCGGAACGGCTGTCGGGTCGGGAGCGGACGCCGTCGACGGGGGCGCGGACGCTCACCGCGCGCTCGGCGAGCAGCGGTCGAACAGCACCCGAAGCTCACCGCGCGATCGGCGAGTAGCGGTCGGTCAGCGCCCAGACGCAGGCGGCGGCGACGGCGACGTGCATGATCATCAGAACGATCACGGCGGGAACGGTCGCGTCCGCGTCGTACTCCAACAGCGCCAGGTCGGGCGCGAACGAGAGGACCAGGACCGCCGCCGCGACGACGACGAACGTCCGGTCGGGCGCGTCGGAGCGTCGGGTGATCGCGCCGTAGACGATCGTCGCGCCGATCGCGCCCAGGACGGTCAGCAACGCCACGGGCGGAACCGAGAGCGCGTCGAACGGCTCGACGATGCCGCTGGAAAGCACCGCGGCCAGTATCGCCAGGTTGACTAGCAGCGATACGACGACGGCGAGGCCGCCGCGCACCGCGAGCGTCTGCGTCGGGATCGTCCCACTCGTCGCGTCGAATCTCGAGCCCATCGGTCAGTCGGTGCGGTTTGGCCCCCCGACTGTTCAGTGTATCCATCCGCGCCGCTCGACGACTCGGCTCGGCGAACGGCCGTCGCCTGTAACCGGCCGGGTCGGCGAACGGCCGTGGCCCGTAGCCGGCCGAGTCGGCGCGTCAACCCGCGTGACTCGACGATCAGTCGGCCTTCTCCGCCCGGATATCGACGAATGCGACGGAAACGCACGTCGGAAGTACGTCCCTCGGCAGCGGCCCTCGGATGCGAGACGCCCCGGCTAAGTACCCGCCGCGCGAACGCTGGCGCATGCAGGTCAGCAGCGCGGTCGTCGACCGGCTCGCCGAGAGCGGGATCGAGGCCGTCTTCGGTATCCCGGGCAAGCAGACGCTCCCGCTGAACGAGGCCATCGACGGGCGCGACGACGTCCGGTTCGTGATGGCCCGCCACGAGACCGCGGTCACCCACCAGGCGTGGGGCTACGCGGAGACCAGCGGGAAGACCGCGGCGACGGTCGTCGTCCCCGGGCCGGGCGACATGAACGCGATGAACGGGCTGAAGAACGCGCGCAACGACTGCACGCCGCTGGTGCACCTCGCGGTCGAGACCGAACCCGAGATCCGCGGCGGCGAGGGCATCCACGAGACGCCGCCCGAGACCTACGACACCGTCGTGAAGGAGAACGTCCTCGTCGAGCGCCCGGAGGGGACGGTCGCGGCGCTCGCGGAGGCGATCGCGATCGCCGAGACGCCGCCGAAGGGCCCCGTCCGGGTCGGGATCCCGAAGAACTTCCTGAAACGAGACGTCGCGCTCGCCGCGGCGCCCGAGTACCCGCGTGAGGGGCCCACGGGCGTGCCGGACGAGAGCGTCTCGGCGGCCGTCGAGCTGCTCGCCGGGGCGAGCGACCCCGTCGTGATCGCCGGCGGCGGCGTCCGGGCGTCGGGGGCGAGCGAGGAGCTGGAAGCGGTCGCGACGCGGCTCGACGCGCCCGTCGTGACCACGTACAAGGGCAAGGGCGTGCTCCCCGAAGACCACCCGCTGTCGGCGGGCGCGCTCTCGGGAAGCGCCCCGCCGGCGCTGCTCGAGTTGCTCGCCGAGGCCGACGCGGCGCTGGCCGTCGGGACCAACTTCGACGCCGTCGCCACGCGCGCCTGGTCGGTCGACGTCCCCGACGATCTCGTCCACGTCACCCTCGACCCCGACGACCTGGGGACGGGCTACGGACCCGCGGTGAGCGTGCTCGCAGACGCGGACGAAGCGCTCTCGGCGATCGACGGGGCGCTGGGGGACCGCGGCGTCGAGGCGCCTTCGAGCGCCGACGCGACCCCGGGCGCCGAGCGGGCGCGCGCCGTTCGCCGGGACTTCGACGAGCGGGTCGACGAACTCCGCGTCGACGGGGCGCCGCTGACCTCCGTCGCGGCGCTCGAGACCGTCCGCGAGGCGCTGTCCCGCGATACCGTCGTCGCCGCCGACGCCGGCGGCTTCCGCGTCTGGGGGCTGAACGCCTTCGCCGCCTACGGCCCGCGCTCGTACGTCAATCCCGGCTCCTGGGCGACGATGGGGACCGGCCTCCCGTCGGGGATCGGGGCCCAGGTCGCGAACCCGGACGCGGACGTGGCGGTGCTCACCGGCGACGGCGGGCTGATGATGTGCGTCCACGAGCTGCACACGGCGGTGGCCGAGGAGCTGCCGATCACGGTCGTCGCCTTCCGGAACGAGGACTACGCGATCATCAGCGAGGAGGCCGAGCGATCCTACGCCCTGTCCGAGAGCGCCTACGGCTGGGCCGACGCCCCCATCGACTTCGTCGCGCTCGCCGAGAGCCTGGGGATGCGTGCGGTGCGGGCGGCGGACGCGAGTGCGGTCGCGGAGGCCGTCGCGGAGGCCGTCGCGGCGGACGAACCCGTGCTCGTCGAAGTACCGACGGATCCACGGGAGCCGCAGGCGAGCGAGTGGCTGACCGAGTGACGCCGGTTTCGGCGGCCGGCGGTGGGGCACCGTTCCCGACGCGCGTCGGTAGTCGTCGATCGGGTTCCGCCGTCGGGCGCCGCCGACAGCGGCTCGCAACCGGCCGCCGCGCCGCGACCGCTCCCAGCGCCTCGATCGCCCTCGCCGTCAGTCCCCGACGCCGACCGCGTCGGCCCACGCCTCGAGCCACTCCTCCTGGGCCTCGACCAGGTCCCCGTAGTCGAGCGAGATCGACTCGATCGGCTCGTCCGCGAACGCCGTCACGTCGTCTGACAGGTCGAGCTCGTCCGGGTCGACACTCGGAAACCGGTCGGTCCGCTCGACCAGCTCCGCCTGGACCTCGTTCGAGAGCAGCGCGTCCACGAACTCGTGGGCGAGCTCCCGGCGCGGCGTGCCGTCGAAGATCGCGACGTACGTCGGCCGGGCGTATCCGCGGTCGTCGGGGTAGGCGACCCGGTGGCGGTCGGGGTCCTCGCCGGCGCGGCCCGCGGTGACCCGGCGGCTGGCGCGTCCGGCGAGCAGCGCGTCGGGGTCGGCGAGGTATGCGTCGTGTGCGTCCGACCAGGTGGGCTCGACGCGGACACCGCCGTCGCGGAGCTCGCGCCAGCGGGTGAACGCCTCGTCCTCGCCGAACTCGGCGACGGTCCAGTGCAGGAACGACCGGCCGACGGCGGACGCCCGGGCGTCCGGGACGACGAGGGTCTCCGCGTACGTGGATTCGACGAGGTCGCCGAACGACGTCGGCGGGTTCGCGTCGGCGTCGTGCAGGAGGCAGGTGTAGTCGGCCAGGACGGCCAGCGCGCGATCGTGGGGGTCCGCGAGGCTGAATCGGGGCCGCGGTCGGTGGTCGTTGGTCAGCGACCCGCGATCGAGGGGGCGGAACACGGCGGACGTGGCCTGTCCGGCCCTGGCGACGTCGGACGCGGCGAGCCCGAGGTAGACGTCGGCGCCGAACGGCACGTCGCGGCGGGCGCGCTCGAGGAAGTAGTCGAGCCCGGTTTCGGGGCTGATCCACGTGATCTCGGCGTCTTCGCGGCCCTCCGGGAAGCGCTCGGCGAGCCACCGCCCGGGGCCGTCTTCCGGTCTGACGAACGGCTCGGGGGCGACGACCCGGAGCACGCCTTCGTCGTCGTTTTCCTCTTCCTCCTCGGGAGGCTCGTCCTCCGCCTCGCGTTCGAGACACCCCGCGAGCGTTGCTCCCGCGAGGCCGCCGAGCGCGGCGAGGGCGGTCCGCCGGTCCATCACCGGATCTAAGTCGGTGTCGGGTATAAGCCTCCGGTCGTGACGATCCTCACCGACGGCGGAGTCGGCGTCCGCGCCGGGACGCCGAGAGGCCACCGACCTGACCAAAAGACTATGCGGACCGGCTGAGAGTCACGACCGTGACGCCCGACATCGACCGACGGTACGCGCTCGGGGGCGCGGTCCTCGTTCTCGGCCTCCTCACGGGGGCCATCCTCCTCGAGGTGATGGGGACGATCCTCTTCGCGATCACCGTCGCGTACGTCCTCGTTCCCGTCCAGCGCTGGCTCGTCCGCCGGGGACTCAGCGAGTGGACGTCGGCGGTCGCGGCGACGCTCGTCGGATTCGTGGGGGCGCTGGCGGTGTTCGCGCCGATCTTCGTCACCGTCTACTACCGCCTGGACGAGCTGGAGGCGCTGATCCGGGGGCTTCCGTCGGAGGTACCGATCAGCGCGTTCGGCGAGACGGTCGTCCTGGAGGCGGCGGCGATCCGGGACCCGGTGCTCGACTGGGTGCAGGCGGCCGCGTTCTCGATCGCCGCGGCGCTGCCCGTCCTCGTGATCAAGTTCGCGCTGTTCGTGATCTTGCTGTTCGCGCTCTTGTTGAAGGGACGGGCCGCGGCGAAGGCGGCGGTCGCGCCGGTGCCGCCGGCGTACCGCGACATCGTCTACGCGCTCGCCGCCAGGGCCCGCGAGACGCTGTACGCGATCTACGTCCTGCAGCTCGCCACCGGCGTCGCGACGCTGCTGATCGGCTACCCGCTGTTCTGGCTGCTGGGGTACGAACCGGCGTTCACGCTGGCGATGATCGCCGCCATCCTGCAGTTCGTCCCCATCATCGGCCCGAGCCTCCTGATCCTCCCGCTCGCCGGGTACGAGGTCGTCCAGGGCGATCTGGTGGCCGCCGCCCTCGTCGGCGTGCTCGGCGTGGCGCTGGTCGCGTGGTTCCCGGACGTCTACGTCCGACCGAAGTTGGCGCGACGATCGGCGGGTCTCCCGGGAAGCCTCTACTTCGTCGGCTTCACCGGCGGCCTGTTCACGCTCGGGCCGATCGGGATCGTGATGGGGCCGCTGATCGTCGCGGTCTTCGTCGAGGCCGTCGAGTTGCTGGCCGAGGAGGTGAACGCGGGCGAGTTCGAGCGCTTCGACGCGCTCGGCGACGAGATGCTGCCGGACGCGCCCGACGCGAGCGCCGCGGAGGACGCCCCCGCGGATCCGGCCGGCGGCCAGGGTGCGGTCTTCGCCGAGGACGAGATCCCCGACGCGAACGAGTAGCCGACGCACGTCCGCGGGAGTGGCCGCCGAACGTCCGCGGGAGTGACTGACGCACGTTCGTGGGAGCAACTGACGCACGTCTGTGGGAGCGACTGACAGTCGGGTATCGCCGGGCGGCCCGGTACGCGCGAGCGTCGGCCCGCGTCGGCGGGTTTTTTGACGTCCCCGGCCGCGCTGGTAGGTATGAAAGTGGGGGACGGATCGACGGACGCGAAGCGGCGGGCGGCCGAGCGCGCGGCCGAGGAAGTCGCCGACGGAGCGGTCGTCGGCCTCGGCACCGGGAGCACGACCGCGCACGCGATCGAGGCGATCGGGCGCGCCGTCGCCGAGGGCCTCGAGGTCCGCGGCGTCGCGACGTCGCGCCAGTCGGCCGCGCTCGCCCGCGCGGTCGGGATCCCCCTCGCGCCGCTCGAGGCGGTCGACGGGATCGACCTCGCCATCGACGGCGCCGACCAGGTGGCCGACGGCGACCTCGTCAAGGGCGGCGGCGCGGCCCACACGCGCGAGAAGCTGATCGACGCGGCGGCCGAGCGCTTCGTGGTCATCGTCGACGACTCGAAGCTGGCCGACCGGCTGGACTGGCCGGTTCCCGTCGCCGTGCTCCGGGGCGCCGAGGGCGTGGTCGCCGATCGAATCCGCGAGCTCGGCGGCGAGCCGACGCTGCGGGAGGCCGAGCGCAAGGACGGACCGGTCGTGACCGACGACGGCCACCTGGTGCTCGACGGCGACTTCGGAACGATCGAGGACCCCGGCGAGCTGGCGGCCGATCTGTCGGCGATCCCCGGCGTCGTCGAGCACGGCCTGTTCGTCGGCCTGGTCGACGCGATCTACGTCGGGAGCGACGACGGCGTCGAGGTCCGGGAGTACGAGTAGGCCTACGTGCGCGTGGTGGCTCGCGTCGGGGCCGCGTCGCCGTCGGCCCCGACGGTCGAGGCGTCCTCGTCGGCCCGAGCGGAGAGGACGACGACGGTCAGGTACACCACGCCGAGCAGCCGGGCCGCGGGCTCGACCCACGGCTTCAACTCGAGGTCGGTCGGGTTCTCGTAGGCGAACGCCTGGCTGAACCGGATCAGCGGTCGGGGGACGAAGACGGCGACGAGTCCGCCGAGGGTCAGCGCCGCGCTCGCGAACGGCGACCGCCGCCGGCCCCGCAGGAGCAGCCAGACGAACAGCAGTCCCTCGAGGCGCGCGAGCTCGACCGCCCACGGCCGGAGTTCGGCATTCTCGGGATTCTCGAGGCCGATGCGCTCGCACGCGTCGATCACCTGACGGGGCGCGACGATCTCGACGACCCCGAACGCGAGCAGCAGTTTCCGGATCATGGTCGAGGACACGGCGCCGGCCATCAAAAAGGCGAGTCGCCGCTGCGGCTGACGAGAGCCCTCCGCAGGCGACCTCCGGGACGGCGGGGCCCTGGCGCGACCGGAGCGGAACGAACCGCTTTTGGTGCGAGTGCACGACTCGTGGAGTAGATGCCCGAGACTTCCGATCGGAAGGACGACCACATCCGCATCATCGAGGAGGAGGACGTCGAGACCTCGGGGACCGGGTTCGCCGACGTCGAGCTCGTTCACGAGGCGCTCCCGGAGATCCACCGCGACGAGGTGGACACCGCGGTCTCGCTGCTCGGGCGCGAGCTCGCGGCGCCGATCGTCATCGAGAGCATGACCGGCGGCCACCCGAACACGACGGCGATCAATCGGGCGCTGGCCGAGGCCGCCCAGGAGACCGGGATCGCGATGGGCGTCGGCAGCCAGCGCGCCGGCCTCGAACTCGACGACGCCGACCTCCTCGAGTCCTACACGATCGTCCGCGACGTGGCGCCGGAGGCGTTCCTCTACGGCAACGTGGGCGCCGCCCAGCTGCTGGAGTACGACGTCGCGGACGTCGAGCGCGCCGTCGAGATGATCGAGGCCGACGCGATGGCCGTCCACCTCAACTTCCTCCAGGAGGCCGTCCAGCCGGAGGGCGACGTCGACGCCCGGGGCTGTCTCGAGGCCATCGAGCGCGTGGCGGACGGGCTTTCCGTGCCGGTGATCGTCAAGGAGACCGGCAACGGCATCTCGCGGTCGACCGCCGAGCGCCTGACCGACGCGGGCGTCGACGCGGTCGACGTGGCGGGGAAGGGCGGCACCACCTGGTCCGGCATCGAGGCCTACCGCGCCCGCGCGGTGGGAGCGTCCCGCCAGGCGGAGGTCGGCGAGCGCTTTCGCGCGTGGGGCGTCCCGACGGCGGTGAGCACGATCGAGGCGGCCGAGGTCCACGACTGCGTGATCGCCAGCGGGGGCGTCCGCTCGGGCCTCGACGTCGCCAAGGCGATCGCGCTGGGCGCCCGCGCGGGCGGCCTCGCCAAGCCCTTCCTCGGTCCCGCCGGGCGGGGAACCGACGCGGTCGTCGACCTGATCGAGACGCTGAAACTGGAGCTGACGACGGCCATGTTCGTCACCGGTTCGCGGACGGTCGCGGAGTTGCGGGAGGCCGACCGCGTCGTCCTCGGACGGACGCGGGAGTTCCTCGAGGCGCGCGAGCGCCGGTAGGCCGGCGACCCGCCGCGGTCGGGCCGGAGTCGACCCCGTCGGAACGGCGAGGCCGGCGATCGATCGGCGCCAGCCCCCGCGTTCCACCGAGCGCCCCTCGACCGGCGACGCTCCCGGTCAAGGGCTGCTTGACCCCGGAGCGAACGTTTACGATCACTCTCACCATAGACAAATTTAATATACTGTGAGCGTTCGTCGGAAACGATTCCGAATGGGCTCCCAGTTCGAGGACGGCGACGAGGTGAGCGACCCGTCCTCCGACGCCGACTCCCTGGAGGCGCTGTTGCGCTCGACGGGGCAGGACACGGAGACCGTCGTCGAGCGGCTCCGCGAGAGCGGCCCGCGTCGTCACGTCTCCGACTCGAGCGTCGACGACGTCCTCGAAGAGATCGCGACGCCCCAAAAGTCGACCGGCGAACGCGAGGGCTTCGCGCTCTCGGGCGGCCCGACCCGACGCGTCTCCACGGCGGGGGTCGACGAGGTCTTCGAACAGCTAGAAGCGGAGGCGATGGCGGAGTCCCCCGCGGTGACCGAGCGAGAGCCGACCGGTTCGAGCGGGGGCGATGGAAATCGCTCCGGGCCTCGCGTCCACCGTTCGACCGCGCCGCTCGCGGACGAAGCCGGCGAGACGGCGACGTTCGGGGACCTCGACGCGGACGACGGCGGATTCGGCACGCTGGCCGGCGGCGGCCCGACGAGGACCGTCTCCGACCGGAGCGTCGACGAGATCCTCGAACTGGCCGACGAACCCGACGCCGACGACGCGCCGGACGGACGGGCGGGAGATATCGAGACGCTCCGCCCGGCGGATCCGGAGGCCGCGATGGCCGATCTCGTCAGCGAGGGGGCGGCGGCGCTTCCCGACGCGGTCGACGCGCCGACCGCCGAATCCGAACCGTCCGCGTCCGACGAGGATTCGCCCGCGGAGACCGCCGAGTCGGGCGATTCTCCGGCGGTGCCGGCCGATTCCGAGGGGTCCGACGATCGTGGGAGCGACTCGGCGGCGACCGAACCCGCTTCCGACGGCGAGGACGGCGGGTCTCCCGATTCGAAGCCGACGACCGATCCGCTCGAGGCGGCGGCCGAAGCCTGCAAGAACGTCGACTCGATCCTCTCGGGGGACCTGGACGTCCCGGCCGACGAACGGGGAGTGACGGACGGCGCTGAACCGTCCGGAGCGGCCGGGACGACCGACCCGGGGGCCCGACCGACCGCCGACGGATCCGGGACCGACGCCGGGTCGTCGCCGGTGGACGATGCGGCGCCGTCCGCGGAATCCGACGGCACCGACGTGCCGCCGTCGGAGCCGATCGACGGAGACGACCGGTCCGCCGTCGAGATCGCGTCGGAGGCCCTCGAGGAACTCGGGGCGGCCCGTACCGACGTCGAGGAGACTCCCGCTGGCGCGGATCGAACCCCGGTCCCGAGATCGGAGACGGCGGCGCGAGCGGGGTCCGAGGAACCGCCCTCGGAATCGGGCTCCGGGACCGATTCGAACGCGACCGGTTCGGCCGACGGGACGATCGAACGCGACTCCGAGGGATCGTCCCGGTCGCGACCGCTGGTCACGCGGGCGGAACTCGAGGAGATCGCCGCGCTGGTGTCGGATCGCGAGGAGTCGACGTCGTCGCCCGGGGAGGAGGCGGCCTCAGAGGCGTCCGGATCGGCGTCCCCCGCCGAGGTCGACGATCGCGTCGCTCCGGGCGACGATGGACCATCGACACCCGTGGTTCGTCCCGATCGGGTCACGAACCAGCCCGTCGTGATCGACGGCGTATCGGCGAGTCGGTCCGTCGAGAACGACGACCGAGACGGTGACGAGCGGTCGGCCGGCGACCGGGACGGAGGCGAAGGGTCGGGCGACGACCGAGACGGTGACGAGCGGTCGGCCGGCGACCGGGACGCGCGCGACCGGGCTACCGGCGAGGGCGATCGTCTCGACGGGATCGACGTTCCCGGCTTCGTTCCGGGCGACGGCGACGACCCGATCCACCGGTCCGAATCGGTCGGCGCGAAGACGGCACCCGGTCGGGCGGAGTCGCCCGATAGTACGGCGGACGACGCGCGATCGGAGGGGCCCGTCGGCTGGCGTCGACTCCTCGGACGAGTCCGATCGCTGTTCGGCCGCCTTCGGTGATCCCGGCGGCGGATTCGAGCGAAATCGCGCGTCGAGTGACGACGGCGCCGTCGCTACGGGACGTGATCGCCAAAAAATTCGCGTCGGGTTCGACCTTACAGGTCGCGGGGCTGGACGGTCTTGCGGTCGTTGGCCTCCGCGCGTCGGGCGGCGTTGTCGAGCAGTTCCTCGACCTCGTCGTCGAGGGCGTCGTAGAAGTCCGAAGCAACGTTCTTGTCATCGAGCGCTTCCTTCACCGCGGCTTTGACGATAAGGTCTGCCATACGAATTACCCGTTCTGCCCACCCCGTTATAAGAGTTCTGTTTAATCCGCGGGATAGCGGGCCTGAGGCGGGGCGCGACGGGTGTTTCGGGTCGCCGCCCACCGAAACGTATATGACTGATGCCCGTCCGTTCGGCCGGTCGGGCCCGTTCGAGGCGGTAGTCGTCGCTCGCGCGCGCCCCGAGCGTCCGGTTCGTGTCGGAGTCGGCTTCGGTGGTCACTCGCGAGATCCTCTCCCGTTCGACGGCGCGAGGACGCGTCCGACCGACCTGGACGGCCGTCCCGGTCGACGGCCGAACGAGCGCCGGTCTGCCGCGTCGGCTTCCCGACGACGAACAATACCTTACACAATACCAAATTCGACACGCGTTTGGCCAAGTCTTTTTAGGTGATCGGCAGGTAGATCGAGGTGCCGGACCAACCGGCGTCACCATGCCAGAGTGCAACCACTGCGGCGCGCACGTCTCGGAGCGTTTCGCGCGAGTATTCGCCGACGACCGCGGGAAGATCCACGCCTGCGTCAGCTGCTCCGCGAACGCCGGCATCGCCGAAGCCTCGCGAGAGCGCGCCCGCACCGTCTGATACCGCCGTCGACAGCTTGGCCCCGATCGGACCGCGAGTCTTTTCTCCGCGGACGCGAACCGTCTCCCGATGAGTCGCCACGTCGTCTACGTCCTGGAGTGCGACGACGGCACGCTCTACACCGGCTACACGACGGACCTCGAGCGCCGCGTCGCCGAGCACAACGCCGGCGACGGCGCGAAGTACACCCGCCCCAGGACCCCGGTGGACGTCGTTCACGTCGAGCGCTACGAGAGCCGCTCGACGGCGATGGCTCGCGAGTACGAGATCAAGCAGCTCTCGCGGGCGGCGAAAGAGCGGCTCGTGGACGGGACGTGAACGCCGGCGGGTGGTGACGGCGCGAGATCGCCGGCGGCTCGTGAACAGCGCGCGATCGCGGGCGGGTGGTGACGACAGGTGATCGTCGGACGTGACGTCGTGAGAGTACGGCTCGTTCGCGGGTCGGTTTCGGGGCGGCGTTCGCGACCGACGGGGCTCAGTCGTCGTCGGCGCTGGCCACCCGAGACGCGATCGACGGCTCGATGAACGCGTACTCGGCGAGTTGGCTGCCGAGCGTCTCGACGCGCTCTTCGAGGTCGGGATCGCGGAAGGCGCGGCCGTCGATCGCCGCCGGATCGGAGACGAACCGGTCCGAGGCCTTCCGGATGCCGACCTGGTGGGGAAGGACCCAGCCGTGGACGCCCCGAACCGTCATCCGGAGGTGTTCGAGCGTCGAGCCGTAGCTCCCGCCGCCGGCGGTCGCCAGCAGCCCGACGGTGGTATCCTCGTACTCGTCCCAGCCGCAGTAGTCGTGGAAGTTCTTCAGCGCGCCCGAGAACGAGCCGTGGTAGACGGGCGTTCCGAGGGCGACGGCGTCGGCCTCGCGGACGAGGCGTTTCACTTCCGCCTCGTCGCCCTGCTCGTCGGCGTCCGGGTCGTAGACCGGAAGCTCGTACTCGCGGAGGTCGAGCAGGCGCGTCTCGGCGCCGGCGTCATCGGCGGCCGCGAGGACGTACCGGAGGGCGGTCCGGGTGTAGCTCGCCTCGCGGAGGCTGCCGGAGACGGCCAGCACGGTCGGCGTCCGGGTCATGGACGGTAATTCGCTTTCGAATCGTAAAGCTTCGTCGTCCCGTCGCGGCGCGTCGAAAATCGAGTCGAGCCGTCGGTTTCGGCCGGACGGCGGCGGCCCCGCCTTCGGTCGTGTCGCGTCGAAAGAACTTTCACTCCGGGTCGAATCCGCCCGCAAATGGACGGCGAAGATCATCGATATCGCGACGAGCGCGCCCGGTTCTACGACGCGCACCTGTCGGACGCGGATCGACCGGACGTCGACTACTACGTCGAGCTGGCCCGGGAGGCGGAGGGCCCGACCCTGGAGGCGGCCTGCGGCACCGGGCGAATCTACCTCGAACTGCTCGAGGCGGGCGTCGACGCCGACGGCTTCGACCTGTCCGCCGACGCGCTCGACGTGCTACGGGAGAACGCCGACCAGCGCGGTCTGGCGCCATCGGTCTGGCGGGCCGACCTGACGTCGTTCGAGACCGACCGCCGCTACGACCTCGTGACGTGCCCGTTCAACGCGATCCAGCACCTCGCGACGGTCGACGACCAGCTGGCGGCGCTGGGGGCCGTCCACGACGCGCTCGCGCCCGGCGGCCGGTTCGTCTTCGACGTCTTCGTCCCCGGCTTCGACGTCATCCGTGAGACCTACGGCGAGTGGCAAATCGGGTCCGTCGAGTACCGCGGCGCGACCCACGAGGTCCGCACCCGGACGCGGATCGTCGACGAGGTCGAACAGCGATTCGCGGTCGAGACCGAGCTGTACGACCCGGACGGCTCGCTCGTCTTCGCGGAGGAGGACCGTCTCTCGATGCTCCCGACGCGCCAGATCGAGCTGCTGGCGCGGTGCTCGCCGTTCGAGTCCTGGACGGCGACCGGAGACTTCGGCGACGAGGAGCTCGCGGACGGCCACTCGATCCAGGTCTGGTCGCTTCGGAAGGGCGACGACTGACGGGTCGGATCCGGTGCCCGCCGTTGGGGGCGGTCGCGTGCGCGCTCGGCAGCACGCCGGGGCCGATCCGCCGAGGCGTCCGATCGGCGGCGACGCCCGCTACGCCGGAACCGACCCGCCGAGGCGTCCGATCGGCGGCGACGCCCGCCACGCCGGGGCCGACCCGTCGCAGCCGTCGCGCCGGACTCCATCCGTCGCGCTGGTCGCGGCGGGTGTCGCCGCACTTTTCTCCGCGGCCGTGGACGAAAGCGCATGGACGAGATCAGCTTCGGGACCGACGGCTGGCGGGCGACGCTCGAGACGTTCACGGCGCCCCGGGTGCGGGCCGTGGGGCAGGCCGTCGCCACCTACCTCCGGGACGAGGGCCTCGACGCACCCGTCGCCGTCGGCTACGACGCCCGCGAGACCTCCCGCGGCTTCGCGGAGGAGCTGACGCGGGTGCTCTGCGCCAACGGCTTCGACGTGCTCCTTCCCGAGCGCGACCTCCCGACGCCGCTGATCGCCCACGGGATCGTCGAGCGCGGCCTCTCGGGCGCGCTGGTCGTCACGGCCTCGCACAACCCGCCGACGTACAACGGCGTCAAGTTCATTCCCGCGGACGGCGCGCCAGCCCCGCCGGCGGTCATGGACGCCGTCGCCGAGCGTCTCGCGGAGCCGGACCCATTGCCGGCGAGCGAGCACGGGACCGCGCGCGAGGTGGACTTCGTCGAGCCACACGCTGCGGCCGCGATGGACCTGTTCGAGCGGTTCGCCGAGGGGACCGACCTCGACGGCCTCGCCGTCGCCTACGACGCCATGCACGGCTCCGGACGAGGGGTGACCGACGCCCTCCTGGCGCGTGCCGGAGCGTCGATAGAACGTCTGCGCGGCGATCGCGACCCGACGTTCGGCGGCTCGCCGCCGGAGCCCGCCCCGGCCCACCTCGGGGAACTCGTCGATCGCGTGACGGCCCGCGAGGCCGCCGTCGGAGGCCTCGACGATGGGAGCGGCGGCGCCGCGAGCGGCGAGCCGGCGCTCGGGATCGCCAACGACGGCGACGCCGACCGCCTCGCCGTGGTCACCCCCGAGCGGGGCTACCTGGACGAGAACCTCTTCTTCGCGGCGCTGTACGACTGGCTCCTGGAGCGCGACTCGGGGCCGGCGATCCGGACGGTGTCGACGACCTACCTGATCGACCGCGTCGCCGAGGCCCGCGGCGAGTCGGTCCGGGAGGTCCCGGTCGGCTTCAAGTGGGTCGCCGAGGCGATGGCCGCCCACGACGCCCTGGTGGGGGGCGAGGAGTCGGGCGGCTTCACCGTTCGCGGCCACGTCCGCGAGAAGGACGGCGTCCTGATCGCGCTGCTCGCGGCCGCGATGCACGCCGAGGAGCCCCTCGACGAGCGGGTCGACCGGCTCCTCGACGAGCACGGGACGGTGGTCCAGGACAAGCGCAGCGTTCCCTGCCCCGAGAGCGAGAAGCGACGGGTCCTGGACGCGCTCGCGGACGCGATCCCCGGGGCGGTCGCCGGGGTCGCCGTCGAGGACGTCAACACCGCCGACGGCTTCAAGCTCCTGTTGGCCGACGGCTCCTGGCTGCTCGTCCGCCCGAGCGGCACCGAACCCGTCCTGCGAGTGTACGGGGAGGCGACCGACGAGGGCCGGCTGACGACGCTGCTCGAGGAGGGCGTGGCGCTGGTCGAGCCGCTGGTGTGAGCGATCGGTCGCCGACCCGGGTCGCCGGGGGTTCCGACGCGGGCTTTACGCCCCTCGACGTCGAACCCTCGCGTATGCCTCGGGACGAAGACGCGGCCCGCATGGATCTCGACGCCGACGCCTGGCACCAGAACGAGGATGGCAAGTACTACCTCGACTGCCCGGAGTGCGGTTCCGCGGCGAGCATCTCCAACATCGTCGCCCACGGTCGCTGTAACGGCTACGTGGACGAGCGCGAGACGGAGACGAACCTCGACGAGGCCGCGATGAGCTGCACGGCGAAACTCTCCTTCGAACTCGTGTACACGTCCGACCCGTCGGCCTCTGGCGAGGACGAAGCGGTCGGCGAGTGAGTCGACCGGGTGGGGGCGGTCCGGACCGAGGCCTGAGCGCCCTCGGAGTGGACTCGGAGCCCGTCAGCCGGGTCAATGGCGGAGCGCGGGCCGGGTCGATGGCGGAGCGCGGGCCGGGTCGATGGCGGAGCGCGGGCCGGGTCGATGGCGGAGCCGGGGCGGGTCGATGGCGGAGCCGGGGCGGGTCGATGGCGGCCAGAGCGCCGAAGCGATAGCAGCCCGTCCGCCGAAGCGATGGCGGCACGTCCGTCGAAGCGATAGCAGCCAGAGCGTCGGAAGAGATCCCGGGCGCGACGCCGGCGGCCGGCTCAGGCGGCGCCGTCGACCGCGTCCGCGGCCGGCGCCTTCTCGGTCCCGGCCGGCAGCGAGAAGCGGAAGGTCGATCCCTCCCCGGGCTCGGAGTCGACCCAGATCTCCCCGCCGTGGCGCTCGACGATGCGCTTGCAGAGCGCCAGCCCGATCCCCGACCCGCGCGGACCCGTCTCGCCGACCCGCTGGAAGATGTCGAAGACGCGGTCGGCGTCGGCCGAGTCGATCCCGACGCCCTCGTCGCGGACGGAGACGACCCACCGCGGCCCCTCCCGCGCGGCCGAGACGTGGACGCGGGACCGGCCGACGCTGTAGTCGATCGCGTTCCGCACCAGGTTCTGGAACAGCTGCCCCAGCTGGCCGGCGTCGCCGCGGACGGTCGGCAGCGGCTCGCGTTCGATCTCCGCGGCGCTCTCTTCGATCTTCAGCTGCAGGTCCCTGAGCACGTCGTCGAGCACGTCGTTCAGGTCGACGGCGTCGAACGGATCGCCCTGCGCCTCGACCCGGGAGTACGCGAGGAGGCCCTCGATCATCGCGCGCATCCGGTCGGCGCCGTCGGCGGCGTACTCGATGAACTCCTCGGCGTCCTCGTCGAGCTCGTCGCCGTAGCGCCGGTCGAGCAGCTGGAGGTAACTTCTGACCATCCGCAGGGGCTCCTGGAGGTCGTGGCTCGCGGCGTGGGCGAACTGCTCGAGGCGCTCGTTCGACCGACAGAGCTTCTCGTTCGCTTCCTCGAGCTTCGCCTGGGTCCGCTTCAGCTGTTCGTTCTTTCGCTCGACGGCCTGGGCCCGTCGAAGCTCCTCGTACTGTCGGGCGAGGCGCTTCGCGCGCGTGGTGGCCTGGGCCTCGCGAACGCCGATCGCGATGCCCGCGATGGAGCCGATCGCGACCGAGACCGCCGTCGTCCCGAACGAGAAGTTGGCGCTGACCCCCGGGTGGAGCGCGCGCATGAAGATGACGGTGACGAGCACCGCGACGCCGCCGGCGCCCCACGCGACGATGCGCGGGTACTGTGCGGGTTCGATGTCCGCGTCCGGCAGCCAGCGGCCGACGTGCACCAGGACGACTCCGGGCACGCTGATCAGGACGACGTCGAGGGCGACCGCGGGCGAGACGTCGCCGAGGGCCAGCGAGCGGATCGCCAGTCCGACGGCCGCCGCGAGGAAGACCGCGCCGAGCGCGAGGATGAACTGCTGCCAGCGGGCCATGTAGTGCGGGTAACGCCACCTTTCTACATCAACTCGCCGGTTCGTTCAACGCCACACAGCGTGATACGATCGCCGACGGGACGGTCCGATTCGCGAGGGGGTCGATCCGCGCCGTGAGCGCACGACCGACACGACCGACTCCGGGGTAACGGTCTGTTATCCGGGCGCTGGCCGGGCCGGCCGGCCGAACTCGGCGGGTGGCCGAGTCGCAGCGCCCGGGCGATTCGCGGCCCCGGGCGACGGCTCAGCGCTCTCGACGGCCGGCGAACCGACCGTCGCCGATCTCGCAGACGTCGAAGCCGAGCGCCTCGTAGAAGGGGCGGAGGTCGGCGTCGAAGTGGGCCGTCAGCCGCCCCTCGCGGTCCAGCGCCGCCTCGATCAGGGCCGTACCGATCCCGCGGTCCCGCCGGCGCCGTCGGACGGCGATCGCCGCGACGTGGCTCGCCGCACTCCGCCGGTCGGACGAAACGGCCACTTCGTGGATTCCGACGGACGTCTCCGGCGGCTCGGCCGCGAGCACCAGCGCCCCGAGGACGCGGTCGCCGGCTTCCGGCCGATCCGCCACCGCGACCAGGACGTCGCCGTCGGCGATCCGCGACTCGACGTCGCCGGGTTCGAGCATCGCCGCGTCGAGGATCCGTCGGACGTCGAGGGCCTCGCCGGATTCGGCGGCGCGGACGCGGACGGACGCGCTCGATCGCACGACGTCACCCGCCCTTGATGAGCCTGAGGACGGTGACCTCCTCGGCGTCGACGGGCTGGTCTTCGGGGACGGGACGACCGTCGACGAGGACGCTCACCTCGTGGGGACTGTAGTCGACGCGGGAGAGCAGGTCGGCGTAGGTCGGCCGGCCGTCGGACTCGAGGTCGTCGAGGTCGACCTCGCTGGTTCCTTCCCCTTTCACGTCGACGGTCACGCGCATACCCGCCCGTTACGTTCGAAGGGGCTTGAGGGCGTCGTCCGCGGTCGGAATCGAAAACGACCGTCGGCGCCGGTGGGCCGTCGGCGCCCGTCAACGGGTCGGCGGGCCGAGGATCGAACCGCTCGATCGCCGGTCGATCACCCGGCGCTCGGGAGGAGCTCGATGAGCTCGGGAACCAGGTCGAACTGTGCGATCGCCCCCATGATCCCGAAGACGAGGACGGCGACCAGGCTGATCGCGTAATAGGCGACCCACCGCCTCGAGGGGTGGAACGCTTCGGGGAGGTTCTTCTTGACGACGTACCAGTTGGCGGGATAGAAGAGGATCTCGGTCACCGCCAGGATCGCGGCGATGGTGACGACGAAGGTGACCGGAACGTTCCCGAGCGCCAGGACCATCCCGCTGGCGACGACGACGATCACGACGATGACGGCGCGCCGAACCAACTCGCGGTCGACGGTCCGGTCGTTCAGGGCCATCGGCAGGATATCGCCGGTCGCCCGCGACGCGCCGTCGATGAGCGTGATGACCGTCGAGTACAGCGCGGCGAACCCGCCTACGATTATCGCCCAGAAGGACCACTCGCCGAAGGATTCCGAGAGCACCTGCCCGAGCGCGAACGCGAAGTTTTCGTCGTCGATCGGCTCCGGATACAGCACGTTAGCGGCCAGGAGGATCATGGCCGCGAGAAGGACGAAGCTGAAGGCGTAGCCGATGTTGAAATCGCGTCGACCCGTCCGGATCCACGCGCGTATGTAGTCGTGGTAGCGCTCGTCGTCGGGATCGAGCCCCTCCTCGCGCAGTTGGCTCGCACCTTCGCCTTTCGCCATGCTCCAGCTGCCGATCAGAACGCTCGTGCTGAAGCCCGTCGGCGCGAACCCCGCGGCGGCGGCGAACAGCCCGACGAAGATGATCGTCCGTTCGCCCCCGAGGTCGATCGAAAGGGCCGTCTCCGCGGCGACGTCGGCCGAAGGGGGCCCGACGATCGCGCCGAGGACGAGCAGAACGCCGAGCGCGACGGTGAACCCGAGGAGGATCTTCTCGAGGAGCGAGTATCGCGTGAAGAACACGAGGCCCCCGGCGATCGCGATCAGCACCACGAACGTCTGCGGGACGGAAAGTGGGACCAGCGGCCCCACCAGCGCGGCGCTCGAGAGCCCGACGCCGGCGGTGATCGCGACGTAGCCGATCACGAACACGGCGACGGAGTACCACTGCATCCAGTTTCTCGGTCCCGGGAGCTGATCGTAGGCCTCGACCGGGTTCCCGCCGACCCCGTAGTTGTACCGGATTCCCAGCTCCCAGGCGCCGTACTTCGCGATGTAGATGAGTCCGAAGATCCAGATCGCGAACAGCCCGAAGAAGGCACCCATCGTCGGACCGAGGACGATGTGGCTCCCGCCGATGCTGATCAGCGCCCAGAGCATCGACGGCCCGAAGTGGTTCTTGAAGAAGCCCGCCCAGTCGCCGCTCGGGAACTCGAGTTCGACGTCCGCCGCGCCTCCGGTCGCCGTCCCGCCGTCGGTGCGCCGCTCCCCCGATTCGTCAGGCATACCGATTGCTAACACGGAACGAACTTTACAATTACGTCACCGTCGCGTCAGTTCATTCGTACGCCGCGTCGAAAAAGGCCGCCTCGAGCTCGACCGTCCGGTCGAAGATCTCGGCGACGCGGCGCTGGCGCTCGGGCGAGAGGAGCGGTCCGTACGTGTCGAGCCGTTCGCACAGCCAGGTGGTGTAGGCCTCGAACTCGTCGATCACGTGGATCTCGACCCACTCGTCGAGATACCAGCGCTCGCGCTCGCGATCCGCCTCGGCGACGTACGCACACCAGTCGAGGTAGATCCACTCGGCGGCCGCGACGAACGCCAGCGTCTCCTCGTAGCCGCCGTCGTGACCGGCCCGATACATGAAGTCGATGAAGGCCGCGGTGGTGGGATGCAGTTCGGGGTCCTCGCGCTCGCCGTCGGGGACGTCCAGTTCGTCGAACGCCCGCTGGAAGTAGTCGTTCTCGCCGCCGGTGAGCACCGCGAGCGAGTCCGAGAGCCGCCCCATCTCGGCCATCGTGTGGGCCTGACTGGCGGCGAGCGCGGTGATCCGCGCCCCCGCTTCGAGGAACTGGTAATCCTGGACGAGATACCGCTCGAAGACGTCGTCGCGCAGTTCGCCGTCGCGGTACTCCTCGACGAAGCGGTGGCGAGCGGCGGCCTCCCAGTCCGAGCGCTCTCTGAGCCACTCGAAGAAGCGGCCGTCGCGGTCTGGATCGTACGCCTTTCCGGGACGCGTCTCGACGCCGGCTGGCTCGGTCACACCGACCACTCCTCTTTCGTGTAGCACATCTCCCAGAAGTCGTGCTCGAGGCGGGCGCTCGTCACGAACGCCTCGCGCATGGCCTCGCGCTCGCCGGGGTTGCGCTCGGCGCAGTCGTCGACCAGCCACGTCATCCAGTCGACCGCCTCGTAGAACTCCTCGCTCGTGTACTTCTCGATGAACGGCGTGTAGCGGTGTTCCTCGTCGGCGAGTGCGGCCATCCGTTCGGCGACGTCGAGGTAGCCCTGCCCGCAGGGGTAGATCGCCGCCGCGATCTCCGGCAGCGTCCCCTCGTGGGCGGTCCGGACGAGGAAGTTCGTGTAGGCGACGCAGGTGGGCGCCTTCTCGACGGACTCGAGTTCCTCCCGGGGGATGCCGTAGTCGGCGGCGAACTCCCGGTGGAGGTCCATCTCGTCGTCGAGGACGGTGTGGGCGACGCCGAGGAGGCCGGCCATCGTCTCCTCCCGGCGGGCCTTCGTCCCCGCGATGGCGAACGTCCGCGCGTAGTCGAGCAGGTAGCGGTAGTCCTGTTCCACCCAGTGGCGGAACGCCTCGGGGTCGAGCGTGCCCGCCGCCAGCTCGGTGACGAACGGGTGCTCGTACTGCGCCTCCCAGATGTCTGCCCCCTCCGCGAGGAGCTCGTCGCTGAAACTCATACGGGCGGAGCTACGACGGCCTCGGTGAAATACCTAGGTGGTATTACCGAGTAGTACCGAAGACCGGCCGCCGATCTCGCGGAGACGAACGCGTATCGTCGGCCGGGACGATTCACGTATCATCCGTCGGACGGTCAGCGCATCGTCGGCCGGGACGGTCAGCGCATCGTCGGCCGGAACTGCCCGCGAAAATATCCTGTCCAAGTTCGTGCGAATCCCAGTAATTCGACCGGAGCGGTGGTGATCTCCCCGGTCGCCCGTCCCTCGCGATCGCGATTTCAGTACTTGTGCTCGTGCGGGGCCAGCCCGAGGTCGTCGTACAGCTGCCGGTCGATGCGGTCGCGCTCGGAGCGCCACTCCTCGAAAGCGGACCGATCGTCCGGGTAGGCGTCGTACCGTCGTTCGTACGCGGAAACGTGGCTGCGCGTCTTCCGGACGCCGCGAACGCTCTCGTACAGGTCGCGTTTGCTCACGTCGAGCGTCTCGAAGGTGCCCTTGCGGTACTCCGCGAGGAGGTTTCTGAGGATACCCGTGCCCACGAGGACTTTGCTTCTGAGGTCGTCCACTTCCGCGGACGTGCCGACGATCTCCCGGAGTTCGTCTTCGGGCAGCAACGCGGTGACGGCTCGGAGGACGTTCACCTCGATGGAGCTCGCGGCGACGTTGTAGGCGTCCCAGGAGGCGAGCTTCGCGGCCTCCCCGTGCTCGCGGTACAGCCAGCGATTGTGCTCCCAGAGCCCGCTCTCGGAGAGGTCCCCGTCTTCGACGGCCTGGACGGCCGCGCGCCCGGCGGAGTACCCGGAGTAGGCCGCCCCGCGGATGCCTTTCCCCGTGATCGGATGCGTGGTCCCCGCCGCGCCGCCCGCGGCCAGGTAGCCGGGGGCCACCATCGAATCCAGCGGTCGACGGAGGGCGATCGACGACCCGAGCTTGTTCTTCGCGTCGAACTTCTCGGCCACGTTCGCCCCCCGGAACTCGGGGCGATTCTCGACGTCCCGGCGCAGGCGGTCGGCGAGGGCGATCGGCTCCTCGCTCATCTGGAATCCCAGGCCGACGTTGATCTCCGTCGGCGTGCGCGGGAAGTACCAGATGTAGCCCATCCGTTCGAGGGGTTTCCCGACGATGGCGTCGTGATAGGACACCGGGTTCTCGGTCTCGATGATTTCGCGGTAGGCCGCCCCGAAGTGGGTGTAGTGGGGCACCTCGAACGTCGGATCGCCGGGCGCGTCGAGTCCCTCGAAATCGATCAGGTCCTGCAGGATCGACTGGGCGCCCGCGGCGTCGATCACGACCTTCCCCTCGTAGGTGACCGGCTCACCGTCGCGAATCGCTTCGACCCCGGTGACGCGACCGTTCTGGGTCACTTCGGTGACCACCGTGTCGTAGTGCTGGGTCGCTCCTCGGTCGGCGGCCTGTTCGAGGAGTCGCCGTCCGAACTCGTACCGGTCGACGACGTTACTGCTCGTCTCGTAGGGGAGCACCTTCCGCACGCCGAGTTCCTCGTCCCAGTACTCGATCCGATCGATGGTGGAATCGATGCGGACGGACTCGTCGTCGGCGATCGCGTCCATGTCGATCGGACCCGGGTAATGTTTCGGATCTCGGGGGCTCTTCATCGCGTCGCCGCACGCGATGAACCCGCCCCGCTCTCGGGATTTGCGCTCCAACTGGACGACGTCGAGTCCCTCGGCCGCCGCGGTCGCCGCCGCGAAACAACCCGCGACCCCGCCCCCGACGACGATCACGTCGTGCTGACTGCGCGCCATTGGATACTCGTTCTGTGTTGGGAGATGAGGGACGTAACTCTTCGTCTTGCGGACGTGCACGGGGAGGGGCGGGAGTAGTTCGGTCGGACGAGCGTCTCGGAGGGTTGTCAGGTTTCCGCCGGCGGGCGACCGACGGGCGACCGACCGCGACGGGCACCTTCTTGAGACGAGCGCGCCACCGTCCGCGCATGCACCAGGTCGGCATCGTCGGCTGCGGGGTCATCGGGTCGCGCCTCGCGGCGGCGTTCGACGAGCACGAACGGACCGCGATCCGGGCGGTCTGCGACAGCGTCGCCGAGAAGGCGGCGGCGATGGCGTCGACGCACGACTGCGAGGCGGTGACCGCGGTCTCCGACCTCGTCGCGATCGACGCGATCGATCTCGTCTACGTGGGCGTTCCGCCGAAACACCACGCGGCGGTCGTCCGGGCCGCACTCGAGGCGGACAAGCACGTCATCTGCGAGAAGCCCATCGCCGAGGACGCGGCGGTCGGCCGCGAGCTGACCGCCCTCGCCCGCGAGAGCGACCGGACGACCGCCATCAACTTCCCGTTCCGCTACGCGCCGGGATTCGTGGAGATGCGTGAACGGATCGCCGCCGGCGAGATCGGCGCGCCGAAACGGGTCGCGCTCCGCTTTCGCTTCCCGCGGTGGCCACGCGAGTGGCAGGACGTCGACTGGCTCGCCGGCCGCGAGCAGGGCGGCCCGCTCCGGGAGGTCGGGAGCCACTTCGTCTTCGGGACCCAGGAACTCTTCGGCGGGATCGGCGACGTCTCCGCCGATGTCCGGTACACGGCTCCGGGGAAGTACGAGGAGTCCATCGTCGGCACGTTCCGCGTCGGCGGCGACGTGGCGGGTGCCGCCGTGGCGGATGCCGCCGTGGCGGATGCCGACGTGGCGGGTGCCGAGATCGCGGATGCCGGCGTGGCGGGTGCCGAGGTCGCGGGTGCCGGCGACTTCGCCGACGGAGCCATCGGACTCGACGAACCGGTCCACGGGACGATCGACCTCCTCTGTGATTGCGCCGGCGGCGAGGAGAACGCCATCACGGTCGAGGGGACCGAGGGGTCGCTGTCGCTGCAGGCGTGGCGCCGCCTCGTCGCCGAGCCGGGCCAGGCCGACGAACGCGTGCTCACCGAGGAGCCGGGCGAGACGACCCTCGCGCTGATCGAGGAGTTCGTGACCGCACTCGAGGGCGGCGACGGCGACCTCGTCTCCTTCGCCGAGGCGACTCGCGTGCAGGCGGTCGTCGACGAGGTTCTCGGCGTCGACGGGATTTGAAGTATCGGCGGACTCCCGTTCGAACGGCGGGTAACGATCTGGCATAGAGGGCAGACGGGGGAAGGCGTGAAGAGCGAAGTTCGCCCCGGTTCGTCCGACCGACGAGCCGCCGCGACGATCGACGGTGACGAACGCGCCGTGGTATTCCAGGTGGACGGCCGGCGGGATTAGAAGTACACCGGTACGGCAGTACACTCATTACGCCGGCACGCGAATGAGAACTCATGCCCGTCAGTATCGAGGACTTCGAATCCGGGAGGATCCCGAACGGACCCAGCGTTCCGCGGCAGATCCTCGCACACCTCTCTCAGCACCGCGACAAGGCGTTCACCAGATCGGAAGTCGCGGCGGCGATCGGCGAAACCCCCAACGCCGTCGGCACGGCCCTCTCGCGGTTGAAAGACCGCGACCTCGTTCGTCACAAGGGCGAGTACTGGGCGCTCACGGACGATTACGACCGCGTCGCCGCCGCGTACGACCTCCACGTCGCGTCCGACCGACTCGACGAGGCGGACGGCGGAATCGATCCCGAAGCGTGGGACGACGTCGCTCCCGACGAGCCGCATCCGAGCGAGCAGCCGCATTCGGACGGGCACGATGCGGAGCGCGAGGAGTGATCGATGCAACCGGAACGGGGCGACGTCGTTCGAAGCGAAGATCCGTTCAAAATCGGAACCGACAGTCAGCGACCGTGGCTGATCATCAACAACGGTACGCACCCGTTTAGCGACGAACAGTACCTCGCCGTCGCCATCTCGACGTCGCGGTACCATCGATCACTGCCGCTCGAACCGGACGCGCGGGAGGTCGGCGGGGTCCCGTGCGAGTCGTTCGTCGCTCCGTGGGCGGTTCACTCGCCGCGGATCGAGGATCTGATCGCCTGGCAGGGCCGCGTCTCGGATCGCTTCACCGACCGCGTGGTGGACGAACTCGAAACGTACGTTAGATAATCTTGGGGTCACCGCCGCCGCGACATCCTACACGAGCACGTCCGGCGAGTCCCGATCGCCGGTCGAATTATCCGCCGGATCGATACCGTACTCGCGGAGTTCCTCGTCGGTCGACTCGCGGCCCCGAGAATCTTCGTGAACCGCGACCGCGTCGTCGAGGTTTTCGAGCGCATCCGTCCGAGACCGTCCCTGGGTCGTGACGCCCGCCCCGACGTCCGTGGCGACCCACCGGTCGCCCTCGCGCCACAGTCGGATCTCGGCCTCCCGGGCGGGACCGTCGCTCGACGGACTGGCCACTACGTTCGTCACTTGTCGACAACTCGAATAAGGGTTCGGCCCCGTCGAGCAGCGCCTCGAAGTCCTCGACCGCACCGTACCGGTCGCGGTGGGCGAGCGCCGCGGCGCCGCGCGGGGTGAGCTCGTAGAGTCCGGAGCGCTCGGCCGGACCCACCTTCCTGACGAGGCCGTAGTCGGCCAGGACTGGCAGTCGGCTATTGCAGTTCTTGCGGGTCTTGCCCGTGTGATGGGCCAGATTCGGCGCGACGTTCCGGCCGTGCTCCGCGAGCGCCTGGAGGAGCAGGAAGTCCGTCGGACGTCGGAGTCTCACGGGCGCTCACCTCGCGGTTCGGGTGGGTCTCGGCTGCGGACGTGCACGATCGCTCACCTCGTCAGAGCGACTTGACCTCGTCCGGGGCGAGCGGACAGCCGCAGGGGGCGGCGGTGTGGGCGTCCGGGCCGAGCGTGTAGACGTCCGCGAGGACGGCGTCACAGCGCGGACAGCGCGGGAGGGAGGCGTCGGCGGAGTCGGGGTTCCGGTCGTCCGGTCCGGTTCGACCGTCGGGTTCGTGGGGTGCGGCGTCTGCCTCTGCGTTCGGTGGATCCGCGGTCGGCGGATCGTCCGCGTCCGATCGCGACGGGTGCACGAGGTTTCGGCTGCGTTTACGGCGTCGATCACCACGGACGCGCAGCTCGTCGTCGCGGGTTCGCGGACACTTCGCGGCGATGCGTGCGGGACGTTTATATCGGGTTGGCGTGTAGCGAATCATGGCTTCGAAACCTGTACCGGGGTTTTGGAAGCCACGTCTCGGGTGCTTCAACACCCGGGGCATTTGCATGCCCTCTCCGGTGAAGCTGGAGCGAGTGGCTTCCAACGTGACAGAGGGTCTAGTGGTTAATATAACTATTGAATATCGCGTGAAGGAACATATATTCGGGAGAGATGTGAGATCGTTTTAACAAGGCAATATACTACAAGTTGTTTACCATGCTGTTTTAACCTAGAAAGACATTATCCAGTTGATGAAGCTTGAGGATTGGGCAGGTCGAAAGCACTGATAACTGCGACGACGCCCTCTCACCTCGACTACCTCCCCTGCGTAGTGAACGGTTCGCAAGCAAACGGATGCGTGAGTTGTACCGAGCGCATTTCCCTGGTCGAATAACGTCTCGCAGCCTCGTGCCAGCGGATCACCTGAGGAAGGATGTGGAGCACACCGAGGCTTCGAGCGGCGCAATCGTTTTGTATGTCAACAGAGTAGTGGGACACAGGCGATCGAAAATGGGAAAGACCTCCTCCGAATCGAACCGCGGCGAGGAGCTCACGCTCACGGTGGACGATAGAGGGCGGGTAACGCTCCCGAAAGCGGTCCGGGCCCGGTTGGGCATCGAATCGAACGACGAGATCCCCGCGACCCTCGTCGGATCCGTCCTCGAGATCGACCCCAAACCGAGTTCGAAACTGGAGACGGCGACGGCGGGCCGGGAGGACTGGGAGCACACGACGCCGACCGACGCCGGCGAATCGCTCTTCGGCCCGACGGATCGATGAGCGACGGGTCACTGTCGCTCCCGACGGAGGTGACGGTGCTCACCGACGTGAACGTGCTGGCGATCGCGCTCACCGACGATCATCCCGCGCACGAGGACGTGTACCCGTGGATCCAGAACGCGATCGACGGCCCGAACGTCCTGTTCGTGTTCGATTACTACCCGTTGCGAGCGCAGTACGTGATGACGAGCGATTTCGGCGTCGACGCGGTCGCCGCGCGAAACGCCGTCCAATCGCTCGTTCGGAGCCCCGCCCGAATCGTCGGCGCCACGGAGACGACGATTCTCGAGGCCTACGAGATCAGCGCCGAGAAAGACCACGACGTGTACGATTCGTTCATCCTCGCCCTCGCACGGGCGTACGACGCCGACTATCTGCTCACGACCGACGGCGATTTCGACGACCTGTGCGAGGACGAAGCCGCGAAGTACGTCAACCCCGTCCCGCCCGAGAAACGCGAGAAATTGGCGCGCATCGACGGCTAGTGCGTCGCGAGTCCCGGATCCAACCTGTTCAGATCGGATCCGGCGGGGTCGTCGCGTCCGCAGGCCACCGTCCGCCCCCGCAGGTCCGCTCAGCGGGGAGTTCGCCTCGCTCGTAGAGCCATCCCCACCGGCCCTTCGAGTGGTGGGCCACGTGGTGGGGATCGTACGCGGAGTCGTCGTCCTCGGGTCCCCGCGTGCGGACCGGGCCGTACTGATCGGCCCTGGGAATCCGCCCGAGGTGGTACGGCACGAACTCGTTGACGTCTCCCTGTCGGTTCTCCGTCTCGAACCGCGCCGGGGCGATGCCGAAGGTCGCCGGGAACCCGAACCCCTCCGCGGCGCAGTCCACGTCGCCGTACAGCAGCGATCGACTGATCAGCCGATAGAACAACTCGAGGTTCAGGTCGGTCGGGTCGTCGTGACCGTCGCGGAACCCCCGGTCGACCTCGCGGTGGGCCGTCACCGTGAGGAACTGTTGGGCCTCGAGCGACGCGGCGACGTAGGCGTTCGCCAGGTCCCAGTACTGGTGGAAGGCGTGTTGTCCCGTGTTCGGTCCGCGGCGGCCTCGATCGGCGATACAGACCTCGACGTGCACGAAGCAGCCGGTGGTCCCGCGCTCCAGTTTCGTCGCGTTGCCTCGCTCGTACCACTCGCGAGTGAGCGCCAGGTTCTCGACCCCGAGCCACAAGTGGACCGGATCCTCGCCGACGAGGTTCTCCTCGGCGACGTCCGGATCGTGCAGCACGAAGTACTCGGCGTCCGATCGTCCGGACTGCGTCCCCAGGACCTCCCGCGGTCCGCGCGAGTGCGTTTCCCCACCGCGGCCGTCCCCGAGCGCACGGTCCTGTTTCTCGTACTGCTCCCACATCGCGTCGTGCCACTCCGGAACCGAAATCCACGGCGGGATCGGGAGCCGGTCCACGTTGGTATCGGGCTCGTCCGGGAACCGCCGGGTCCTGGCGCGCGCTCGACGCGTCCAGACGACTCGCGCACCGCGCGTCCAGGGCTCCTCGTTCGCGGTGGCGGCCTCGTACGCGGCGATGTCGTCGTCGGTCACCTGCGGGAGTCGCCACTCGTCGGGGACGGCGGGCATGTCGTCGGGCTCGACGCGCCACCCGCCGTCGGTTACGACCGTTCGATCGGCTCCGACGGGTGCGCGGGGTGGCGCTTCGTCGGTCACCGGTCCACCTCCGACCACTCCAGGTACGGATCCGGATCGGGGACTGCGGGGAGCGGCTCGCAGACGTAGGCGACGAGGGTCGTCCCGTCGAGCACCGTGATCTCCGCCCCGTCCAGGTCCGGTTCGAGCGCGAACTCGAGGTGGTTCGCTCCCGGTTCGAGGTCCACGGCGCCGACGTCGCGGTCGCGGTACCCCGGCCTGGTCGCCCGAACGCCGTAGCGCTGGGCCGGAAGTTCGACCTCGAAGGCCCCGTCTTCGTCGGTCACGGCGCTGGTGACGACCGTCTCGTCGGCGGTGAATGTCACCGTGACCTGGTCGAGCCCGACCCCGTCGGCCCCGAGGACGGTGCCCTCGCAGACGCCCGGTTCCTCGTCGTCGCGTCCACCATCGTCGGTGGCGTCTCGCCCCCGGTCCGCGGGGACTTGCGTCCGATCGCGGTCGTCGTCAGTACGGTGGTCGCGGACTCGCGCCGACCCGCCGGATCGTCCCCTGCTTCTTCGTTCTCTCGTCCGATCCGATCCACGTCGACGGCTCCCGCTGCGCCGGTCGCGAACGGTACGCCCACCCCGGCGCGACCCGGCTCGTCGCTGCTGGTGGTTTCGCGATTCGTCGAGACGTTGCTCGTCCGAGACGGTCCGATAGCGCGCGTCTTCGTCGTCCGACGACTGCTCGTCACCGTCCGACGAGTCTCGAGCGGCGGATCGTTCGGACCGCTCGGCCTCGACCTCCTCGAGGACGGACCCGACGAACTCGATCCCGCGCTCGACGATCCTCTCGCGGTCCACGGACAGGAGCGATCGAAGCGTACCGCCGTCGCCATCGGCGTCCGCGCGGTCGGTCCGGAACGGACCGAGCGTCTCGGGATCGCCCAGGTCGGACGCCGACCGGAGGCGGGTGACGGCCCTCGGCCGGGGGACGACCCGGAGATTGCGAGCGAACACCAACTCGTCCACGTACCCGGGCATGGTCCCCGACGGCGGGTCCTCGCCGTCGGAGAACGGCGCCCGTGACGGGTTCCGCCACCGCCAGAGCTGGCTCGTAAGGGCGTCCCGGGCGAACCACCCGCGGTGGATCCCGACCCGGGCCAGTTCGAGGCTGACCGCTTCGACGTCCGCGATCGCCCACGATCGGTCCAGCGCCCACTCGCTGCCGACCAGCCGGGGGTGGTCCCTCGGGAGTCGCGCCCCGATCTCCTCTAACTCCTCGCGGTCCAGCTGCAGCTGCCACCAGATATCGTCGTTCTCCGCCACGTCCGACGCACGCCGTCGAGGCGCGGTGTAGAAGAACTCGCCGTATTCGGGGGCGAACCGCTGGGCTGCCCTGAACCGCTCTTCGGCTCGGGTCCGAAGCTCAACCGCTTCGTTGGCCGTGAGCTCGTCTATGATCGCGGTCGCCTGGTCGTACTCGTCGGCCTTGCCGGAGTCGGTCCAGGCGCGTTCGGCGAGCGCGGTCGCCCGATCGTCGAGCTGCTCCGGCGGGTCCTCGCGGGCCGCCAACTCCTCGTACGCGTCGTCCAGGTACGTTTCGAAGGCCTCGTACGTGGTTCGACGCCGCTCGCGCGCTTCCTCTAGTCGCTCGGCCGTCGCCGCGTCGATGCCGTCCCCGATCGCCCACTGTGCGTCGAACAGCGGCCGATACTGGTTCCACAGGAGCGCTCCCGATCCGTCCCACGCCGCCTCGAACGTGGGGACCTCGTTGGTCGCCCGGGCGAATCGAGCGGCGGCCCGCAGGGAGTCGCGAGCCTCGTCGCCGTCGGCCGGCGACGTTTCGGCGAACTCGAGGTCCTCGAGCACCAGCGTCGAGGCGGACGTGGCGAACGAGATGTGCGTGTCGGGGACCTCGAGCGATTCGAGGACGCTCGCGAGCACGGCCAACAGTGCGTTTTCCTCGTGATCGGCACTCATGGACTCACCCGATCCACTCCCCGACCTCGTCGCTCGGGTTCGGCACCTTCGGCAGCATGCGACACCGGAACCCGATCAGTTGCATCCCGTCGACCGAGAGCGTCCCGTCCGCATCGAGCTCGAAGCCCTTGCTCTCCTCCTCGCTCGTCTCCTCTTCGTACGAGCCGCCCCCGCTCAGCGGGATCGGTCCGAGGGAGATGTCCACGTCGAGTCCCACACCGCCTTCGCCGACGCGCTCGAAGTCCTCTCGGAGCTCGCTGTCTTCCTTCCGGAGCTCGGCCATCCGGAGCTCGACGTTTCGGAGGAAGAGCCCGTTCGTCGCGTACCCGATCATGGCCCCGTCCGGCGGGCTGGCGCCGTCCGAGAGGTCCGTCGTCAGGTAGTCCAGCTCCGGCATGTTCGGGTCCCACCGCCAGGC
The DNA here is from genome assembly GCA_007119345.1 of Halovivax sp. GTDB lineage: Archaea > Halobacteriota > Halobacteria > Halobacteriales > Natrialbaceae > Halovivax. Next base: position 41,307 of record SKPV01000027.1, read on the forward strand.
GTTGCTGAAGAGCAACTCGGGCGAGAACCACGGTCTCGTGATCTTCACCTGCGTGTACTCGAACGAGAGCTCGAAGTCCTCGGTATCGATCTCCTCGTAGGTTCTCTCGATTTCCTCCTCCTCGTCGTACTCGCCCGCGAGCGCGACGATCGGGCCGATCGAGACGTCGGCGTCGGCCTGGATCTGCTCGCGTTCGAACCCCTCCTCGCTATATTCTTCAACCATTTCGCGAGTGAACTCGACTCGGTTCCAGGCGTCGGACTCCGCGAACCGCGGGGGCGTCACCGACGTCCGGTAGAAGCTGACGCCCGATTGGGTATTCGTCTCCTCGAACTGCCGGAAGTCCTCGATCAGCTCCTGTTTGAGCTGGGTGACGTTTCCGCCCTCGAGCTGGCTGATCCGGGCCATCGCGTCCTCGACTTCGTGTTTCCGACCCTCGCTCACCCACCGATCGTGCGCCATGTTCAGCCGCCGACGGTAGACGTCCTCCATCCGCGACCACCGTCTGACGACCCGCGGATCGTCCGACACCTGGGCGTCGAGCCACTTGTCGAGGTACTCCTCCAGCGCGAGCTCGTAGTCTACCATGTAATTCTCGTACGTTTCGATCGTCTCTCCCGTGACGATCTCGCGGTACTCCTCGATCGCCTCCTGCTGTTCCTCCGTGGGCTCCGTGTCGGGGACCTGCGAGTGGTCGAGGAAGCTCCGATAGATGCTGGCGACGGTCTGACCGTCCGGTTCGAACGTGGTCGAGAGCACCTCGTTCTGTCCCTCCCGGGTCAACATCCCCATCGTCCCGAACCGATCGCCGTGGTACGGGATCGACGCCGGATCCGGGACGAAGTTGGCGACCCTGGCCCACCGCTCGGCCGCGTGGAGCTGTGCCTGCTCCGAGTAGTCGCCTTCGTCGTCCTCGTCGTCCTCCCACATGCCGCGATGGGCGAACTCGAACCCCTCCGGTTCGAAGGGAAGCCCCGGGATACACCAGACGAGAAACCGGTCTTCGGGCGGCCCGCCCGGAATGTCGTCCGGTTGTGCCGTGAACATCCCCTGTAGCTTGGTCAAAAGGGCGGTGCCGAGGTCCTCCGCAACGAAGTCGCTCATCGTCGACCACCCCGTCGCCGGATCGATCCGACCGAGCGCCGAGACACCCCGCGCCCCGACCCCCGGCGTCGCGACGACGTGACGGCGATCGGTCCCGTGCGCCCCGGTGTCGGTCCGGATCCACGTGGCCCCTCACCCGTCGAGTATCCATCTCGACGGAGTCCGTAGCTTGCTCCATACGCATCCCTGTACACCGACTTGCCCTCGCGAGCGAGTCTGTCCGTGTCGAATGATTCACTCATTGGTTGTCACCAGTCGGTCACCGCCCGCCACCTCGACGGGCGCGTCGATCATCAGATCCGAAACATGAGGGGAGGGGCGAGCGCCCGCCGCACTCGTTCGCCGGTCGAGTCCCGATCGAGTTCCTCGCCGTCGACCTCGGCCGTGGCGATGAGATCCTCGAAAATCGAGTCGTCCGCCGCGAGTGCATCGAAGCTGCAACGGACTGCCGGATCGAACCCGGACCGGACGTCCGGAGCTGGTCCACGTCCACGCCGTCGCCAGGAACGTCGGAAGTGAGGCCGAGGTTGCAACGGCCGGCCAGCGCCGACAGCGCTGGGTCGACCGGCCTAGGCCAATCGATCCCACCGATCCACCTGCCAGCCTACAGCACATCCTTCCGGACGCCGTTGGAAGTCGCATATTCTCGCGTTTCACGACGGATCGTTTCGCCCCCCGGAATCGGAGCTACCGACGGTCGGCAGGCAGCGCACGATCGTTCCTTCGAGGGCCGCGACTACTTCGAGACCGGGCCAAACGGTTTCGAGACTTGCTGCTGGGCATGTGAGGTGCCCCGCGATCGTGCCGGGTCCCTCGAGCGTGAGGTGCCCCCCGCGCGTGACAGGCCCCTCGAGCGTTTCGAGGTCGTCTGCGGCATCCTGGTCGGCAGTCACGTGGCTCCCTCCCTGTCTGCGAGGCTACGAGAGAGGAGTTACTGTAGCTAATTAGTGGTGAACTGCCGGGGTATGCCGGTTTGGCAGCCCCTGCAAGATCCTCAGTCCCTGCAACCCTCGTAGAGCCGGCCCGAGATCGACCCGAACCGCGTTCGAAGCTGGAGCCGGCGGCGGTTAGTGCGTACCGTGCTTCCTGGACACGCGCTGGAGGAGTAGTCCGATCCCGGTCTCGCTCCCGTCTTCGCGGCCGTGGCCACGTTCGACGACGCCGAAAGCGCGGTCGTGATCCTCCCGGCGCGTCGTGGCCCCGAACCAGCTCGTCCCGTCGAGCTCACCACCCTTCCAGACTTCGGCACCGATCTGACCTACGCACCCGGCGTGAAATCCGGGTCGACCGTCGGATCGGGCTCGATCGAGAGGACACGCGTGTACAACGTTCCCTCGTCATTTTCCCACGCGTCTCGGTGTCGATCGTAGTACGCCAGCCGGTCCTGGTCGTCGACGCTGGACGGTAATGCCGACAGCAGGTCGGCCGGGCTGAGTCGCCGCACGACGATTCCGGTGTGGTCGTCGTCGAACTGGAGGAGGTCGTTGTTGGGACTGCCGTACTCCGGGTCGTGTTCGTCGAGGCCGTCCGGGTCGTTCACGGCGAAGTTCTCCCACGCGCCCACGTACCGGCCGCCGCGGTACAGGTAGAGCGTATCGCCGGGGTCGAGCGCGAGCGGCTCGTTGGCGATCGCCTCGGCGTCCTCGAGCGCGAGGTCGTCGACCGCGGGTCTGAACGGCGGCGGGGAATCGCGACTGCCGTCCTCGGTCGACGTGCCGACCACCGCGATCTCGAACGGGCCGCGGATCGACTCGTCGCCCGCGTTCTCGAGCGCCAGGTAGTTCGCACTGATGGTGCACTCGAGCTCCGCGTCACCGAACGCGTCGTCGGTCCACTCCGGGGTCGCAGGGAACGTCTCGGCCACGTCGGGCCTCCACCGACCCTCGACGTCCCACCGGACGGTGGCGCTCTCGTACCCGTCCGTCAACTGGGTCACGTCGGCGGTGACGGTCAACTCGCTCACGAGTCCGTCCTCGTGGATAACGGCCTCACCGTCGACGCCCACCGCATCGTCACCGAACGCGATCTCCTCGACGTCGTACCGGATCGCGTTCTCGCTCGCGTCGTCGGTCGCCTCGACCGAACCGGTCGCCGGGTCCACCGCGACGCTCTCGCGAGGGTCCAACGAGAGGTCGGCGTACGGCATCCAGAAAATCTCGGTGAGCCCGTCCTCGAGTTCCTCCTCGTAGGCCACCTCGCGCAGCAGCACGTCCGCCGCTCGTTCGTCCAGCCTCGCCGTCCCGTCGGCTCCGGCGTCGTCTTCGAAGAACGGTTCGTAGTATCGATCGACCCACATGGAGGCGATCTCGACTTCGTCTCCCTCGTCCGGATAGCCCCGCACCATCATCCGTTTGTCGTCGGTTTCCCGCAGCTCCCGGTCGAACCGCACCCACGCCCCATCTCGCATCTCGGTAACGACCCGCGAGGCGGCGTTCACGCCCCCGTCGTGGCGAGTCGTCTCCGTGGTGAACCGCTGCCGGATGTCGACGCGCGAGTCGCCATCGGCGAACAGGTCGAATTCGGTGTGCGAGCGGAGTTCCTCGCCGTCGTCGTCCACCTGTGCGATTTCGACCGCGTTCGCGTAGTGGAGGGGTTCGGTCGGCGGCGTCGTGAACGGCTCCGTTCCGAGAAACACCGACTCCAGGTCCGCCCGCTCGATACCGTCCGGGAGGTTCGCGGAATCGACCCGGCCGTCGGAGTCCTGCCGGCTACACCCTGCCAAAAAGACGATTCCGGAAAGGGCGATGAGCACCTCCCGGCGTCCCGAATCCATAGTTCGAACGAACGAGTAACCGAGGGTAAAAGTTAGGAGTCGATAGCTACCATCCTCCTGACCGGTCGCGGATCGCTCAGCAACGTCTTCCGCTGTACTTGCGCCCCGTCTCTCGCACGTCGCGCTCGACCTCTGCACCAGCTGGTGGGCTGGGTGTGCAAGATAGAGCGGATGAATTTAGCAGGAGTGGCTCGATTGTTTCTCAGCCCCGGGTCGTTTGCTCGTGATCAGCCGCAGGCAGCGTGAACGAGACGGTCGTGCCCTCACCGGGCTCGGAGTCGAGCCAGATCTCGCCGTCGTGGCGGGCGATGATCTGCTCGCAGAGCGCGAGCCCGATCCCGGTCCCGCTCCCGTCTTCGCGGCCGTGTCCGCGTTCGAAGACGCCGAACACGCGGTCGTGGTCCTCGTCCCGGATGCCGATCCCGTCGTCCGCGACCGAGACGGTCCACTCCCGCCCGCTGCGCTCGGCCGTGACCCGAACGGTCGGCGGGCCCTCGCCGCTGTACGTGATCGCGTTCTCGAGGAGGTTCTGGAGGACTTGCCGAAGTTGGTTGCCGTCGCCGTGAACGCGGGGCAGCGAGTCCGCCGTGATCGTCGCCTCGGCTTCCGCGAGGGTGACCTGGAGGTCGGTGCGGACGTCGTCGAAAACGCCGTCGAGGTCGACGGGTTCGAGCGGATCGGCGTCGGTTTGCACCCGCGAGTACTCGAGCAGGCCGTCGATCATCTCGCGCATGCGGTCGGCGCCGTCGACCGCGAAGTCGATGAACTCTCGGGTGTCGTCGTCCAGCTCGTCGTAATTGCGCTGCTCGACGAGCTGGAGGTAGCTCGACACCATGCGAAGCGGCTCTTGCAGGTCGTGGCTGGCCGCGTACGCGAACTGCTGGAGCCGCTCGTTGGACTCTTCGAGCGCGCGTTCGCGGTGTTCGCGCTCGAGCTCGTAGCTCACCCACTGTCCCATGAGTTCGACGAAGGTGCACTCGGTGTCGGAGAACTCGCGGTCGCGGGGCGTCGTGCTCCCGAACCAGAGCGTCCCGTAGGTCTCGCCACCGTTCACGACCTGGGTGCCGATGTAACAGGCGATGCCGCGGTCCTGGTAGGTGGGATCGCGTTCCCAGTCGGTGCCGCGCACGTCCGCCACGGCGACCGGTCCATCGCCGTCGAGCACCTCCCGACAGTACCGGCCGTTGCCGGGATTCCCCCACAGCACGCCGTCGGGATCGTTCGGGGTGGTTATCCCGTCGGAATCGAGGAGATAGTCGTTGCGGAACTGATCGGTCCAGTCGGGGACGTGGGTGAGCCCGGCCAGTTCGAGGTCCATCCGGTCGCGCCCGAGGTCGAGCAACCGGACGAGCTTCTCCTCGAAGTCGAGCTCGGGGTCGGCGGTGATCTCGTAGCTCCGGCGCAGGAATCCCTCGCGGTGCTTGCGTTCGAGCGTGTACTTGACCCACTGGCCGAGGAGGCGCTGGATGGCGTGCTCGTTCCCCGTGAACTCCCGGTCCCGCGGCGTGTCGCCGACGAAGAAGAACGTGCGGTTGGCGCCGCCTTCGATCTCGAGGTAGGTGCCGAGATACGCGCGGATCCCGAGCTGGTCGTGGGCGTAGATGTCGTCGTAACCCTCCGCGGCGGGATCGACGACGCTGCCCGTGCCGTTGTCCGTCGCGGCGGTGCAGAATGTTTCGGACAGGGGGAGTTCGACCCCGGGTTCGAAGTACTCGTGATCGTCGCTGACGTATTCGATCTCCAGGCGGTCGGTATCGGGGTCGACGCTGGCCATCGCGCCGAGGTCGAGGTCGAAGTGCGCGCACCCGAGGTCACACACCGCGTCGAGTTTTTCCTCGAACGACCGGGTCGGGTCGGACGTGATCTCGTAGTAGCCGCGGAGATAGCGTTCGCGGTCGCGAAGCCGGGTTTGCGTTGTCGTCCGGTCGACGAGCGTGCGGAGTTTCCGGTCGACGTCGGTTTCGATCGGGCTCTTCTCGAAGTACTCCTCGGGCGGCTGGTAGTAGACGTTCCGGCAGACGGTGCCGTCGTAGATGAGACACGGGTGATTTTTGAGGACCTCGTCGATCACCGAGTCGGGGATTTCGCCGCGTTTGTACTGGCAGAGCGTCAGGCACTCCTCGGCGTCGAGCAAGTCGTTGACGTGGGTTTCACACGACATGAAGTCGTCCTGTGCGGACTCGTGGCGGTCGAGCCACGTCTCTTCGGCGGTCACGCGGAAGCCGTCCCACTCGGCGAGGGCCTCTTTCATCGCCGATCGCAGCAGGGAGGTTCCCGCTTCGACGGTGAACGGTTCGTCCGCGAGATACGTGTCGCCGACGGTCGTGAGGACGAGTTGGCCGGTTTCGAGCGCGGCGTCGACGTCGAGGTCGGGGTACCGGGCTCGCAACGCGTCGAGGACGTCCGCTGGCGAATTATCGTCGACCATGTACATGCACTGGTCGCCGCGTTGCAACCCGTGGGCGATGAACGGGATCACGGTCTCGAACTGATCGGCCCGTGATTCGTAGATGAGTGCCGCGTGTGTGAACGGGGTGCCGGTATCGTCCGCGGCGCCGGATGCTGTCGACGGGGGCAGGGACGCCGTCTCGATCTCGGTCGCAGTCTCGGTCTCCGGACGGAAGGGGTTCGTTCGATGACGGTGCTCGATCGATCGGGGCGAATTGGTGTGGTAGGACATCAGACTGAGGGCTCCGTGGTGGTTGATCTGGCAAGATAAAGACGAGGTTCCGCCTTAACGATTTTGTCGTGCGGGCTTGTCGCTCTGGCTGGTTGGTCGGTCGGCGGATTCGAGGAACCGACGTCCGCGACGATCCCGTGGGAGGGCGTGGACGGCGATCGTTCGAGCGACGCCCGCGATCGATTCCGACGGCGTGGTGGTGCGGTCGGAGCGGGCAGTCAATGCAGAGAGGGAGCGGTCAGTCGATGGAGAGAGTGGTCAGTCGATGGAGAGAGAGAGCGGTTAGTCGGTCGGCGACTCCATCACGCCGAGCTGCTGGAAGAAGTCGAGATTGTCCCAGTAGTTGATGTCCTCGACGGCTTTCCCGTCCTCGAACCGGTTGATGGTCATCCCGTGGGTCTCGACGGTGTTCCCCGTCGCGTCGATCCCTTCGATCTCGCCCTCGTGCGTGGCGGTCCAGGAAAAGTGGGTGATGACCGCGTCGCCGTCGACGAACATGTCGTGCACCTCGAAGGTCGTGTCGGGAAACGCCGTCTTGTACGTCCGGATGTAGTCTCTGTAGCCCTCGATCCCGTGGATCTCGTTCCGACCGGGGACGCGCAGGACGACGTCCTCGGCCAGGACTTCGTCGAGCGCGTCGAGGTCGTCGTTTTCGATGTGCTCCCAGATGCGGTGAGTCGCCTCTCTGTTGGTACCCTCGAGTTCTGATGCCATTGTTTCACCCCGTCGGCCGGCGCCCGAGATCGCGTGCGTTGCGATCAGCCGAGCGCACTGCGTACTCACGACGCCAAATTACTTAGTACACGCGGGTGGAATTTTGTGTCGGATTGGGGGTATCTTCACCGGTGGATCCAGTTGTGCCACTGCGACATTTTACGCAGTGATGGGCGACCGCCGAGAGGCGCGGAAAGGTGCGATCCTCGACTCGGTCGATCGGCATGGACGCACTGGCCGGTGGCGGAAGTAACCGGCCGGTCGGAGGTGTTCCAGCTCGCGCTGTGGTTCGCGGTCGTCGCGCTCGTCACGGCCATCTGGGGGGCGAACACGCTGACGAACGACGACGAGATGCCGCACCCGCCCCGGACCAGGCGGGAGATCGCCGATGAAAGAGCGGCCTGCGCTGACGACGAGTCGGCGTTCACCCTCCGCGCTCCGATGAAACCGAACGAGTCCGTCGTGGTGGAACGAGCCCGCACTGGTGGAACGAGTCCGCACTGGTGGAACGAGTCCGCACTGGTGGAA
>SKPV01000263.1 GCA_007119345.1 Halovivax sp.
ACTCGAAACCGTCGCGCTGGAGAGGAATTACTCCACTCGCGCCTCGTCGCCGGCCAGCATCTCTACCACCTGCAGTACGCCGGAGTTGCAGTCCCGCCCCATCCCGTTCGCGACCATCGATTTGTAGAGTTCGTGGGCGAGTTCGGTCTGCGGCATAGGCGATTCGTACGCCTCACCCGCGTCCGTGGCGATTCGGAGGTCTTTGTACTGGTACTCGGCGTAAAACCCCGGCTCGAAGTCGCCATGGATCATGTTCGGTGCGCGGTTGTCGAGCGTCCAGCAGCCCGCCGCGCCGCCGCTGATCGCCTCGACGACGGCTTCGAGGTCCGCTCCGGCCTTGCTGGCGAACACGAGCGCCTCGCTCACGGCAACCATCTGTGCGGAGACGACGATCTGATTGCACGCCTTCGTCGTCTGTCCCGCGCCGTTCGGTCCGCAGTGAGTGATCGTCTCGCCGACCGCTTCGAGCACGTCCCGGTGCTCGTCGAGGACATCGGGATCGCCGCCGACCATGATCGAGAGCGTCCCCTCGATCGCACCCTCATCTCCCCCGGAGATCGGCGCGTCGAGCAGGTTGACGCCCACGTCCGCCAACTCCGCTGCGACCGACTCGGCCACCGTCGGCGAGATCGTCGAGTGATCGATCACGGTCATTCCCTCGCTCAGACCGTCGATCACCGGGTCCGATTCTGCGCCCGCCCCGAGAACGACGTTCTCGACGTCGGGGGAGTCCGGAAGGCACAGCGACACCACGTCGCTCGCCTCGGCGACGCCAGCGGGAGAGCCGCCGTCCTCCCCGCCGTACTCGACGAGTTCCTCGACCGGTTCGTCAGAGCGGTTGTGTCCGACGACGCGATACCCAGCGTCGACGAGGTTCTTCGCCATCGGCAGTCCCATGATTCCGAGGCCGACGAAGCCGACCGTTGTGGATGACATGTCCTCCACTGCGACGGCGAACGGGTAATAACTGGGGTACCGGCGAACGTGGATCGACGGCGCGCTCGAACCGATCACCCGCCCACGACGGGGTACGTCGCGGGATGACGGACCGGAACCGTCCCGCTTGTTTCGCCGGAGTATTGACTGGGAACGTATTTCAAAATATTTAACCACTAGACATACTGAAACGCGGACAATGATTCAGCGGTGGATTCGTCAGCAGCAACTCGGTGCGTTCGTCGCCATCACGTTCGGGTGGACCTGGGGATGGGACGCGCTCTTTTTCGTCTTCGATCTGTGGGACGTACTGGCGTTCAACGTCCCCCGCGTGTGGGGGCCGCTGGTGGCCGCGCTCGTCGTCATCGGGGCGAGTGAGCGTTCCCTTCGAGCGTGGTTCGCCCGGCGACTCCGGTGGCGGCTCGGACCGGCGCTGTTCCTCGTCGCGCTCCTCATCCCCCTGATAATCTCCAACCTTCAGCCGGTCATCGCCGCGCTCGGCGGCGGATCACTGGTTTATGCGCCACCGGCAGCGGTTCACCTGATGGCCGTGTGGATTCTGCTGAACGTCTTCCTCTTAGGTGGTACCGAGGAGATCGGCTGGCGTGGCGTCCTCCAACCGCGGCTACAGGCCCGAGTGTCGGTGCTGACCGCCGGACTCGGCATCGGCGTGCTCTGGTGGCTGTGGCACCTCCCCCTGTTTTTGACGGGCAATCCGAACTACTCGCTCGAACCGTGGGCGTTCGCGGCCTACACCGCGTTCGCCCTGGGTGCGTCGACGGTGTTCGCGGCGCTCGCGAACGTCACCGACGGCTCCGTGCTGCCGGTGATGGTAATGCACGGCGCGGTCAACCTCGGAGCCGCTCTGGAGGCGTCCGGCGGCGTCCTGACCGGCTCACCGGTGATTCCGCTCATTGGTGCCGGGTTGTGGTGGCTGATCGTCCTCGCGCTGGTGCTCCGCTACGGACGGTCGATGGTTCCGAACCCGACCCTCAAACCGATCGCGTGAACGGGCGGGGATTCGCTTCGCGACCGCTGTCACACGGCCGCTGACGCCCACCGTGATCCCGGCTCCGACTCACAGCCGCTCGATCACGGCGTCGGCCACCTCGTCGGTAAAGGCCTCGCCACCGAGATCGGGCGTCAGCGGCCCGTCTTCGAGGGTTGTCTCGACCGCGTCCCGAACCCGCGCTCCCTCCCCGTCGTACCCGAGGTGTTCGAGCAGCATCGCCGCCGAGAGGATCGTCGCGGCCGGGTTGGCGATTCCCTCTCCGGCGATGTCGGGGGCCGTCCCGTGAACGGGTTCGAACATCGCGCCGTCGTCGCCGACGTTCGCGCTCGGGAGTAACCCCAGCCCACCGACGAGGCCGGCCGCGAGATCCGAGAGCACGTCGCCGGCGAGGTTCGGGGTGAGAACGACGCCGTACTGGGTGGGATCGAGCGCGAGATGGGTCGCCATCGCGTCCATCAGCACCTCCTCGACGGCAAGATCGTATTCCGCGCCGACCTCGAACGCCACCTCGCGGAACAGGCCATCGGTGGTCCGCATCACGTTCGCCTTGTGGACGACCGTCACCGCGTCGTGGCCGTTCTCGGCGGCGTACTCGAAGGCGAACTCGGCGATCTGACGCGACGCGTCCTCGGTGATCACCCGCGTGCAGGTCGTCACGCCCGGTGCGATCTCGCTTTCGATGCCCGCGTAGACGCCCTGTGTGTTCTCGCGGACGATGACGAGGTCGGTGTCGGGGTGGACGGCGTCGACGCCCGGATACGCTCGTGCGGGCCGGACGTTGGCGAACGAGCCGACCAGTTCCCGGATCGGGAGGATCACGTCGGCTGCGGTTTCGCCTGCCGCGCCGAGCAACGTTGCGTCCGCTGCCGCGACCGCCTCGCGGGTCGCATTCGGGAGCGGGTCGCCGGTTCGCTCGGCGACCGCGTCACCGGCCTCCGCCTCCACGAATCGGAGGTCGGCGTCGGTGGCTCGCAGCACGCGCACGGCCGCGGGAACGACTTCCTGTCCGATCCCGTCGCCGGGGATGACCGCGATCTCGTGAGTCATTGCTCTACGTGGACGGTCTCCGGGAAAAGAGGGTGTCGATCTGACCGGCGGCGGACGGTGACGAACAACCGATCCGTGGGCGGTGACTCGGTCGCGGATCGAGAGAACCGAGGGACGCAGAAATTCAGTCGGCGGGGTACAGAATCGAACTCAGCCGTCCACGTACGGCAGCTTTGCGGCCGTCTCGCGGGTTGCGTCGAGGTTCGAGCGCATGAGGGCGGTCGTATCCCAGATGCCCTCGACGAGCGCCTCCCGCATCGCGTCGTCGATCTCGACGGCGACCGTACGATCCCCGTACGAGAGCGTTTCCTCTTCCACGTCGAGAGCGATCTCGCCGTCGGGATGCTCGTCGATCCAGTCCTGGAGCGCGGCCACCTCGTCGGGATCGGCCGTCGCCGCGGGGAGACCGAGCGACTCGCAGTTGCCCTGAAAGATCTCCGCGAACGACTCGCCGACGATCCCGTCGATCCCCCACCGGTCGATCGCCTGCGGGGCGTGTTCTCGGGAGGAGCCACAGCCGAAGTTGTCGTTGACGACCATGATCCGTGCCCCCTCGAAGCGGTTGAGCGGGTGGTCGTTCAACGTGCCGTCCTCGTCACGGCGCGCGTCGTAGAAGAGGTAGTCGGCCATGTTCTCGAAGGTTACCTCCTTTAAGAAGCGCGCCGGCAGGATCTGGTCGGTGTCTACGTCGTCGCCACGGATCGGCACGCCCGTTCCGCCGACTCGCCTGACCTGCAGTTCCTCGACGCCGGCCATCAGTCGGCCACCCCCGTTGCGGGCGACCCGCCATCCGGGCCGTCGAGCAACTCGCGGGCGTCCGCGATCTCGCCTTCGACCGCCGCGGCCGCGACCATTACCGGGGACATGAGAACGGTTCGGCCGTCCTTCGAACCCTGTCGACCGACGTAGTTGCGGTTCGAGGACGAGGCGCACAGTTCGTCGCCGACGAGCGAATCGTCGTTCATCGCCAGACACATCGAACAGCCCGCCTCACGCCACTCGAAGCCGGCCTCCCGGAAGATCTCGTCAAGTCCCCGCTCCTCGCACTCGCGTTTGACCGTGCCGGATCCCGGTACCGCGAGCGCACGCACGCCGTCGGCGACCTCGCGACCGGCCAGGACGCTCGCTGCGGTCTCGAAGTCCGAGACGCGCCCGTTGGTACAGGTGCCGAGAAAGGCCACGTCGACGCTCGCGCCGAGCATCGGCTCGCCGGGTTCGACGCCCATGTGTTCCTGGGCACGCTCGGCCGCCTCGCGCTCGCCGTCGGGGAGGTCGCGCGGATCGGGGACGGGCCGATCGACCTCGACGGCCTGTCCAGGGTTGGTTCCCCACGTCACCATCGGCGCGAGACCGTCCGCGTCGATCTCGACGACGTCGTCGTACTCGGCGTCGTCGTCCGATCGGATCGACTCCCAGTATGCGACCCGCTCGTCGAACGCCTCGCCGTCGGGGACGTACTCGCGGCCGCGGAGGTACTCGTAGGTCGTCTCGTCGGGATTGACGTAGCCCGCGCGAGCGCCGCCCTCGATCGACATGTTACAGACGGCGAGCCGTCCCTCCATGTCGAGCGATTCGATCGCTTCACCGCCGTACTCGTAGACGTAGCCGACGCCGCCGTCGACGCCGAGTTCGGCGATCAGCTTCAAGATCACGTCCTTCGCGGCGACACCGTCGCCGAGCGAGCCGGTCACCTCGATCCGACGGACCCGCTGTTTCTCGGCGGCGATACAGCCGGTCGCGAGCACGTCGCGAAGCTGGCTCGTGCCGATTCCGACGCCGATCGCGCCGAACGCGCCGTGGGTGCTCGTGTGTGAATCGCCACAGGCCACCGTCATGCCGGGCTGGGTCAGCCCGAGTTCGGGGGCGACGACGTGGGTGATTCCCTGCCGTTCGGAGTCGAGACCGAAGTACGTGATCCCGTACTCCTCGACGTTCCGTTCGAGCGCTGCGAGCATCGTCTCGGCCTGCTCGTCGGCGAGCGGTCGCTCCCGTCCCTCCGGCGTCGTCGGGACGATGTGGTCGGTCGTCGCGATCGTTCGGTCGGGAAACGCCACGTCGTAGCCGCGTTCTTCGATCATCGAGAACGCCTGCGGACTCGTCACCTCGTGCATGAGGTGGAGACCGATGAACAGCTGGTCCTGTCCGGTCGGGAGATCGGCCACCTTGTGGCGCTCCCAGACCGCGTCGTAGAGCGTCCCCTTGCTCATCTCTCGTCGTCGTCTCCCTCGGTGTCGTCTTCGGCGGCGACGACGTCCTCGCCGCGGTGTTCGTCCCCTCGCTCGAAGACGCGGTTCGCGCTCTCGCCGTCACGCGGGGTGTGATCGACATCGCGCATCCGTCGTCCGGGCGGTGTGTCCGAATCAGAGACGGCGTCGCGTTCGCCACCGTCCGCGGCCACCATCGGTCCCCGGTGGAACAGCCGCCCCGCCGTCCGCCGCTCGTGGGGATGGACGTGGCTCACGTCGCCCATCGTCTGGCGGTCGGTTCGCGTTCGGCCCTCCGGGCTGTCAGTTCGATCCTCCGGGCTGTCAGTTCGCGCTCGGTTCTCGGATCGGTCGTTGCGTCGTCGGTTCGAGTGTGGGTCGGTCGTGGTCATTGGTGTAGGTTGTGTGAGGTGTTCGGTCGCCAGTGCTGTGTCCGATCAGTCGTCAGCCTGTACCCTGTCTCGTTCGCGGTCGGATTCGGCTTCCTCCTCCTCGCCCTCCCAGGCGAACAGTTCTCGAAGGGCCGCGCCGACCTCCTCGATCTCGTGGGTCCGCTCGGCCTCGTATAGCTGGTTGTAGTTCGGGCGTCCGGCCTGGTTCTCGACGATCCACTCGCGCGCGAAGGTGCCGTCCTGAACGGCCTCCAAGACCTCCTCCATGTTCTCGCGGACATCGTCGTCGACGACGGCGTCACCGCGCGAGAGACCGCCGTACTCGGCGGTATCGGAGACCGAGTCCCACATCTCCGCGAGCCCGCCTTCGTACATCAGATCGACGATCAGTTTGAGTTCGTTCAGACACTCGAAGTACGCCATCTCCGGGCTGTAGCCCGCGTCGACGAGCGTCTCGTAGCCGGCTTTCACGAGTTCGGTGACGCCGCCACAGAGGACGGCCTGCTCGCCGAACAGGTCGGTCTCGGTCTCCTCGCGGAACGTCGTCTCCACGACGCCCGCCCGCGTACAGCCGATCGCCTTCGCGTACGCCAGCGCCTCGTCTTTCGCCTCGCCGGTCGCGTCCTGATAGACTGCGAGTAGCCCTGGCGTCCCCTCACCGGCCTCGTAGTTTCGGCGCACGAGGTGTCCCGGACTCTTCGGCGCGACCATCGTCACGTCCACGTCTTCGGGGGGACGGATCTGGTTGTAGTGGATGTTGAACCCGTGGGCGAACTGGAGCGTGTCACCCGCCTCGAGGTGCGGTTCGATCGCCTCGTAGACGGCCGGCTGGACCGTGTCCGGAACCAGCATCGACACCACGTCCGCCTGGGCTGCTGCCTCCACGGGTGTGGTCACGCGGAGTCCGTCCGCCTCGGCCG
>SKPV01000231.1 GCA_007119345.1 Halovivax sp.
GGGCTCGTCGTCGTTCCGCCGTGGGCGGTCGCGACGGGCGGCGTCGTCGCCGTCGTGGTCGGGACGCTCGCGGCGGCGATCGCGGTGTGGCGGCTCCCGGACGCGACCGCGTGAGACCGCGTCGCCGACCGACTGCGGGATCGCGCCCGCCGTCGCGAGCGTTTCCAACTGCTGCGTTCTCCGCCTCTGATCTCACTGACGCGTTACCGCTCCTCGCGAATTCGAGGTGAGTCGGCGTCACCGTTCACCCGCCGCTCTTCGGCTCGCGTCCCAGTACGCTCGCGACGGACTCGACGCGGCTCTCCGCGTCCCGTCCGCCGGCGCCGTAATCGTCGATCTCCAGGGAGGTGATGACGCGGTCGGTCTCGACCGCGTCGTGGGCCGCGCGGACGGCTTCGAACACCTCGTCCGCGGAGTCGGACTCGATCACCGTGTCCGTCGCGGTCGTCTCGGAGGAGACGTCGTACTCCTCCAGCGCGTCGACGGCCTGTGCGATGTCCTCCGAGCGGCTCCCGTCGTGGACGGGGATGACCTCGAATCGGGCGATGACTGTCATGGTATCACGGTGAACGGCAGCGTCGAGTGACCGCGGTCACCCGGTCGCGACGATGCCTGACGGTAACGAGAGACATAGTCCGTCGCGGTGGCGGCTCGCCCGAGTCAGGAGGCTTATAACGGCGCCGCGAGAGTTGTCCACCCGAATGTGGCCGATCGGACACCTCGCCGTCGCCTACCTCTGTTACGCACTCTACGCGCGAAAGCGGTACGAGACGCCGCCCGCGCACCTCCCGGTGCTCGTCGCGCTGTTCGGGAGCCAGTTTCCCGACCTCGTCGACAAACCCCTCGCGTGGTACCTCGGCGTCCTCCCGACGGGCCGGACGCTCGCGCACTCGCTGCTCGTCCTGGTGCCGCTCTGTCTCGCCCTCTACGCCCTGGCTCGCCGGTACGACCGCCCCGAGTACGTCGTCGCCTTCGCCGTCGGCGCCCTGTCGCACGCGCTCGTCGACGCCGCGCCGGCGCTGTGGGGCGCCGGCGAGGCCGGGTTCCTGCTGTGGCCGGCCGTGGCCGTCGAATCCTACGAGAGCGGCGCGCCGTCGGTCACCGAACTGCTGGCCGCGTCGATCGGCGATCCCTACTTCCTCTCGGAGTTCGTGCTCGCGGCGATCGCGCTCGCGGTCTGGCGCCGGGACGGCTGTCCCGGCCTCGCCCCGCTTCGGGCCGCGCTCGGTCGGGTTCGGCCGACCTCCGAGGTCCGGTGAGCGATTTCGCGGACGAGGGCGCTGGGAGCACGGATGCAAACGGCACGGGCCCGCAGTAACGATCGGCTACGGCCGTCGCCCCCGCAAACCACTTTACGTGCGTCCGGGGTAGCGATCCGCCGATGGACGCAGCCCACGAGCGCGACGCCTCGGTCGCCGAACTCGCCCACCGCTACGCGAGCGCCGGCGCCGCCGACTGGACCGAGACGCTCGCCAGGGCCGACGCGAACGACGTCGCGATCCCCGTCCTCGAACGACTGCTCGCGGCGGCGGCGGTCGACGAGGCGCGCGCCCTCGACGCGGAGCTCCGTCGGCGCCGCGCCGCGCTCGAATCGTTCGCGCTCGACCTCGAGCGCGTCCACGACCTCCTCGACGGCGCCGGAATCGAGTACGCCGTCATCAAGACGAACGTCGCCCACCCGTACGAGCCGTGGGATCTGAACGTGCTCGCACGGGAGCGCGACTGGCCGCGCGCGATCGACCTGCTGGAAGACGACGGCTGGACGCGGACGAGCTTCCGTGCCCACCCGCTGGCTCGCACGGAACCCGGAAAGCGACTGTACGAGCACGACGTCCGCCACCCGGTCCACCTCCACGCCGCGGTTTCCTGGAACGGGCTCGCCTACCTGCCGGCGGCGGCCGTTCTCGACTCCAGACGCCTCGAAGACGGCGTCTACTATCCCGAACCGGTCGTCGACGCGGCGATCCACTGCGCCCACGGCGCGTTCGAGAACTTCGAGGTGACCCTCGGCGAGGCGCTGGAGATCGCGCGGGTCCTCGGCCGCGAGGGGGCGGTCGGAGACCGCGATTCCAGGGGCACATCGGCGGGTAGCGCCGTCGACCGGGATCGCCAGCTCGCCGTCGACCGAGGACGACAGCTCGCCGTCGAACACGGCTGGCCGGAGGGGTACGACCTGGCGGTCCGGACGGCCGAGGAGGTCCTCGACCGCGTCCGACGGTCGCCCGAATCGATCGACCTTCCCCACCGGTACGCCCCCGCAGAGCTCGTGCGCGCGTGGCTGGGTCACGCCCGACGAACCGACGGCGGCTGGTACGAGCTCCCCGCGAACGCGGCGCTCTGGGCGGTCAAATGACGGGACCCGCGCTCGTCGTCGTCACCGGCATCGACGGGTCGGGGAAGACGACGCAGGCCAACATGCTCGCCGAGCGGCTCCGCGAGCGCGGTCTCGACGCCAGGTGCGAGCACGCGTTCGGTCCCAACGCCCGCCTCACGCGAGCGTTGAAGGATCGCGTCGCGCCCCGGTTTCACGACGCGGAGGACGAGCTCGCCCGCGAGGGACGCACGACGAGCGGCAGGAACAGGCTGCTGGGTCTCGTCTTCCTCGCGCGCGGGATCTGGGGAGTCTGGACCGCCGTCCTCGCGAACGCCCGCGCGGACGTCCTCGTCCTCGATCGCTACCTGTACGACGACCTCGCCCGCGTCGGGTGGCGCTACGGCTACGACGGACCGTCGATGCTCCGGCTGATCGGGCTCGTCCCCGCCCCGGACCTGACCGTCCGCCTCGACGCGCCCGCCGAGGTCGTCTGGGAGCGCGAGGCGGACGGACGGACGACCCTCGCGGAGCACGCGGAGAAAGGGCGCTGGTACGATGCGATCCTCGACGCCGTCGCGGAGCGTCGCGAGGTCGTCACGGTCGACACCCACGAGAACGACGTTGCGGCCGCCCACGAGCGGATCGTCGAACTGGTTGACGAGCGCGCGCTCGGTGGATCCCGGGCCGCGGTCGCGCGGGGGCGCTGACCGCGGATCATTCCTGGTCGACGAACGGTGGGGTTGCGGTCGCCGGCCCGTCGTCGAGACACTCCGCGAGGACGTCTTCGAACGCCGTCACGAGGGCCTCCCGCGAGTAGTCTCGGTCGACGATCTCCCGGCCGCGCCGACCGAACGCCCGTCTGCGTTCCGGATCCGCGAGGCGCTCCAGGGACGCGGCGAAGGCCCCGGGATCGGGATCGTCGACGAGGTACCCCGACGCGCCGTGCTCGACGTAGTGGGCGAGACCGCCCGCGGGGGAGGCGACCACCGGCAGCTCGCAGGCCATCGCCTCGAGCGCCGCGATGCAGAGGCCTTCGTACGCGGAGGTGTGGAAGTAGACGTCGTTCCGATTCAGGAAGCCGGGCACGTCCTCGACGAACCCGTGAAAGCGGACGTTCTCGAGGCCCAGCGCGTCCCGCCGCTCGCACAGTTCCGCCTCGAGGGGGCCGGTGCCGGCCACGTTGAAGACGAACTCGGTCTCGTCGTTCCGCTCGCGGAGTGCCGCGGCCGTCTCCAGCACCCGGTCGTGGCGCTTCGGCGGGATGAGCGAGCCCACCGTCGCCACGTGGAGCTCCCCCGACGGCGACGAGACGTCGGTCCGGGCGAACTCCGCCGTGTCGACGCCCGCGATCGGGATCGTCCGCACCCGGTCGGCCGGGACGCCGTACTCCTCGCGGAGGGCGTCGGCGACGGCGGGCGAGTCGGCCAGGATCAGCTCCGAGAGGCCGGCGGTGGCCCGCCAGGCCAGCTCCCGGTGGCGACCCGCGAACCGCTCGCTGTGCAGCCAGTTCACCACCACCGGTACGCGGGCGATCGTCCCCAGGACCCGTCCGAGGAGCGTCGCGTGGTACATCGAGCAGACCAGGACGTCCGCGTCGGCGACGGCGCGGTACAACGCGACCGGTTTTCGGCGGAGCGAGAGGGGCTCCAGGTCGATCAAGCCGACGCCGTCGGGGAGCTCCGCGATCACGTCGTTCTCCTTGCTCAGCACGGTCACGACGGTCACGTCGTATCGCTCGAGGTCCAGTCCCGAGAGGAGGCGGACCAACCCGACCTGGGCGCCGCCCGTCGTCAGCGTCGAGACGAAGTAGACGATCGACGGCCGGCCGTCGCGCGGCGAGTTCGATCGACGGCCGTCGTCCGACGAACTCGACCGCGACGGACCGACCGACGAACTCGACCGCGACGGACCGACCGACGAGTTCACTGGCCGACCGTCCGCCGACGCGCCGGTCGGCGTCGACGGTCGGTTCGATCCCCCTTCGGGAGCGCGCATGCCCGATCACCTACTCGCCCGAGGCGTATGGACTTCGGGGGCCCCGTCGCCGATAACGCCGGATTACCCGACCGTCGACGGTCGCAAACCGGCGCCGACGGCGTCTTCGGCGACCGTTCGGGCGTCGTTTCCGCCCGGAACTCGCAGGCCGTCGATTCAATTCGATCGTTCTCGCGACGGGCCGTAGCCGGGGAATTTCATGGTACGACAGACCACCAACCACGGGCTGCACGTCTACGAGCAGGGAGACACCGACTGGACGCACGCGCCGGACATGGAGACGATCGAGGAGCGGCTCGTCGTTCGCGACGCGCGCGAGGCGATCGGCGACTACGAGCCCCACGAGGGGGCGACGTACGTCGCGACGGACACGGGCGCGGTCTACGACGGCGACGGCGAGGAGTGGACGAAGGCCACCCGCGAGTACGCCACCGCCGCGGTCGACGACCTGATCACGCGCGAGACGCCGGTCGCGGACGTCCGCGCCTACGGCGCCGACGGGGACGGGTCCGGCGACGATACCGGCGCGCTCCGGGACGCGCTGGACGCGACCGACGCGGGCGTCGTCTACCTGCCGCGGGGCACCTACCGGATCACCGACCAGCTGTCGGTCGGCTCGGCGCGCCTGCGCGGGGACGGAATGGGGACGAGCACGATCGAACTGGAGGAGAACGTGGAGCGGGCGATCGCCGTCGACGGCGAGGGCGGGCGCGTCGCCGACTTCTCGCTCGAGTGCGACGGACGCGCCGTGACGGGCGTCCAGCTCGAGGCCGCCCACGCCTCGGCCGAACGCGTCGCGGTCGACGGCGTCGACCAGTGGGGGTCCCAGGAGGGATCGACCGCCTGCATCAACGTCATGTCGGCGCCGCACGCGGACGTGACCCGCTGTCGGGCGACGCGGGCGCGGGCGCCCAACACCGGCATCTCCAACGGGATCCACGTGGCCGGCGGGGGCGGCGACGTGACGGTCTCCGGCTGCCGGGTCGACGACGTCACTCCGAAGGACGACGGCGACGGGATCGTGATCCAGGGGGAGAACCCGGGCACGCGGGTCATCGGCAACCACGTGACCGACGCGGCGAAGTCGGCGCTCAAGATCAACCGGCCGAGCAGCCGCACCATCTCGGTCCTCGCGACCGGCAACACGCTGCAGGCCCACGAGGACTGCCTCTCGATCGCGCGGATCCAGGGGACCGAGACGACGTTCGCCGGCAACACCCTCGTCCAAAAGCGCGTGGGCGACGCCGCGCTCCGCGTCTCGACCGACCCGAGCTTCGAGGGCGCGCCGGTCACGGTCAGCGGCAACGTCATCGAACTCACGGATCCCGCCGGCGGCAACGACCTGATCCGGGTTCGCGACTGGGACCGCACCGTCGTGCTCAACGACAACTCGCTCAAGCTCCACGGCGGCGGGGATCGCGGGATCCGCGTCGACGGCTCGAAGAACGTCGTGATCAACGGGAACTCCGTCGACGCGGTCGGCGGGAACGCGGTCGAGCTGGCCGGGACGAACGGCGCCTCGATCACCGGGAACGTGTTCGACGACGTCGGGGGCGCCGGGATCGCGATCGACGACGACGCCGAGCGCTGCGCGATCACGGGGAACGCGATCGACGCGGCCGACGGGATCGCCGTCGCCGACGGGGCGAGCGACGTCGAGGTCGGGACGAACGTCGGCGGGTGAGTGCGCCGAGGCGTCGCGAGCCGCGGTCGGAACGAACGTCGGCGGGTGAGTTCGCCGGGGCGTCGCGAGCCGCGGTCGGGACGAACGTCGGCGGGTGAGCGCGCCGAGACGTCGCGAACCCCGATCGGACCGGAAATCCCGCCTTACGGTCCCCGACGCGGCCCGGGTTTTACGCTCCCCTTCGTGGTGGGGCGGGCCGTGAACGCCGACCGAGCGCTCGTGACGGGCGGTGCCGGATTCATCGGCTCCCACCTCGCGGAGCGGCTGCTGGCCGCGGGCGCCGACGTCACCGTCGTCGACGACCGCTCGACCGGCTCGATCGAGGCCGTTCCCGACGAGGCGACGGTCGTCGAGCGCGACCTCCGGCGACCGGGCGCGCTGGCGGACGTCCTCACGCCGGCCTACGACGTCGTCTTCCACCTCGCCGCTGGAAAATCGGTCGACGCGGACCGACCGCGCGAGCAGTTCGAGGGCAAC
>SKPV01000239.1 GCA_007119345.1 Halovivax sp.
CCCCGGTCAGACCGGGGAGGTTGGCGGTGAATGTAGTACACACTCACACATGGGTCCGTGTTCGGCGAGACGATCGGACCGACCGATCGAGCGTCACCGAACTGTCGAGGCTAACATCAGACCCCCTCTGTACGGCGGACCGCAGGGGTGGGGTCCTCATCTTCTTCGGATTAAATTGTAGACGCCGGCCACTACATAAGGCCTGCGAACTGGACCGCCGAAGCTAGGTAGTATCATGCAGGATGTGTGTCCTCGGGGACCGAGACTTCGCGGCGGAGAGACGGACGTCAGGTCGGCATCGACGGCGAGGGGGTCGGGCGAACGAGCGGTCCGACCGGCATCGTGGATCGAGCGACTCGACGTGGGGGAAACCGGCGTTACCCGATATCGAGCGTCAAGGTCCGGGGTGAACTGATAATTAGCTCTTCGCGTGCGTGCGTTATCTCCCTCTGTTCGCCGAGGAGATCGCATCACGCAGTCGAGCGGTACCGACCGATAGCGCCCATTCGACGAGAATCCCTCGCAGCGGTACGGTTCGCGGGAGAAGTCCGTTTCGGCGTGCTAGGACTCCTTCACCGCCGGGAGCGTAAGCGTGAACGTCGCCCCTTCCCCCGGGGCCGACTCGACACGAATTTCGCCGCCGTGGCGCTCGACGATCCGCTCACAGAGCGCGAGCCCGATGCCGGTGCCGTCGTGTTCTTCGCGCGTGTGGAGGCGCTGGAAGACCTCGAAGACGCGTTCCTGGTCCTCGACGTCGATGCCGATCCCCTCGTCGCGCACCGACACTTCCCACTCGTCGCCCCGACGCTCGGCGGCGACGTGCACTCGCGGCGGCTCGTCGCCGCTGTACTGGATCGCGTTGTCGAGCAGGTTCTGGAACACCTGTCGGAGCTGACTCGCGTCGCCTTCCACCGTGGGCAGCGCCTCCATGGAGATCACCGCGTCCTGGGCGTCGATCTGGATCTCGAGGTCGTCGCGGACGTCGGCCAGCACGGCCTCGAGGTCGACCGGTTCGAACGGGTCGCCGCGGCTCTCGACGCGGGAGTACCCGAGCAGCCCCTCGATCATCTCGCGCATCCGCTCGGCCCCGTCCACGGCGTACGCGATGAACTCCTCGCCGTCCTCGTCGAGTTCGTCGGCGTACCGCCGCTCGAGCAACTGGAGGTAGCTCGAGACCATCCGAAGGGGCTCCTGAAGGTCGTGAGACGCGGCGTACGCGAACTGCTCGAGGCGGGCGTTCGACTCCCTGAGCTCGTCGACGTACTCGCGCCGGTCGAAGTGGGCTTTCAGGAGCGTCGCGATCGTGTCGATCAGCTTTCGTTCCTCCTCGAGGAACGCGGCGTCGTCGTTCCGCGGCGGATCGTCGAGAAGAGCGACGTCGATCGCGATCTCGGTCCCGCTTTCCGTGCGGGTGCGGGCCGCGATCGAACGATCGACGGAGGCGTACCCGTCGTTCGCCACCGCCTCGTCGCCGACCGAGACTCGCGTCGCGGTCCGGGCCGGGTACCGGAAGAACTGCGGCAGGTTGGCGACGAACTCCTCGAGCAGTTGGTCGACCGGCCGGCCGCCGGTATCGAGGAGGTCCGTCGCGACGCGGATGGCGGCCAGTTCCTTCTCGCGTTCCCTGAGGTCGCGCTTGCGTCGCTGTGCCAGTTCCTTCAGCTCGGTGATCTCCGTCGCGGTGGCGACCACCCGTGTCGGCTCGCCGTCGTCGTCGGTGATCGGCGTGGCGTTCATCGACAGCCATCGTCGCTGCCCGTCGGACGGGTCGATCAGGATCTCCCGATCGAAGATCGGTTCCCCCCGCTCGAACGCCTGACCCGCTGGCCGTTCCTCGACCGGGAGGAACGTCCCGTCCGCGTCGTACATGTCCCGCTGGCCCGCCTCGTAGGAGCCGATCTCCTCGGGCGGCAGGTCGAGCAGGTCAGCCATGCGATCGTTCGCCCGTTCGGTCGACCCGTCCGCGTCCACGACCGCGATGCCGACGGGACTCGTCTCCAAGATCCGTTCAGTCAGATCGTGCTCGCGTCGCAGTTGCTCCTCGCGCTCTCGGCGATCGGTCAGGTCGCGGGTGACCTTCGCGTACCCTCGCAACTCGCCGTCCTCCCGGATCGTCGTGATCGTCATGTTCGCCCAGAACTGCGAGCCGTCCTTCCGGACGCGCCAGCCCTCCTCTTCGATCGTTCCGAGCGCTCTCGCCTTGGCCAGGTTTCGCTCGGGCATCCCGTCGGCTCGATCCTCGTCCGTGTAGAAGCGCGAGAGGTGCTCGCCGAGGATCTCGTCGGCGTCGTAGCCCTTGATTCGCTCGGCGCCGTCGTTCCAGCTGACGACGGTCCCTTCGGGGTCGAGCATGAAGATCGCGTACTCCTCGACGGCGTCGACCAGCGTTTCGAATCGCCGCTCGCTCTCTTTGCGCGCGCGTTCTGCCGTCTTTCTGTCGGTGATGTCGTAGTAGAGTTCGATCCGACCGCCGGCGTACCGCCCGGACTCGATCGGCTTGCTCCGATGTTCGAGCCAGCGCTCTTCCCGACCTTCGCCGGGCGTGATTCGACACTCGAACCGTTCGACGTAGGTGTTGTCGTCGTAGGTGGCCGTGACCGTCTCCACGAACGTTTCGGCGTCGGCGAGCCGGTCCCGGATCGTCTCCTCGATGAGCGTTCGCTTGTCCCGCCCGACGACCGCGGACCGATCGATATCGAAGTACTCCTCGACGGTCTCGTCGATCCAGACCACGTCGAAGTCGTCGTCGAGGACGAACACCCCGACGTCGGCTTCGTCGATGACCGAAGAGATCGAGTCGTAGGTCTCCCAGATGGACGGCAGCTGCTCGCGGGCTCCCCGGCCGGTTCGATCGTCGATCGGCCGGATAACCCCTGCGGTGCCCTCGAACGTTCCGTCCTCGCGGAGCAGGGTAAACCGAAGTTCGCAGGGGAGGCGATCGCCGTCGGCCGTCTCGACCGAGAGCTCGAAGGTCGAACCGGGATCCGCGCCGGTTTCGAGCCGCGTCCGGATCTCCCGTTCGAGCCGGTCCGCGTCCGCCTCCGCGATGACGCTCGAGACGTGCGATCCGAGGAGGTCCTCCCGCGAGTACCCCGACGCGTCGAGGATGGCGTCGTTGACGGAGACGAACCGGCCCTCGGGATCGAGCCGATAGATACCGTCGTCGACGGCGTTCACGAGCCGCTGGACGCGATGAAGCGAGTCCGGTTCGCCCCCATCGCTTCGAAGCGGCGCGTCAAAAGATCCCCCTGGATCACTCATCAGCGGAAAATCGAGACGGATCGGGTTAAACGAATTGGTGGATGCGAGCGAGCTCACGACCCGTCGAGCCGCTAGACCGGACCCCGTCACCGACGTCCGGGAAGTGCCCGAGGAGGTCGGTCCGCCTGCTCGGGACGTTCGTGCGCGAAAGCGAGACGACGACGGATGCAACCGCACAGTGAACGGACCGTCGCTCGGAACAGCGTGGCGAACATGCCGTCAGTCGCTCGAATCGGGGACCGTGGACGAAAACGTCGACCCCTCTCCGGGCCCGGAGTCGACCCGAATCTCGCCGCCGTGACGCGCGACGATCCGCTCACAGACCGCGAGACCGATCCCCGTTCCGTCGTAAGTCTCCCGACCGTGCAACCGGTCGAAAATGTCGAAAAGGCCCTCCCGATCGTCGGGATCGATGGCGATCCCCCCGTCGCTGACCGAGATCACTCGGGCGCCGCCGTCGGGTTCGGCCGCAACGTCGATTCGTGACGGTTCGTCACCCGAGCAGTTGATGGCGTTGCTCAGCAGGTTCTGGACGAACTGTCGGAACTGGCCAGCGTCGCCCTCGACGCGCGGGAGCGACTCCACCGTGAGTTTCACCTCGTCCGCGAGTTTCGCGTCGCCCGTGAGTTTCGCGTCGGTCTCCGCCAGCTGGACCAGCACACCGATACGAGGCTAGAAGTGTCGAATGGCCCCCACATTCCGCCCGGAACCGTGCCGACGAGAGGGAGGTCGAACACGGACTCCCGAATCGTCCGCCGGCTTCACTTTCACCGTGCTACGCGAGCCCTTTTCCGCGGTCGGACCGTTCGGCCCGTATGCGCTCAGAGCGAACCATCGGTTCCAACGTTCGCACGGAGACGGGGATGAGCGCGCCCTCACAACCGGTTCCCGCACGCGAAGCGGAGGGAAGCCGTGGCGGGTAGCTCGTCGAACGATGCGAGTGATGCGTCGAATTCGCGTCGCTCCCGACTCGAGCGCCGTCGAACCTGCGACCGCGTCACCGTCCGGACGACCGACGAACAGCTGGCGGCGCTCGAATCGCTCGTCGAAGCCGGCGTCTACCCGAACCGGAGCGAGGCCGTCCGGGCGGGCATCGAAGCCGTGATCGAAGCGCACCCCCGGGACGACGTCGACTGCGAAACCGACTGAGCACCGCTCCGTCGGGGGACGGGCTCACCGCAGCTTCCCCGCCACCACCTTCGCGGCCACGAGCACCGGATCCCAGGTCGTGTTGAACGGCGGCGCGTACGCCAGATCGTAGTTCTCCAGGTCGAAGACGCTGGCACCCTCCTCGATGGCCCCGACGATCGCGTGGCTGCGGTGGACGGCGCCCTCCCCGTACTCACTGACGAGGCTCGCTCCGAGGACGCGCCCCGTCTCTCGGTCGGCGACGAGGGTGACCGTGACGGTCCCGCCTTCGGGGTAGTAGCCCGCCCTGGATTTCGCCTCGATCGTCTCGACGACGGGATCGAACCCGGCCTCGCGCGCCTCCTCGTGATCCAGAATCCCCGTGCGAGCGGCCTCGACGTCGAACGCCTTTACGGCCGCCGTCCCGGCGACGTCCCCGCCCTCCGTCGGACGTCCGGTTACGGTCTGACCCACCGCGCGACCGTGACGGTTGGCGGTCAGCGCGAGAGGAACGTAGGTCGACTCGCCGGTGATCGCGTGCGTGGCCTCGGCGCAGTCGCCGGCCGCGTAAACGTCGGTCACGTTGGTCTGCCGGTACGTGTCGGTCGCGATCGCACCCGCGGCGCCGAGTTCGATGCCGGCGTCCTCGGCGAGCGCGGTCCGGGGACGGACGCCGGTTCCCAGGAGGACCATGTCGACCGAGACGCGCTCGTCGGCCGTCACGACCGCCTCGACGCGATCGGCGCCCGCGAGTTCCCGCACTTCGGCGCCGAGATGGAGCCCGACGTCCCGGTCGCGGAGGTGTGCGGCGACTTCGTCGCTCGTCTCGGGGCTGAATCCCGTCAGCACCCGGTCGCCGCGCTGGAACAGGTTCACCTCGAAGTCGTTGGCGGCGAGCGCCTCGGCCATCTCGATGCCGACGTAGCCCCCGCCGACGACCGCGACCGGCCCCGCACAGTCCTCGAGGTACCGGCACGCCGGTCCGCGGTCGGATTGCTGCATCGACTCCCCGGAGCGCGCCCGCGCGACGTACTCCCGGAGCTCCTTGCCGTCGCTCATCGAGCCCAGGGTGTAGACGCCCTCGCGGTCGGTCCCCTCGATCTCCGGGACCACCGCCTCCGCACCCGTGGCGATCAGGAGGTGATCGTAGGGCTGGACGACGGGAGCGCCATCTCCGTCGGGGGCGGTCGCGTCGCCGTCGTCCGTCCGCTCCGCGGTGACCGTCCGCTCGTCGGGATCGATCGAAACCACGTCGTGACCCGTCCGCAGGTCGATGTCCCGCTCCTCGCGGAACTCCTCGGGCGTCACCGACACGAGGTGCTCCAGGGACTGGATCTCGCCCTTGACGTAGTAGGGAAGCCCGCAGGCGCCGTACGAGACCCACCGCCCGCGTTCGAAGACGACGACCTCGAGGTCCGGGTCGTCCCGTTTCGCCTTGCTTGCGGCGGACATTCCCGCCGCGTCGCCGCCGACGACGACGAAGGTATCGGTCATCGTCGAACGTTCACCGTCCAGCCGGGTAATTGTACGCCGTCCGAGGACGCCGGGAGACGACCCACGGACCGCCGATACTCGACGGGGTGTGGCGAGGGAGTGGTCGATCGCGACGGAGCGGTTTCCGGGAAACGGGGCATCGTCCCCCGTCGATGCGATCGCCGTCCGGGTAACGCGGTCGCGGTCGTGCACCGCGACGCACGACCGGGGCGCCGATTCGAAGAGTCGGACCCGTGTCGAGACGCGAACGCCGTAGCGCACCGTCGATCCCGCATGGAATTCGTCTCTCCCGATGCTTCGGCTTCGTGCACGATACCGTGCTTGTTGACGATCTGGCCGACGAACCTCCGGACGTCCTCGTTCCGCTGGCCGTTAGCGCAACTCGCCTCCTCGACGACATCGAGTCCGGTCGAATCCTCGACGCACGGATCCTCGCGCAGTTCCGCCGTCGCCGACTCTGGGTCGTCGGCGCTCACCCGGAGAAACGGCATCACCCACTCGCGACTGTGCGTCGCCAACCGCTCGACCTCGATCGTCACGGCCGGACCGGTCTCGAACGCCCGGTCGATGGCGAAGGCCTCCGCCGGGATCGTGAACTCGGCGATGACGCTCACGACACGGCTACCGGGCGAAGACGGATAATTCACCGATCGGCGTGACGGTCCGACGGAAGCGCGGACGGACGAGACGTCCCCTCCGAACCGGTGACCGACGTGGCGGGTCGGCCCGGGGTCGGTCCGTCGAGACGAGTCGGCGGCCGCGTCCGGCCGTCAGCGTCCGATCGACGAGTATCGCCCGATCAGTCACGACGCAGGAATCGCTCGGCGGTCGCCGCGAGTACGTCCACCGCCGTCGTCACGTCTGACCACCGGATGGTTTCGTCGGGGAAGTGGGCTTGATCCACCGATCCCGGGCCGAACAGGACGGTCGGAATCCCGGCATCGACGTAGTGGCGCGAGTCGGCGCCGTACGTCTCGCCGAGCGGCGTCGTCCCCGCCAGCCCGCAGTCGCGCATTCCCGCTTGCAACGCCCGAACGACGGGTTCGTCGGGCGAAATCTCCGCCGGCTCGAACTGGATCGAGAACCGTTCGAACGTCGGGGGATGGTCGGCGAGCCAGTCGTCCCCGGCGACGACCTCGTCCAGACGCGCCCGGTAGGCCGCCTCCGCGTCGGCCACCGTCTCGTCCGGACCGACACCGATCCGGTACTCGGCCTCGAGAGCGGCGGGGACCGTCGAGGCCCACGACCCCGCGTCGACCGTTCCGATCGACGTCGGGGTCGGATCGTCGAACCGGTCGTACAGCGGATGGTCGATCGCCTCGCTCCGCTCGGCCGCGAGCTCGTCGAACGCGTCCCGAATCCGATCGAAGTGTGGTAAGACGGATTCGCCGCGCCACGCGCGCGCTGCGTGGGCGGATCGGCCGGCCACGGTCAGCCGCGCCATCAGGCTCCCGCCGGTCGCGACCACCGGCCGGAGCTCGGTGGGCTCCATCACGATCGCCGCGTCCCGGTCGAACGGGTACGGGGAGTCGAGCGCGGCCGCCGCGGCCCCCACGCCGCCTTCCTCCTCGCCCGCGACGCTCTCGACGACGAGCCGACCGTTCAATGCCGCGCCCTCGTCCGCGGGATCGCGGTCCGCGTCGGAGGGCCCAGTCTCGCGAACTTCGCGACGTTCGCGGTCTCCGTGGGAATCACGAAGCGCTCGCGCCGCGAAAATGCCAGCGGCCAGTCCGCACTTCATGTCAGCAGCGCCGCGCGCTGTGAGCTCGTCACCGTCCCAGGTCGGTTCGAAGGGGTCGCTCGTCCAGCGCCCCCGGTCTGCCGGCACCACGTCGACGTGTCCGTTGAACGCGAGCGTCGGTCCCGCGTCCGGGTCCCCAAATTCCAGCACGCCGGCGACGCTGGGCCGATCCTCGATACTCGCCGGGGCCGGATCGTCCGGAAAGGACGGATGCGCTCCCAGCGCTTCCCCGTCAGCCGTCCAGGTGTACGTCTCGAACCCGAATTCCTGCAGGCGGTCCTCGACCCACTCCTGGGCCGGTCGCTCGTTCCCGTCCGTCGTATCGAAACGCAGCAGTTCCTCGGCGAACTCCCGCAACGAGGCGTCGTCCGTGGAATCCCTTGCCATTCGCGAATCGCTCCGTTGGATCTTCGGTCGTTCGAACGATAACGGTTCGGGCGAGTGGACTCTGCGGGGGCTATCCCAGGGCCGAGACGCTTCAGCCGAGTCACGCCAGGGCGACCTGCGACCCTCAGTACTCGCTCCGACGATCCGCGCCCCCTCCGACGCTCAGTACTCGCTTCGGAGCCGTCGCCGGCGAAAGGCTTTCACCCGCAAGACCTCGGTGCACCGAGAACACGATCCGAACGATTCGTCCGCACCACCGATCGAACGGATCGTGCGTGAGTAGCCATCGGCCGGGTCACGCCGAGGTGTCCTCACCGACCCCGACGGCGACCGAATGCGTCCAACCGCTTCCGGCATCGATCTGCCGAGGACGTGCTCGTGGACGAGCGCGATCGTCCCCCCGAAGCGAGGCTCCCCCAACCGGCCGCAAGTCGGGACCACCTCTCGGCGAAATGCAAAATCCAATTTGTCACGTCCGTTCGCTGAACCCGGTTTTATCGGTCCTCCGACAGCACTCCAACGAACCCCGGCGAGTGTCGACGACGGCTGCGATTGAACGTCGATTACCGGCAAGGGACGGGGAACGCGACGATCGAATCGCGAATCGTAGCCGTCCTTTTCCTCGGACAACGGTATGTCGGGTTTATTCGCCGCGTTTGCCACTGTCGATTGTCCTATGGCACACAGACAGCCGAGCGACGAAAGCGATTCGGAGCGCGGCGGTGGTCCGCGGCTCGCACGAGCGCGACGGAGCGTCCTGGCGACGATCGCCGCGACCGGCTTCGCCGGCTCGTTAGCCGGCCTCGCGTCGGCCGACGAGGAGGAGGAGGAAGCGGAACCGGACTTCGTCCTGACGGCCCGCACGGAAGGCTGGAGCGGCGTCGAACCGGACGATATCGCGGAAGAGGAAAATCCGACGCTCGCGCTCGAAGCCGGCGAGAGCTACGTCCTCGAGTGGGAGAACTGTGAGGACGTCGAGCACGCCTTCGCCCTCCTCGACGAGGAGGACGAGGAGATAGAACGCGGCGAGACGCTCGAAGCGGAGGGAGAAACCGAGACGTTCGAGTTCGAGGCCACCGAGGAGATGGTCGCCTACCACTGTCCGTTCCACCCCGAGGAGATGCGCGGCGAGGTCGAACACGCCGACGGCGACGAGTTCGCCTTCGCTGACCTCGACCAACACACGCTCACGCTCCACTTCGAGAACGAGGACGGCGAGGCGGTCTCGCACTTCATCGAAGGATCGGTCGTCCCCGACGAGGGGACCATCCCGGCGTACCACTTCGATTCGGAGGTGATCGAGGACGGAACGCTCGAAGAAGCGCTCTACGAGGCCGAGTACGAGATCACCGTCACCAGCCTCGAAGAGGAGTTCGACGAGGTCAGTGACGAGATCACCCTCGAGGGGGACGAAGAGCTCACGCTCACGCTGGAGGGCGCGAGGCCCGACGACGAGATCGACGAGGAGGAACTCGAAGACGAAGACGAAGAGGAGGAAGAATAAGCGCACCCCTCCGAGCGAATTGCCCGGGGATCTGGCGCCGATAGATCGTCGGACCAGCAGACGGCGGAGCGTCGGGACGGGGCGACCGACGAGTTAGCGGACGGCGAACCGACGGGACAGGACGGCGAAGGGAAAGCCGAACGCGGCGATCGCCAGCGCCCATTCGACGCCGCCGGCGACGGCGAACGCCGCCTCCAGCAGAACCAGCCCGAACAGGGCGGTACCGACCGCCGGTGCGACCACGACGGACACCGGTTCCGCGTAGGCGCGAAGGATCGCTCGGCCGACCAATCCGGCGAACGCCGCCGCCAGGGAGAGCGACAGAACCAGCTCGAGGGGTCCCGCGTCGATCCAGACGAGGAACCAGCCGAGCGCGACGACCGCGAACACGACGGCGGCGCCGGCCGTCGCGATGGCGCGGCGATCGCTACCGGCAGTCTCGACGGGCGAGATCGCGACCACGGTCGAGACGTACCCGCCGATCACGAGCGGGACGACGATCGCGGTCCCCGGCAGGTCGCTCGAGGACACGCCGGCCGCGCCCATCCCGGCCGTGACGCCGAGGAGGACGTTTAGCGCTCGCGTCCCGCCCCGCGACAGCACGCCGACCGGCGCGTCCGACGTCCGACCCTCCGCGACGACCACGACAACTGCGAGGGACCCGGCCACGAGGGCCCCGGTGACGCCCGTCGAGGCGCCCGCGACGACCACGCCGGTCGCGAGGAACGCGCCGCCGAGCAGCACCGTCGCGCGTCGAGAGGGCTCGACGGTGCGGACGAGTCGCTCCGATTCGATGCCGGAAGAGTCGGACTCGTCGAGGAACGTCGAGACGCCGGCGAAGAGGAAGATCGACGCCATCGAGAGACCGGCGACGTCGAGAAGCGAGACGCCGATGCCGGCGCCGGCGACGAGCGCCGCACCGAGGAGAACGTCCGGGGGTGCCGTACAAACCGTCGGGAGCCGGACGAGACCCTCGATGCTGGCGACCCTGCGACGCACCGCCTGAGCTCTCGCGGCGTTCCGATCGCGGGCGTCCCCGAGTTCGCCGCGATCGTTGGCCACCTCCGCTCACCCGGGATTTGCCGGGGGGTCCGGGGCCACGAGAGCGCACGCGGGAGCGATCCTCAATCGGACGACTCGTTCACGGCCGGCCGGCGAGCGGCCGACGGTATCGAGAACGCCTCGCGGGATCGGTCTCCGGCCGTCCCTCGGTCGATGCATTCGATGCGAGTGCGGACCGGTGTGTGTCACTGGGGCGATATTGGAGAACCCCGACCATGGGTCCGTCAGTTCGTTCGAGTCCAAACGGTCCGTTTTCGGCGATCGGTCGATCGGGAGCGCCGTTCGCGAGCGACGTAACGGAATATTACTCGAGACGCCGGAGATGCGGCGAGCACGGATCGACGATCCGGACGAGCGACGCGACGCTAACGGAGTGGCGTATATGGTCGAGCGACGCGACGTTGACGGAGTGACGATTAAGATGCCTCGCTGTAAGGAACGACCGTGAGCGAACGCATTTCGCGCCGGGCCGTCCTGGCGACGGTGCTGGTGGGCGGCGTCGTTGGGCTGACCGCAACCGACGCGAGGACCCTGCTGGATCGATTCGCGCCGCTCTCGGGGGACGCCTGGCGCGCCGCCGATCGCCGGTTGAGCGAGCGTGTCGAGAGTCCCTACGGCCCGGCGGCGGTCAGGCGCGACGACGATGGCGTTCCGCACGTCGAATCGGACGACGAAGCGGCGGCGTACTTCGCCGTCGGCTACGTTCACGGATTCGATCGCCTCTTCCAGCTGGACGTCCAGCGACGACAGATGCGTGGGGAGCTGTCGGAGCTGGCGGGATCGGCCACCCTCGAGTCCGACGAGTTCCACGTGCGGATGGACTTCGTCGGCGCCGCCGAGGCCACCTGGGCGGGCCTCGAGGACACTGACCACGCGCCCCTGGTCGAAGCCTACGCCGACGGCGTGACCGCAGCCATGGAGAACGAGCGGCTCCCGCTCGAGTTCGAACTCCTGGGGTACGAGCCCGACCCCTGGACGCCGACGGACGCGATGCTGATGGCCAAGCAGATCGCCTGGAATCTGACGGGCGACTTCGGAGAGCTCCGGCGGGCGAAGATCGCCGACGAACTCGGAGACGACGTCGTCGAGGAGCTGTTTCCGCCGTTTCTCGACCACGGCAGTCCGATCCTTCGCGAGGGCGACGACGCACTCGGCGAGGTCGGGGGCGCGAGTGGAGACGGCGACGACACGGACGGCGATTCGGTCGACGGCGACAATGGAACCGGCGGCGGCAACGGGACAGACGACGATTCGGCCGGCGGCGAGGCCGTCCGCGACGGCGAATCGCCCGCCGACGATCTGCGCGACGGCGCGGCCCTCGCGGACTGGCTCTCGCGGTTCGAGTCGCCGACCGGCGTCGGTTCGAACAGCTGGGTCGTCTCCGGCGAGTACACAGAGAGCGGTCGACCCCTCGTCGCCAACGATCCGCACCTGCTGTTGATGACGCCGCCGGTCTGGTACGAACAGCACGTGGTGACGCCCGAGGCGAACGTCCGCGGGTTCACGTTCCCCGGCGTTCCGTTCGTCGTCATCGGGGCGAACGAGCGCGGCGCCTGGGGGTTCACGAACGTCGGGGCGGACGTCCTCGACTGCTACGAGTACGAGGTCGACGAGACCGGCGACCGGTACCGCTACCGCGGCGAGTGGCGCGAGTTCGACCGCGAGGAACGCGAGATCGACGTCGCCGGGGCGGAGTCCGAGACCGTCGCCGTGACGAAGTCCGTTCACGGCCCCGTGATCGAGCGGGAGGGTCGCCGCGTGGGGGTGGCGTGGACGGGTCTCACCGCGACCCGCACCTCGGAAGCGATCTACGACATCTGTCGCAGCGAGGGCCTCGACGACGTCCTCGACGCGCTCGAGCGGTTCGACGAACCCACTCAGAACTTCGTCTACGCGGACGCGGACGGCCGCACGCTGTACTACGCGACCGGTCGAATTCCGATCCGCACCGTCGACGGCGAGGTCGTCGACGGAGACCGGATCTTCGACGGCTCGACAGGGGAGGGCGAGTGGGAGGGGTTCACGCCCTACGGGACGTCCTCCTGGGACGGGTTCGTGCCGTTCGAGGAGAAGCCGCACGCGATCGATCCCGACGCGCTCGCGACGGCCAACCAGCGGCTCGCGGACGAGCCCGACCACTACATCGGGACCCGCTTCGCCTCGCCGTATCGCGGCGCGCGGATCTACGAGGTTCTGGACGAGGTCGTCGAGGGAGGGGACCCCACGGACTTCGCGTTCCACGAGGCGCTCCAGACCGACGTCCGGGACCGGCGAGCAGAGCGGGTGGTCCCCGACCTCGTGACCGCGGTCGACGCTCACGGGGACGACGACGAGCGACTCGTCGATGCAGCCGAGACGCTCGACGAGTGGGCCTACGAGATGGAACGCGATTCCCGCGCCGCCCTGCTCTTCGCGCGATGGTTCGATCGGTTCGTCGAAGCCATCTGCGAGCCGGCGTTCGAGGACGCGGGACTCGACGAATCGTACTATCCGAACGACTGGGTGGTCGCCACGCTTTCCGGAGACAGCGCGTTCTTCGCCGACCGGTCTCGCGAGGAGACGATGATCGCGGCGCTCGAGGACACGCTCGACGAGCTCGACGAAGAGGGGTGGGAGACGCACGGCGACTACAACACCACCGCCCCCATCGAGCACCCGTTCGGCGCCGAGGCGCCGTTCCTCAATCTCTCGGCCCGACCGGCCGACGGCTCGCGGACGACGGTGAACAACTACCGGGTCGAGTCGGCGGTCGGTGCGAGCATCAGATTCCTCGCCGTACCCGGCGACGAGAATCGAGCGATCCTGCCGGGAGGTAATTCGGGCGATTACTTCTCGCCACACTACGGCGACCAGTTCCAGCGATGGGTCGACAGCGAGTACCGCTCGATCCCGCTCGAGGTGGACGGCGACGTGATCGTCGAGTTCCGGGAGGGATCGGAATGACCGTCGAGGAACGATCCGACGAGCGAGAACGGGACGGATCGGCGTCGAAACTGGCACGGGTCCGCCACCGAGGCGGTGCGACGGTGGACCGGGCGCGAACGCATCCGCGCGATCACCCCCTAGCCCTCGCGGGCGCCGTGGCAGTGGGCCTCTCCCTCACCTGGGTGCACTGGTTCGGTCTCGTACTCGGCGGCGCGCTCGTCGGGCTCGTCGCGCCCTCGCTCCGTCGGGGCCTGCTCTTCGGGCTCGGATTCGGCGCGCTCGTCCTGAGCGTCTTCGCGCTCACCGTGGGTGGATCGCTCGGCGACGTGCTGGCGATGCGGCCCGTCATCTATCTCACCGTCGGCGCCGCCCTCGCCCTTCCAGTCTTCGGATCGCTCGTCAGAGGCCTGGGCTGATCGGCCGCCCGTCGCTGGAACGAGGGCGACGAACGGTCTGCTACTCGACCGTTCGTCCCTCGAGAAGGAACTGGGACGGGATGTGGAGCCGTCTGCAAGTGCGCGCTGGAGCCAGGTTCGGAGAAACGGCAGGAGCGGTCTGACGCCGGAGGAGGTGGAGTGGGGGATCGGCTTGATCGAGGACGCGGCGGCGTCCTAACCTCCGTCCGCATCGGTCGAGATTAGCGCGTAGACGGTCCCGTCGTTCGAACCGACGTAGACCGTCCCGTTCGCGACAGCGGGGCTGCTGACCACCCACCCGTCGGTATCGAATGTCCACCGTTCGTCGCCGCCGCCCGCGTCCAGCGCGTAGACGGTCTCGTCGTTCGAGCCGACGTAGACCGTGTTGGCGGCGACCGCGGGGCTGCTCACCACCCTGTCGCCGGTCTCGAAGGTCCACCGTTCGTCGCCGTCGGCCGCGTCCAGCGCGTAGACGGTCCCGTCGTCCGAGCCGACGTAGACCGTCCCGTCCGCGATCGCGGGGCTGCTGGTCACCGCTCCCCCGGTCTCGAAGGACCACCGTTCGCCGCCGGCCACCGCGTCCAGCGCGTACACGCTGGTGTCGGTCGACCCGACGTAGACGGTTCCATCGACGACGGCGGGGCTACTGGAAACCGCTCCGTCGGCCTCGAAGGTCCACCGTTCGTCGCCGCCGGCCGCGTCCAGCGCGTAGACGGTCCCGTCGTTCGAGCCGACGTAGACCGTCGCGTCCGCGACCGCGGGACTGCTCACCACCCTGTCGCCGGTCTCGAAAGTCCACCGTTCGTCGCCGTCGGCCGCGTCCAGCGCGTAGACGGTCCCGTCGTCCGAACCGACGTAGACGGCGTCCGCGGAGACGGTCGGGCTGCTCTCGACCCAGTCGATCGTGGTGAACGACCAGCGCTCGGCTCCGTCGGTCGCGTCCAGCGCGTAGACGGTCCCGTCGTAGGAGCCGACGTAGACGGTCCCGTCCGCGACGGCGGGACTGCTTATCACCTCGCCGTCGGTCTCGAACGACCATCGGTCGCCACCGCCGGCCGCGTCCAGCGCGTAGACGTTCCCGTCGGCCGAACCGACGTACACGGTTCCGTCCGCGACAGCGGGACTACTGGCGACCCAATCGCCGGTCTCGAATGTCCACAGCGCGGAGACGTCGCCAGCCGGACCGGCCGCCGACGGGGCGTGACCGGTATTCTTCGG
The DNA here is from genome assembly GCA_007119345.1 of Halovivax sp. Classification (GTDB taxonomy): domain Archaea; phylum Halobacteriota; class Halobacteria; order Halobacteriales; family Natrialbaceae; genus Halovivax. Next base: position 15,137 of record SKPV01000239.1, read on the forward strand.
TCCGGCCCCGCGCATCGGCCACGAATCGGCCGCCCGGGAATCGTCGACCGGTCGTCCGCGGACCGGAGGCGTCCCCTCGGGGTATCCAGACTCGTCCGCTCCCGCGGCTCGACCGGCGACCGCCCCGGCTACTCCCGCCGCGAGTGCGCCTCGCATCAGCTTCCTGCGCGTCGTATCCAGCGTCCGATCTCGATCCATCCCACTCGGTTCCTTCCACGTCGGAGGCGTTAAAACGGGCTCGCCGTTCGCGCCCTCGCCCCGGGCTCGAGGTTCCGTCGAGTCGGGACGACCGGCGTCCAGCCGTCGACCGCGCCCGGTCGCGACCTCGTGCCGACCGGTCGATACGCTCGCGTTCGGTACAGTCGGTGGAGGGCGCCTCGAACGCGATCGAAGACGGCGGGAAGGGTTCTACCGATCGAACCCGTGAAGCGACGGGGCCTGCAATCGATCCGCCGAGGCGTTCGCCCCCGAACCGGCTGACCGTTCGAAAACGTTCGGGACCGTTTCCCCTCACAATCCGTGACGGTCTGAACGGCGCAGACGGCGAGTAACGACGAATTACGGTCTGCAGAGCAGATAGTCACACTCAGATCCACCAGCACCTTCGAACGCGCGGGTCCGATCGCGAATAGGCCGCTCGGGGCCGTCGAAAATCGGTCACCGATCTGATGGCTCCGCGACGTATCCGTCGTCGTATCCGATTCCCCGAGACCGCGGGTTCGACTCGGACCAGGAATTCGTCATCGGATGATCGATCCGTACGAACGGACTCGGGGTATTTTTGAATCGGTCAACCACCCTACGGTGCCGTATGACGTTATCACAAAGTGGTGCTACCGCGGCGAAGGGTGCGACGATCGAACCGGGGACGGCGAGGACGACGGCGTTCGTCGTCGGCGATCGCGAAGCCGACGACCGGATCGACGACAGCGAGGCCGACTGATGGTGCGAGAATCGATATCGGACGTGACGCCCGACGACCCTCGACGCTACCGGTGGTCCGAATGATCTCGGACGACGCGTCGCCGAACGACTACACGCGAGTGACCCAGCGGCCGATCGACGATTACCCGACCGTCGGCGCCGCGGTCGTCGATGCGATCGCTGACGCCGAGAACGTCGATCCGGTCGCGCTTCCGGCGGATCGCGGCATCTGCCTCTTCGACCACGTCGATCCCGATGCGCTCGATACGATGGTCGGCGAGCGAGCGGCGCGGAGCGACCTCCGCGTCGCGTTCTCGGTCGGCAACTACCGGGTGCAGATTGCGAGACGGCGGGTGGAGGTGTACGGGTAGGATCGAGCCCCGGTTCGCTGAACCACGGCGAACTCGATTCGCTCGCCGTTCGACCGGCTGGAGACGGGTGCGGTCTCGCCCGACCAGCCGCTCGCATCGAAAGCGGTGGACGCTGCACCGTTCGCCCCCACAGGTCCGTCGATCGACTCGTCACGCCGGTCAGCGAACGGAACCCGACGGCGAGTATCCCGGCGCGGTCGACGCCGACACGCGGGCGGAATCCGCTCGGCGTCCCGTGACGAGAATGCCGACCGACGCCGTTCTGGATCCCGTGATTCGGGCGCGGGCGGAGTTCCGGACGGTGCACTCGAGCACCAGTCACCGTCTCGACGAAGCGTCGTTCGAGATCGGGGCCTGGGACTCCCGGCGCGGACGCCCCGAGGATCGTCAGTTGGGCTCTCGAATCGCCGTCCCGACGGTGCGTGCCGGGGCCGGGCGCGGTCGCGTCACACCGATCAAGAGAGCCGCGCCGCGAGATCCGCTTCCGTGATGATGCCGACGGTGCTGCCCGCTTCCGTGATCATCACCGCCTTGTAGTGATCGAGGAGATTGCTGATCTCGTCCAGCGAGGCGTCCTTCGAAACCGTGGGAAAGCTCTCGGCCATGTGCGCCTCGACCGATTCGTCCCGGTCGGCCTCGTCGAGGTGGACGAGTTCGCTCTGACTGATCGAACCGACGGGGGTGCCGTCCTGGATGACGGCGAGTTGCGAGTACGCTTCCGCCTCCATCTTGCGCGCCGCTTCGCTGACCGAGTCGTCGGGGGAGACGCTGACGACGTCCTCGTTCATCAGGTCCGCCGCGCGGATGATGCCCCCCTCGACTTCGTCCAGCGCGGTGACGATCCGTCGCAGCGTCGACAGTCGCGGGTCGACGTCGCCGCCCTCGATGCGGGCGATCAGCGGTTGGGAGACGTCGGCTCGGTCGGCCAGTTCGCTCTGGGTCAGCTCGAGGTCGGTTCGCCGCTGGCGCAGGTCCGCGGGCGTGGGCAGTTCCATACGGGCACATAACCACGGGTTATAGAAAGGTGTTTGGGTCCGGCCGGTACGACCGGCCCCGCGCGATCAGTCTTCTCCGTTCCCGTCGGTTTCGAACACCTCGACGACCGATAGCGGGACGTCCCGAAGTGCTCCGCCGACCTCGCTCTTTGCGATCCTGGAGGCGTGCTCCTCGCTGTCGGCGTTGAAAACCTCCATTTCGAGGGCCAGACCGACGAGCCCGGTCTCCGCCGCGATGAACGCCGAGTCGAACGGCTCCCCGCACGCGGGACAACCGGTCGCTCCCACTTCGACCTCGACGTACTCCATGCTGGCGGCGTTCAGTCGCTTCCCGGCTTCGCTGACCGCTACGCCGATCGCGTCGTCGACGCCGTCGACGTCGCGGACCAGCCACGCGGCTTCCATCCCGACCAAGTAGTTGCTCATACGCACACGTCTGCCCGACCCCCCACTTATGTTGCGGTTTCCGCGCGCGGAGAAACCGGGGACCGAATTCGGTCCCAGTACTCCGCCTTCGGGGTGCTCGCGGGTTCGTTCGCATCGTTCGAGCGGTCCGAATAATTCGACAGCCTCGGAATCGGCGGTGAATCGAGAGGGTTCGCCGAACGCGCCCGACACGACCGCCGGCGCGCACGTGAAGCGAACGATGGCGATAACTTACGAGGAACGATCGGGTCGATTCCCGTCGGGATAACCGAATTCCGACTCGAGTGAACGTCAAGTTGCGTCGGCTACAACTGGACTTGAATCGACAGACTGCGTCGACCTAATTCGTCGTGTAAGATCGTGATAAATGATCGCCGAGCAAGAAGGTTTATGTATCCCCTGCCGCTGAGAGCCGAGCACACCCCGATGATATCCCGCGTCCACCGCGCAACGCTGTTCGCCCTGTACCAGCTGTGCATCCTGGTCGGCATCGCCGCGCTGCCGATCGCACTACTGACCCGGCAGGTCGGCCTGACGCTGCCAGTCCACCGCCTCCTCGTGCGGGTCGAGAGCGCGTACGAGAACACCGCCTCGCAATCGTGAATTACTGATCACGTATTTTCCCGACGACCGTCCCGCCCGGATAGTACCGACGGTGTGAGCGACGGCCCGGCGGCTACGAGTGAGCCTCCTGCTGCGAGCGGCCTTCCCGCGCGCTCGAGACCAACACCGGAGCCTGCTCCGAAAACCGGGAGGTATCGCCCCTTCGCCAGCGGTTCGGCGAGTCGCCCCGACCGCCGCGACCGCCGGTGTTTTATACCGTCCCGACCGTTAGTGACCGATAATGCGTACGCCCAACGTCGACGACTTCTCGGGAACCGCCGATCGATTGACCGACGACACCGATCCGTACGGCCCGGAGCTCGGCTCGTTGCCCCAGACCGATCTCAGCCGGTCCGAACTCGACAACGTGAACAAGACGGGCACGACGACGATCGGCATCACGACCGAAGACGGCGTCGTCATCGCGACCGACATGCGCGCGAGCCTCGGCGGACGATTCGTCTCGAACAAGAACGTGCAGAAGGTCGAACAGATCCATCCGACCGGCGCGCTCACGATGGTCGGCAGCGTCGGCGGCGCCCAGTCGTTCATCTCCAGCCTCCGCGCGGAGGTGAACCTCTACGAAGCCCGCCGCGGCAGCGATATGAGCATCGATGCGCTCGCGACGCTGGCCGGAAACTTCGCTCGCGGCGGTCCGTTCTTCGCCATCCACCCCATCCTGGGCGGCGTCGACGACGAGGGCAGCCACGTCTACAGCATCGACCCGGCCGGCGGCGTCATGAAAGACGAGTACACCGTCACCGGATCCGGGATGCAACTGGCCTACGGCCACCTCGAGCAGGCCTACGAGGAGGGACTCTCGAACGACGAGGCGACCACCATCGCCGCACGCGGGATCAAGTCCGCCGCCGAGCGCGACACCGGATCCGGCAACGGCGTCTTCCTCTGTGAGATCACCGGCGAGGGCGTCGACATCCACGGCCACCACGACTTCGAGGAAGTCATCTGAACTCACGGCCGAGACCCATTCTTGCGGTCGCCGGATTCGTCAGCCGCCGCCATCGTATTCGATCGAGTGCGGGTCCCAATCCGACCCGTCCGCCGATTCCGGGGACCGGCCGTCGCTCGGACCTCCCAGGAAACGCATCGTCAGGACCTCCCGCGAAACGCGTCGGTCGGACTCCTCGGGAAACGCGTCGGTCGGACACATCGGGAAACGCGTCGGACGAAAACCCCGCGAAACGTATCGCCAAGACCTCCCGCGAAACGCGTCGGTCGAACACCCCGCGAAACGCGTCGGTCGGCCGCGTCCGAAAACGCGTCGTCCGAACCAGCCTCTCGCGTCAGCAGCGATAGGTCGCACGAAAACGAACCCCGCTCGTCGGCTCCGTTCGGATGGTACGCGCGGAGCGGTCGGCGTTATCGGCGCTGGATCCGCGGTGCACCCGCTAACTCGTCACCGTTCGTCACCGACGTCGGTTCGGACTCGACGGACACCGCGCGGTTCGTCTCGCTGGATTCGTAGATCGCGTCGATGACCCGCTGGACGACGAGGGCCTCCTCGACCGTGTTCGTCTCCGGCGCCGTCTCCGTCGCCACGCACTCGAGGAACCGCTCGTCCTGTTCGCGGTGGCCGGTCATCGTGGAATCACCGGACAGGTCGACGTTCGCGAAGTGGTCGACGCCGGCCGTTCCGGTCTCGAGGATCGAGACGTCGGTGTCGCCGATCTCGAATCGAGCGCCGGCGTCCGTTCCGCGAACGACGAAGTCCATGCAGGGGTCGCGGTTCGTCGCCCAGGCCGCGTCGAGGACGATCGTCTCGCCGCCGGCACAGCGGACGAACGCGGTGACGGAGTCGTCCACCTCGTAGGGTTCGTCGACGCCCGCCCAGGCGTCGCCGAATCCCTCGGGATCGGCGTAGTCCTCGCTGTCGCCGAACGTCGATCGAGTCACGCCCGAGACCTCCACGACGTCCGGGAAGTCCATCGCGTACAGCGCCAGATCGAGCGCGTGGACGCCGATGTCGATGAGCGCGCCGCCGCCCGCGAGTTCCGGGTTCGTAAACCACGATCCCGTCCCCGGCACGCCCCGCCGGCGAACGTAGTTCGCCTCGACGTGGGTCAGGTCGCCGAATCGACCGCGGGACTTCTGTTCCTCGAAGAGGAGCATCGACGCCGCGTGGCGGTTGTGGAATCCGACCATCACGTTCGCCGTCGATTCGGCCGCGGCCGCGGCGATACGCTCTGCGCTCTCGAGCGTGTGCGCGAGCGGCTTCTCCACGAGGACGTCGAGGTCGGCCTCGAGCGCGGCGACGGTGATCGGCTCGTGAAACCGGTTCGGCGTGGTGACGATCACCGCGTCGACGCGCTCGTCGGCGACAAGTGTTTCGTGGGAGTCGTACCCCTCGGCGTCGAACTCATCGGCGAACCGCTCGCGCGCGTCGGCCGAGATGTCCGCTCCGGCGACCACGTCGGCGCCCAGCTCGCGGACGTTTCTCGCGTGGTGGTGGCCCATCCCGCCGAGGCCGACGACCCCGACGCCGATACCGGCGCCGATCACGCGTAAACCCCCGCTTTATCGGTCGTGAGAGGGAACGGCGAGCGATCAACGGGCCATTTCGAGGAGGTTGGGCGGCGGTGCTGGGCGTTCATCGACGGTACTTGAGTCGGGGATCGAAATAAGGGTTGTGCCATATTAATCCCCGCAAACCGGACACAGTCGTCGATATTGACGGGATTTACTGGTACTGGGCGGACGAAATCTCGCGACACTCGATTCTATTCTCCGCCCGGGTCGAGGTCGGACCGCGCGACATTAGTCGGTCCGCCGCGACCGACGACCATGTCCACGGTCACCGTCTGGAACGAGTTCCGACACGAACGCGAGGACGACGACGCCGCGGCCGTGTACCCCGACGGCATCCACGCGACGATCGCCGACGCGCTCGCGGACGACCACGAGGTGCGGACGGCCACGCTCGACGAGCCGGAACACGGCCTGTCCGACGACGTGCTCGCGGAAACCGACGTGCTCTGCTGGTGGGGACACGTCGCCCACGACGAGGTCTCGGACGCGGTGGTCGATCGCGTCCACGAGCGAGTACTCGACGGAATGGGACTCGTGGTTCTCCACTCGGGGCACTTCGCGAAGATATTCCGGCGCTTGATGGGTACCGAGTGCGACCTCCAGTGGCGCGAAGACGGCGAGACCGAACGGCTCTGGGTCGTCGATCCCGGACATCCGATCGCCGACGGCGTCGGCGAGTCGATCGAACTCGCGCGAACGGAGATGTACGGCGAACCGTTCGACGTGCCGGAGCCCGATCGTCTCGTCTTCGTCAGCTGGTTCGCGGGCGGCGAGGTGTTCCGGAGCGGCTGTTGCTACCGTCGCGGCAAGGGACACATCTTCTACTTTCGGCCGGGCCACGAGACGTATCCGATCTATCACGAGCCCGAGGTGCAGCAGGTCCTCCGAAACGCCGTATCGTGGGCCGCGCCGGTCACGAAATCGGTGACCGAGGGGTGAGCGGGCGGCCGGTCGTCCATCAACCGCTTCGCTGCGTGTCGACCAGCTCGACGGCGACCGACAGCTCCGTTCCCGTCGCCGCTTCGAGTCGCTCGCGGACCGCGTCGGCGAAGTCCGACGGCACTTCCTCCCCGGGCGGCCGCTCGACGAGGACGGTCACCGCCGGATCGCGATCCGCGTAGACGTCGTGGAGTTCGTAGGCGACCTCGACCTCGTGAAATCGGAGTTCGTCGAACGCGCCATCCTCGCTCATGGCCGCGAGTTCCTCGTCGACGTCGTGTTCGACGGCCGAGACCTGGTAGGTGCCGTAAGAGACGCCGGCGAGAACCACGGTGAGCAAGGAGATGGCGACGAGGATGACGACCGTCCGCGAGAGCACGGTCCGGACGGTCCGGCCGAGGTCCGTCGGCCCGTGTGGCCGGTATCCGGAAAACCACAGCAAGAGCAACGCCGTGAGATTGATCGCCAGCAGGTTCACGAGTACGAGCGTCCCCGCGGTGAGGATCACCGTCGGGTGTCCCCAGGCGATCCCCAGTCCGGCCGTCGCCGCCGGCGGGACGAGTGCGACGGCGATCGCGACGCCGACCAGGACGGAGCCGACGTTTCGCGTGAGGCTGACGACCGCGGCCGCGCCGGATCCGAGCGCCAGAAACAACGAGAGGACGGTCGGCGTGATCCGTTCGCGCACCTCGGGGACGCCGGTGACGTCGAAGCCGGGCGGGAGGAGAACCGTTCCCCTGAGCAGCCAGCCGACGAGCGCGGCCGTCGCGACGGCGGCCACCAACCCGAGTCCCTGGAGGACGACGCCGCGGGAGGCGAGCGCCTGGTCGTCGACGACGACGCCGACGCTCGCGGCCAACGCCGGCCCCATCAGCGGCGCGACGACCATCGCCCCGATGATCGTCGCCGCGGAGTTCGTCAGCAGGCCCGCCGTCGCGATGACGGTGCTCAACACGAGCAGCGCGAGGAACGTCGAGAGGGCCGGTGCCAGCTCTTCGGCGCGAGCCCGCAGCTCGTCTCGCGATATCCGCGCGCCCTCGAAACGATCGGCGGGATCGGCCTCCCGTCCGGCGACGATCGTCTCCGCGGCGAGGACCACGACGTAGGAGTCGCGGTGCAACCCCGCCGACCGGAGCCGGGACAACAACGGATCGACCGCCTTCGGCGCGACCGGGATCGACGCGATCGCCTCGAAATTGCCGTCGCCCGTCTCCTCGGTGATCCCGAAATCGACCCCTTCGGCGTCGAGCGTGGCGACGATCGAGTCACGCTCGCCGTGGGGAACGTACAGCTGCACGAGTCGCATACCCACCGCACACCGACCGGAGAGAAAGTACGATGGGACCGAGTCCAACGGAGAGATCGGGCGCAGAACCGATCCATCGACGAGGTTGGGCCAGAACCGATCCATCGACGAGGTTGGGCCAGAACCGATCCATCGACGAGGTTGGGCGCGGGCATCGACGCGACCGAGAGAGAACGTGGGAACCGAACCGACCGACCTCCCCTCGATCTCAGAACGTCTCGCGGCCTTCGTCCGTGATCACGCTCTCGAGGAGGTCCACAGGCGTCGCGTCGTAGGCGGGGTTAGAGACGTCGAAGCCCTCCGCGGGTTCGAGCATCACCTCGCTCGCGGGCCGGTACTCGTTTTCGAAGACGAATCCCTGGGTGATGAGCTTGGAGGCAGCGCCGAGGACGGTGACGGGGACGTCACGACGGTCCGCGGCGGCGGCGAGCGGAAACGTGCCGACGCGGTTGTAGAGCACGTCGTCGACGATGCAGTCCATGCCGACGACGACGCGGTCGCAGTCCGCGAGGTGGTGACCGCCCGCCGCGTCGGTGATCAGCGTGACGTCGACGCCGTCGATCGCGGCGAACCGACGGGCGGCCTTCCGGCCGATGTATCGCGGTCGAGCCTCGGTCACGTAGAGGTCGAACTCGGCGCCCGTTTCGGTGGCGAGTTCGATCGCCTCCAGGACGGTCGTCGAGTAGTCGTGGGTGAGCAGCGTCTCGTCGCCGGCGAGGACCGACGCGGCGTTCTCGGCCGCGCGACGCTTACCGGCCTCGATCCGTGCGACGACGTCCTCGATGACCGCGCCAGCGACCGATTGGGCTTGCTCGACGGAGTCGCTCTCCGTCCCGGACGCCTCGTCGACCACCTTTCGGAGGGCGTTCTGCAGGGACGCGTGGGAGGGATTCGCCCGCCTGAGGATCTTCGCGTTTCGGTCGAGCGCGGTGTGGAACTCCTCGACGGTCGCGTACTCGCGTTCGAGGAGTTCCTCGAGTGCGCGCGCCGCGTTGACGGCGACCACCGAGGAACTGTGGGTCTGCATCTGCCGGATTTCCTCGGCCGTTTCGTCGATCATACCTACCGGATCACCCGTCCGGGCAAAAGGCCTTCCGGGTACCCGACGGGTTTCGCGGGCGGGCGGCAATCTTAGGGACCTCGGCGACGTGGACGAGACGATGGTCGAGGTCAGCTACTACTGTCCCCACTGCGGCGCGATCACCGTGCTCGAGCGACCGGCGCGCCTCGCCGACAAGTCGGTGACGGCCCGCAAACAACCGGGCTGGGAGTACGCCGCGCCCGACGACTCCGATCGAGAATCCGCCGACGGGATCGCGCTGCGTTGCGGGGAAGACGGCGAGCCGACGAACCGCGACGGCGAGACGGTCGACGGCTGCGGGCGACCGTTCTACCTCAACTTCGTCCGATTCCGGCGGGGCGTCGAGCTCGAACCCGATCCGCCGGCCGAGGGCGGGCCCCGCTTTGACTTCCGTCGGTGAGTCGGTCGTCGACGGCGCCTCGACGCGTCCCGCTCTCCCCATCCTCGTCGCTCCCGGCCGGTCGGTCGGCTCGAACGTCACGGCCAACACAACCTTTTCGACCGAGGCGCCCGGAGGTCCGGGCATGGACGACGACGCGGTACGCGACCTGCTTCGCGAAGTCGAGGACCCCGACCTCGGGGACGACATCGTCTCGCTGGGCCTCGTCAACGACGTCGCGGTCGACGACGGGACGGTCTCGATCGATCTGGCGCTCGGGGCCCCCTACTCGCCGACCGAGACGACCCTGGCCGGCGAGGTACGCGAGCGCATCGAAGCCGAAGGACTGGACGCCGACCTCTCGGCGAGCATCCCCGGCCGCGACGACCAGCCGCAGGCGGAGGCGGTGTTGCCGAACGTGAAGAACGTGATCGCGGTCGCCTCCGGCAAAGGTGGCGTCGGCAAATCGACTGTAGCGGTGAACCTGGCCGCCGGTCTCTCCGACATGGGTGCCAGGGTCGGGCTCTTCGACGCCGACATCTACGGACCGAACGTCCCCCGGATGGTGGACGCGGACGAGCCGCCGATGGCGACCGAGGACGAGACGCTCGTCCCGCCCGAAAAGTACGGCGTGAAGCTGATGAGCATGGCATTTCTCGTCGGCGAGGACGATCCCGTCATCTGGCGCGGCCCGATGGTTCACAAGGTGATCACCCAGCTCACCGAGGACGTCGAGTGGGGGCACCTCGACTACCTGGTGGTCGACCTCCCGCCGGGCACCGGCGACACCCAGTTGACGATGCTCCAGACGATGCCCGTGACGGGCGCGGTGGTCGTGACGACTCCACAGGACGTCGCGCTGGACGACGCGCGCAAGGGCCTCGAAATGTTCGGCCGCCACGACACCGTCGTCCTGGGCGTGCTCGAAAACATGGCGACGTTCGCCTGCCCCGACTGCGGAAGCGAACACGACATCTTCGGGGCCGGCGGCGGCGAGTCGTTCGCCGACGTCCACGAGATGCCGTTTCTCGGCTCGATCCCGCTCGATCCGTCCGTCCGCGCGGGCGGCGACGAGGGCAAACCGATCGTCCTCTCGGGCGAGGGCGAGACGGCGGCGGCGTTCGCCGATGCCACGGAACGCGTCGCGAACAACGTCGGGATCGTCCACCGGCGCGCCATCGCCGAGTCGCTGGCGCCGCCGGCCGCGACGGAATCCGACGACTGAACGTCGACGGTCGGACGACAACGAATCGATCACCGTCCTCAACGATCGCGTTCCGACGGATCGATCGCCTTCCACAACGATCGCATTTCGACGGATCGACTACCACCCCTTGACGCCCGCGTTTCGACGGACCGCTCCCGACCGGCGAACGGGGAGATTAATGTCCGCGACGCGCGACAATTCCGACCGATGACCGACGACGAGTTCGAACCCGACCCGGAACGCGTCGCGCTCCTGCGCGAGATCGCCGACGACGTCCGGGGCGACTCCAGCGAGCGCAAGCAGCTGGCCAACGTCCTCTACCGCGTCAGCGACATCTACGACGCGGACGAGGAGACGAGCCCCGAGGACGTCGTCCGGAACGTCAAATTCATCCTCGAGGTCAAAGAGCGCGGCGGGCTGGAGCGGTAGCGGCGGTTCGATCGAGCGCTCTCCTCACGTGCGCTCGTCGGGATCCGATCGCACGACGTACCAGCCGATCCCGATCAGGACGGCGCTCGCGAGCAGAAACCCGGTGTTCCACCAGAACCGGTCCGGGCCGTGGACGACGTGGTGAGCGCCCAGCAGTCGGTGGTTCACGAGGTCGTCGAGCACGTTGAAGACCCCCGCCCGAGTAGCGTCGCCCCGATGAACGAACGCCGAGAGAGGCGCGCATCCGGGCGCTCCGCGGCCCGGAAGAGGAGGCCGACGCCGATCAGGACGACGACCAGTACGGCCGACGCGAGCAATCCGTCCGCCAGGACGTTCGTCCGGAGTCCGTCGACCGTGTTCGGATCGACCTACCCCGACACCGTGTGGTGGTGCTGGAAGACCAGGTGGAGGACGATCGCGTCGACGAGCCCGCCGACGCCGAATCCGAGAACGGAGCCGGCCAGGACGATCGGTCGGCGGGACCGCTCGTCGTAGACCCGCCCGCGGGATTCGAGGACGGCCGAATCCGGATCCGTCACGTCCCCCCGTTGTCCGGTGAGGACACTCCTGGTTGCCCCTGCACTCGCGCGGACACCGGGTTAGCGGCTCGAACGCCCGCGGATGGGGTACCCGTTCGTCGCCGCGGTTGTCGACTCTCGCCACGGGACTCGTTCGTCGACGGGGACCAGGTCGCCGCCACGGGGTCGGGCGTCACGCCGAGGGGCTTTTGGGCGCCGCCCGCCGAGAAGCACCGATGGCCCAGCAGTCGCGGTCGAACCCGTTCGGGATGGACGAGGACTGTCGCAACTGTCCGGCACTCGCCGACTGTCGAACCGCGATCGCCCACGGCTACGGCGACGTCGCCGCGGATTTCCTGGTCGTCGGCGAGCGTCCGGGCCCGCGCGCGGACGTAACGGGCGTTCCCTTCGCCGGCGAGGACGAACCGTCACCTCTCCAGCGCGTCCTCGGACGACTCGGACTGTGTGCCCTGACGAGCGATCCCGCCCGCCCCGACCTGGCGAACGTTTACCTCACGAACCTCACCCGGTGTCGGCACCCGGATCGGGAGCCGACGGCCGAGGAGATCGAGGCGTGCGAGCCGTACCTCGACGCCGAAGTGCGGATGATCAACCCCGAGATACTGATCCCGGTCGGCCAACGCGCGCTGGAGCGGATCACGAGCGAGTACACCACGCTCGATCCGGACGACCTCGATATCGCGGACCGCCACGCGGAGACGATCCGCGGGCGCGGCTTCGAACTCGTCCCCATGCGCGACCCCCGTGGGGCGAGCGACGACGCGATCGACGAGTGGGTCGAGGCGTTCGCCTCGCTCATGGCCTCGGACTATCGACAGACGAAGGGGCGCCGGCGTCGGTAAGCGGCAACCGCGACCGTTCGAGAGCGGGTCACCAGTAGGGCGTCCGAAGCCCGCGGCCGCCCCGGGCGCCGATCGCCGAGAGGCCCGCCACGAACGCCGCCGCGACGATCAGGGTCACGAACGAAGCCGCCGGGCGCGCGTCCCCGGGGACGTCCAGAACGTAGCCGTCTACGAAACCGTACGCGCCGAGCGCGATCAACGCGACGACGGATAGCACACCGAACACGCCCGCGAGCGTTCGTTCGACCATGGTTCGTTCTCGAAGCGGGACGCCTTAATTCACCCGACCCGCACCCGCGTCAGCGCCGGTTCCCACGGTTCGTCCGACTCGAATCGGACCGATCGGAGCGGGCCGATCGGAGCCGTAGTCGGATCGAGGTCGATTACGCGAGAGCGTCGCGTTCAAGGGTGCTCACCACCCATCCACCGTCATGATCGTCGTCGTCCCCGTCGACCCGCCCGTCGACGGGCTCGCCTGCCGGTCGCTCGCCGCGGCGGACGTCGTCTCCGAAGCCGAGGCGGCCGACCTCTATCGGGCCGCCGCGGCCGACGCAGTCAGCGCCGTCGCCATGAGCGGCGGGGAGTTACTGGTGAATTACCGTGACGATGAAACCCTCCCCGACTCGGTATCCGTCGGCGACCCCGAAACCGCGTGCCGATCGATGATCGAGGACGCGCTCGCGGACCTCGAGGACGTTCGGTTCGAACGGCAGGTGGGATCGACCCCCTCCGCCAGGATCGGTAACACCGTCACGCACCTGCTGGAGCGCGAAGACGCCTCCAGCGTCGCCGTTCTCGAGCCGACCGCCGCGCTGATTCGTCGCACCGAGATCGACGGAGTCGCCATGTCCATGCGCCGCCACGAGGTCGTGCTGGGTCCCGACGGCGCCGGATCGAACTACCTGTCGGCGTTCTCGGAACCGATCGACTTCGCGGACGCGTACGAGCAGCCGACGCTCTCGCGGCTGGCCCGTCGCGGCGTCGACGCCGGTCACTCCGTCGGCTTCGCGCCGACCGTTCCGACGATCGCGGACGAGCGCGGGCTGGCCGCGACGATCGTCGCGATCGAGGCCTGGCGGGCGGCGGGGCGACCGGTTCCGGAATCGACCGCGGCGACGGTCGACGAACTCGAACTCGAGACCGCGGACGGGCGATCGATCTCGAGGGACTGACGGCCGACCGACAACCCTTTTGGATCGGACGGGAAAGATTCGAACGAGGTGGGGTGGCAGAGCGGACCAACGCGCCTGCCTTGAGAGCAGGTGGCCGGAAGGCCTCATGGGTTCAAATCCCATCCCCACCGTCACCGTCGCGAACACTCCGTGAGCGACGGTTGCGTTCGATGGGATTGGAATCAGGGAGCACGCAGCCGAGCGAAGCGAGGTCGTGTGACCGTGGTTCAAATCCCATCCCCACCGCTTCTGCGACGAACGGACGTGAGGAGCGGCGATCACGAAGCAATGTAACTCCGACGAGTCGCGGCCCAGAGATCCGATGAGCGCCGTCGATAACAGCTCCTGTCGTTGCGCGTGCGAGCGCAATCGATCACAACCGTTCGGCGGACGCCGTCAGTTGGTCTGTCGATCGCTCGGCGAACGCTGTCGGGTGGTCCGTCGGGAACGACCAGAGAAATCGGAAACGCTCGGTCGGGCGCGCGACCCCACCGAAAAGAACCCTCTCGAGGGTTGTTTCAAACGATCTACCGGTGTTCGGCTGCGGACGCGAGCGGCGTCGACGGCACCGAGGAGCCCGAGACGAGGTCGCCGTAGTGTTCGTCACAGAGCGAGAGCGGATGCTCGTCGAGTCCGTAATCGACGCGCGATTCGACCGCGCCGTTCGAGACCGTCGTCTCCGGTAGCCACCGCGGGAGCGCGAACGTGGCGTCGCGGTCGCAACCGGGACAGCCGCAGGCGCCATCGCGCGACCCTCGCTCGTACGATTCAGGCTCGACGAGCACGTCCAGTTCGCAGTTGCGACAGAGCGCACCCACCTCCGCGCCGGCGACGACGTCGAGAACGGCCCGGTTGAAGCCCGGCTCGTCGTCACAGCGCACACATCGACGTCCGAGTTCCCCCTCCATGCGTCGCGGTCAACTCGGGAGACGGATACTCAGGTGAGGGTAGTAAAACTACCGGCGAGACATTCGTGATGGAAAACGTTTTATCGGTCGATCTCGTCACCGAATGGACTCCGTACGAGACGGCCCTCAGCGGTACGCCAGGTCGAGCCGGCGGGTGCGCTCGAGGAGGGCTTCGTCGTACCGCTCGGCCGTCTGTCCGGGGCGAATCTCGTCGATCGCGCGCACCGTCTCCACCGTGTTTCGGAAGTTCTTGAACGTCGCCTCGTCCACCATCTGGCCGTCGATGGTGACCGCGCCCGTCCCCTCGGCTTTCGCCTCGTTGAAGCGCTCGATCTTGTGGACGTCGCGTTCGAGCTCGTCGGGCGTCGGCGTGTGGATCGTATTGGCCTGGATCGTCTGCTTGGGGTACAGGGACCAGGAGCCGTCCAGACCGAGACGGGCCTCGTGTTCGACCTGATCGGCGTAGTCGTCCGCGTTGTAGTAGGTCAGGCCGGCGCGCTCTTTGAAGAGGTCGTCGAAGGGGCCGCCGATCGAGAGCAGATCTGCCGCGCTCGCCTCGTTCGAGAGCGCCTCGAGCAGGCCGTCCCAGCGAGGGCGGCCGTCGCCGAGATCGCGCCCGCCGAGCTCGGCCGTGTAATCGACGGGTCCGAAGACGAGCGCGGTCAGTCTCGAGTCCTCGCCGAACCGGGCGATCTCGCGGAGATCCGAGCGGGCGCGGCCGGTCTCGACGATGATCGAGAGGCCGATCGAGCCGTCCGGACGGCCGTACTCGGCTTCGGCCTCGGCGACCGCCCGCTCCGCACGCTGCAGATCGTCGAGGCGGCCGATCTTCGGCACGACCACCCCGTCGATCTCGTCGCCGATCTCGCGGACGAGCGCGTCGATCTGGTCGCGGCCTCGCTCGCGGAACGCCTCGTCGTCGTAGCTCCACTCGACGCGGGGCCAGATCTCGCCCGGGAACTCGTGCTCGGGAACGAGGTCGATCGTGTTCTCGAGCCCCTCGGTTTTCATGTCCGGCGCCGTCCCGTCCTCGATGTCGGGGACGAGCCAGTCCGGCGCCTGGAAACCCTCGGCGGCGAGGCCGGAGCGGAGGTACTTCGCCGTGTCGTCTTTCGGCACGGCGGCCGGTGCGGTCTGGAACGTGCGGCAGAGTCGAACGTCGGTCATGTCGGTGTGGTGTGTCTGTCGTGGCGCGTGCGTGGTCTGAGTCGTCGTAGTCGGGGAACGATTCCCGTCAGCCCCGTTTTCGGATCATCGCCGTTCGCGTACCGGAGTACAGCGGTTCGTCGTCCTGATTGAACGCGACGTGTTCGAACCGGACGGTGCCGGCGACGTCGCCGCGGTTCCCGGACGACGTCCGAGAGCCGGTCGGGGTATTCCCGACGCCGTCCTCGGCGTCGAGAACGCGTGTAAACGCGTAGACGGTGTCGCCGGGCGTGACGAACGTGTGAAAGCGCTCGTCGTCGAAGCCGACTTCGCGGTAGGTCCGCTCGTCCGAGCGAGCATGGCCGAGCGCGGTCGAGCGAGTCACGTCACCGTAGGTGACGATGTCGCCCGACGGAGAGTCGACCATCTGATCGACGTTGTGGTGTTGCTTCGCGGTGTTGAGCGTCGCGAGGGGAAGCTGAGCCACGGTGACGTCGTCCTGGGTGCGTCCGCGTTCGTGGCGGTAGGCGACGGCGCCGTCGTCCCCGGCCCTCTCGAGGGCGGCTTCGAAGTCCTCGAAGTAACCGCCGTCGGGCGTGACGAACTTCGCAGGGAGGGACGGTTCGTCGTCTCCGTTTCGCTCCGCATCGTCTCCGTCTCGCTCCGCGTCGTCCCCCTCGTCGTTTCCGCCGGCCGCTTCGGTCGCCGCGTTGCCGCCGTCCGTCGCGACGGGCTCCCGGCGCGGGATCATGTTCGTCCGCTCGTACGAGCACAGGACGTCGTCAGTTTCGGCGTCCCGCCCGCGGGTGCGCCAGGTGACGATGCCGTACTCGGGCCGGGAGCGAGAGCGCTTCTTGCTCACGACCTCGCTCTCGACGCGGAGTTCGGTGCCCGAGTACACCGCGTCCCGCGGGAACCGGACGTCGGTGCGCCCGAGGAAGTAACCGCCTTTCTCGCTCAGGTCCTCGACGGTACAGCCGAGGGTGGCGGCGGTGAGGTAGTCCGGATGGATCGGCGGTTCGTCGAAGTCCCGATCGTGGGCCGCGTCGGAGCGCCAGTAGGCCGGGTCGTGGTTGAGCGTCTGACTCATCCACGCCTCGTTACCCCACCGCGTCAGGGTGAGGCCTGGGTCGTGTTCGACGAGCTGTCCCTCCTCGAAATCTTCGTAGTAGTTGCCCTTCTCCCGGGTGTCGACGCGGTCGAGCACCCGCGTGAAGGTATCCGGGTCGGTCCAGTCGATATCGTCAGTCATCTGTGGTCACCCTCGCTTCCGGTTCCGGATCCGAATCGGCGCCCGAGCGGTCCGCATCTCTCGCCCGTCGCGCGATCGTACGTCGCATCTCGTTCTCGACGATCATGTACCCCTCGTCGAATCCCATCCCGGGTTTGGCGAGCACCTGAGCCGCGTCGGTCGCGAGTGCGACGTGCGCACAGGCGCGTGCGGAGGTCTCCGTCTCGTTGCAGGTGCCGCCGAGGTACGCGCGGGTGTCAGTTCCCTCGCAGTAACCCACCGCCTGGCCGCTGCGGTGGATACCGCCGAGATCGGGCGTCTTGATCTGCACCAGGTCGGCCGCCCCGGCGTCGACGAACGCCCGCACGTCCTCGAACGTGTTGCACCACTCGTCGGCGACCAGGTCGACTCCCACCGCCGCGTCGCGGAGGGCGTCCCGCAGCTCGCACATCGCGTCGATCTGGGCCGTCCGGCCGCCGACGTCCATCGGCCCTTCGATCTGTAGCGGATACGGACCGGCGGCCGCCTCCAGGGCGGCGAAGTAGTCGACCACCGCGGTTCCGTCGTACGGTTCGCCGAAGATCTCGCCGATCATCCCGTAGACGTCGACGTGCAGTCGCGGCTCGTACTCGTCGGGACCCAGTCGCTGGGCGCCCTCGACGAGCCACTCCACGTACTCGAGCAGCGCCTCCCCGTTCGAACCGATCTTCTCCTCGCTGTTGATCAACCCGTGGGGCAGGACGGGGGCGCCCTTGACGAACATCTTCTCGGCGTTGACGTGGCGATCGTCGCCGGACTGGCCGAAGACGGGAACGGGCTCCGTGGCGGGTTCGGTTCCCAGCGCGTCGGCCAGCACGTCGGTCTTCGTCGTTCCGAGGGCCTCGGCGGCCGCCTCGAGCAACGCCTGCGAGACGCCGTAACGGATCGCCGTGTGCAGGCGGTCGCCGTCCACTTCCAGTGATTCGAGCACCTCGGCGTTGTCGAGGAAGGCGGTCGCGTCGCGGCCGACGAGCGCCTCGGCGACCGGTCCCTCGATCGCGGGCGCGTACTCGTCGGCGGCGAACAGGGGGTCGCGCCCGCCCGCGCCCGAGTACTGCACCGCGGCGCAATCGCCACGGGCGTGGCGCCCGTCCGCGAGTTCGACGTCGACGACGATCGCTTCGCCGGCCTGGCGGATGGCGTCGAACCCGTCGGTGACCGGCTCTCCCAGGTAGGCGAATCCGTCACGGGCGGCGCCGCGCTTGATCGCCCGCTGATCGTCGAAGAAGAAGCCCGAGTAGCCCGGCGTCGCGTGGACGGCTTCGATCCGCATCTCAGACACCTCCGCTCTCGGCGCTCTGCGGGCGGCCGATGAGCTTGCCGTCGCTGATGGCGTCCACGTCGTCGGCGACCATCCGGAACGACTGGTCCCGACCCTCGGTGCGGGCCCGCGAGTCCAGCCGGTTCCGGTGGATCTCCTCGATCTCGTCGGAGAGCGCGAGGTCCGCGAACTCGAAGATCCGTATCCGGCCGTCGTCGTCGCGCGCGGGGAGCACGGCGCCCTTCGCGCTGTCGGACGGCGAGAACGGGACGTCCAGCGCGCCGGATTCGAAGGCGGCCAGGGTGCCCCGGGCGACGTCACCGTCCCCGCGCGCGAGCACCTCCTCGATGAGTTCACGGCTCGAGCGCTGGATGAGATTCAGCTCGCGGTCCACGCCGTCGATCCGGACGTCCTGCTCGATGACCATGTTGATGACCTGGCGCGTGGTCCGGAGTCCGGCTCCGTTCGCCTCCATGGTCGGAACGCCCTGAAACTCCTGGGGAGACTTGGTGATGACCTTGTCCGGTTGGGCGACGGCGGCGGTCATCCCGCCGAGACCGATCACGCCGTTGGCACGGGCCTCGTCCGGCGGGAATCCGCCCATCCACTCGTGGAAGACGGTCGTGACCGCGACCTCGTCGGGAAGGTACTCCTCGCCCAGCGAGCGCAACGCGTGGAGCGCCGCGACGTCCTGGACGATGTTGCCGACCTGGCCGTAGCCCAGCGTGATCGATCGAACGCCCTGGGTTGCCGCGAGCATCCCCTCGATGACCATCACCGCGATCGCGATACACGGCGGGACGAGCGTGCCGGTCAGCGGTCCGAAGGGCTCTCGGTTGATCGTCACGCCGCGCTCCGTGTACGCCCCCGCGAGTCGGTCGACGTACTGCCAGTGCTCGATCGTCTCCGCGAGATCGTGTTCTTTGGTGTAGGGGATGTTGTACGAGATCGGTCCGCCCTCGAAGCTCTGGAAGCCTCCGGCGAAGGTGATCGCCGCCAGCAGCCGGGCGTCGGGGGTGCCGTGACGAACCTCGATCGGGGCGTCGACCGCCTCGACCACCTCGCGACAGCCCTCGACCCCGTGGTTGACCGCGGGGAACCCGTTCAGGGTGTCCTCGCCGGTGTCCCGAGCCTTCTCGAGCCCCTCCCGGGCTTTCCCGTACTCGTTGTCGCGCGTGTACGAGTCGATCGTCGTCGGCAAGAGGTCGGCTTCTCCCTCCCGGTGGAGGTATCGGAGCAGCGCTATCTGATCGTCGAGGCGCGGAACGCCGGCCCTGGGTTGCAAGAGCGGGCGGTCGGCCGACTCGAGCACCTCGGCGAACCGCTTTTCGGCCGGTAGCGATTCGTGGAAGGAAATCGCCTCGTCGAAGTCGACGGCCGCTCCCGTCGACCAGTCGGACCGGATCTCCAGGTCGATGCGCCGTAGCTCGTCGTCCGGAATGCGTTCGTCTCGTGTCATTCGGCTTACGAATTCACCGTGGCTCGCTCCGCCTCGGTCGACGTCAGTTGCAGATCCCGTCGGAGCATCGCGATGGCCTCCTCGGGATCGGTTTCCGAATCGAAGACGCGATCGAACCCGAGCGCTTCGAACGTGGCGCGAGTGTGCTCGAAGTCGTCCTGACCGACGGCGAGGTTGCCGCCGATGTAGGTGATCGCGTCGACCTCCTTCGCCGCGAGGAGGTCGTGGAAGCCCTGACAATCCTGCTCCGCGTGGCCGTAGAGCGAGGAGACGAGTACGGCCTCGGCCTCGTGCTCGAGGGCCGCCTCGGCGAAGTCCTCCTGGGAGGTCTGAACGCCGAGGTTCTTCACGTCGAATCCCGCTGCACCGAGGGCCTGCTCGAGGATCGTGATGCCGACGACGTGCGCGTCGGATCCGATCACCCCGAGGACGACCGTGTTCGTCATGTGTGCAGAACCATGATAGACCACCCCATAAAGTTAATGTTTGTTCATGATAATACTCCTTATACACCCTCCAATGGGACGCGGTGACGAGCGTCGAAACGGACTGCGGGACGCCCCGTGCGACGACCGCTCCCGCGTTTCGGCGTTCAACGACGCCACGGGCAGCACTATCACGACGCCACGACTCAGCGTGTCGTGACGTGCACCGTTCACGATATTCCGACGCGCACGGTCCGCAATATCACGAACGACAGTAAGGGTTAACCGGTTCTTCGAATTACCCCGGGGCATGGGACCACTGGAAGACGTGCGGGTGTTGGACCTGACGCAGGTGCTCGCCGGGCCGTACTGCACGATGTTGCTCGCGGATATGGGCGCGGACGTCGTCAAAATCGAGCGCCCCGGCGGCGACCTCATCCGGTCGAATCCGCCGTACGTCGACGATCCGGACGAGGAACCGTACGGCGGGTACTTCCAGAGCGTCAACCGAGGCAAGCGGAGTCTCGAACTGGACTTCGGCGACGACGAGGACCGCAAGGACTTCCTCCGACTCGTCGAGACGGCCGACGTCGTCGTCGAGAACTATCGCGCGGGCACGATGGAGAAGTACGACCTCGGGTACGAGACCCTCGCGGACCGAAACCCCGGCATCGTCTACTCGTCCATCCGCGGGTTCGGCGATCCCCGTACGGGCGAGACCCACCGACAGGGTCAGCCCGCGTTCGACATCATCGCGCAGGCGCTCGGGGGCGTGATGGAGATCACCGGCGAAGCCGAGCGGCCGCCGATGAAGGTAGGGCCGGGAATCGGCGACCTGTTCACCGCGACGCTCAACTGCATCGGCATCCTGGGTGCGCTGCACCACCGCGAGCGGACCGGCGAGGGACAGTACGTCGACACGGCGATGTACGACTCGATGCTCAGCATGACCGAGCGCGCGATCTACCTCCAGTCCTACGAGGGCGAGCCACCTACTCGCTGCGGCAACGCCCATCCCACGCTATTCCCGTACAACGCCTTCGAAGCGGCCGACGGCCACGTCGTCGTCGCGGCGTTCGGCACCAACCACTGGACGGCGCTCTGCGAGGCGATCGACCGCGAGGACCTCGCCGAGGCGTACCCCACGCCCGACGACCGCCTCGCGGAACGCGACCGCCTCCGGGCCGAGCTCGCCGACTGGATGCTCGACCACGAGACGAACGAGATCGTCGACCGGCTCGAGGGGAAGATTCCGGTCGCGCCCGTCCAGGACACGGCGGACATCTTCGCCGACCCGCACGTCCACGCGCGGGAGATGCTGTACGACGTCGAACAACCGGGCACGGACGAACGCGTCGAGATCGCCGGCAGCCCGATCAAGATGACCGAGACGAACCCGAAACCGCGCGGCCGCGCCCCGTTACTCGACGAGCATCGCGAGGAGATCTTCGAGGAGCTCGCGACCGAGGAACGCCCGGCCGGAGACTGATCGACGGCGAGCGACCGAGGGATGCGGCGAGCGGCCGAGGTAAGCGGCGGGCGGCTGTGGTAGGCGCCGAGCGATCGAAGGAGGCGCCGAGCGGCCGAGGTGAGCGACGAGCGATCGAGGTACGCAACTCGGCGCCCGGCGAACGACCGCCGTCCAGCCGGCGAGAAGTAACGCTTTTGCGGCCACCGTCGAGAGATCACGTATGGACTGGCCGCACGACCCCGACGGCGAGGAGGGCAGCGAGGGCCGCCGGAAGTACGACATGGCGATCATCGCCAAGAAGGTCGACGAGGACGAGGACTTCCCGCTCGACCGCGACGAGTTCGTCGACGAACACGGCGACGACCCGATCCGCATCAACTACGAGACGGTCGTGCCCATGCGCGACATCTTCGAGTACGTCGAACCCGAGTCGTTCGAGACGATCCTCGACATGCACAAGGCCGTCGGGGACGCGATGCGCGCGGGCGAGTTCTGGGAGTACCACCCCAGGGGCGACGAACCGGAGAAGAAGTCGGCCTGACCGACCGCCGGATCGACGATTCGTCGGTCCGACCGAAGCGGATTCTCGCGCGTCGGCGCGCCGACGGCGCGGACCTCGTCCGCGACGAGTGCGTCAGTGCGGCGATCGATATGGACCTCGTGTGCGTCGACGCCGGCCACCATCACGAAATTGGATTGCGTATCACTTATACGACGTCAGTAGCATGTCTCACCTACCGTGACCAACACGCAGGTGACACTCGTCCAGATCGACAACTACGGACCGTGGACGGTGACCCCGGAACCGCGCCGGGAAGCGGACCTCCAGACCCTCCAGTCGCGACTCTACGCCGACCTCTCGCAGTTCGTCGGCGCCCGCGACGGCTACGTCTTCTTCACCCGCTTCGACAACATGATCGCCGTCACGAACGGGCTCGACCTCGACGACCACCGGCTCCTCCAGGAATCGATCGGCAATCGCTATCCAGTGACGTTGAGCCTCGGCGTCGCGACCGGTCGAACCCCTGCGCAGGCGCTCGAAGACGCCACCGCGGTCGTACAGGACGCCGGGAGCGCCCAGGACGAGGGGCGACGGGAGATCCTCGAGGGGAGGACCATCGACCCCGTCCACCGGACCGACGACGACGTCCAGATCGCCCACTTCGACGTGGTGGACGCGACGGGCGAGTACACGGACCGGCTCAACGCGTTCGACAGCTTCATCGAGATCGAGCAGGGGTACGCCGCGCTCATGCGATACATGCGCAGGGATCACGACAGCCTCTCGTTCTTCGTCGGCGGCGACAACATCATCGCGACCTGCCCCGCGCTCGACCGCGACGACTACGCGGACGCCATCGCACACGTCAGCGAGCAAGTCGACGTCGCTCTCCGCGTCGGTGCCGGGCGGGCGGCGACCGCCCAGGCCGCCGGCATGGACGCCAAGCACGCGCTGGAACGCTGTCGCGCCGACGGCACGCTGGTCGACCTCGCCTGGTGGTGACCGCCCTCTCGGAGCCGACCGGTCCCGAATCGATACGGATCGTTACTCCTCGGATTCGACCGCGGCGACTGCCGGATTCGGCCACGGCGACTGCCGGATTCGGCCGCGGCGACTGCCGAATTCGGCCGAACTGACTACCGAAGTCGACGGCGCCGGCCAACAGAAAACATACACACGGCGCGGTGATAAACGTGCCGGGACTACCTTTTTGAACGCTTGCGTGCAGTATTCCAGCATGGAACCGGAGCTGTCGGTCAGGGAAGTCCTGACGAAAGAGTACGTCGGCGTCAGCGAGTCGGACACCGTCCTGGGGGCCGTCGAACTCATGCGCAAGGAGCGGACCGGTTCGGTGCTCGTCGTCCGCGGATCGGATCCCGTCGGGATCATGACCGAGTGGGACGTCCTCGGCATCGTCGCCGACGAGCGAGACCCGGCCGAGGTGACCGTCGAGTCGGCGATGTCGACGCCGGTCCTGTCCATTCAACCGGATCGATCGCTGTCCGACGCGGCGGACCTCATGGCTCGCGACAACATCAGGAACCTGGTCGTCCAGGACGCGAACGGTATCGTGGGGATGCTGACCCAGCGGGACGTCATCGCGGCGGCCGGGTCGTTCCAGGGCGCGACGGCGATCGGCGAGAACGAGGACCTCACGGCCGCCGCACCCAGACAGACCGCCGAGGAGGGCCAGATCCTCACGAACGGCGGCGACGAGTACACCAGACAGGGCGTCTGCGAGGCCTGCGGATCCCTCGCCGACTCGCTGTGGGAGGCCAACGGACAGCTCGTCTGTACCGACTGTCGCTCCGTCTGAGGACCGCCGACGGTTCCGGAACCGTATTTTTCGATGGAAAGACCTTTCGGGCGCGCCAGTGGATTCCCTCTCGATGACCAGGACCCTCGACGACCTGGACGCCCAGGGACGCGTCGTCGGGGTGCGCGTCGACATCAACAGTCCCGTCGACGACGACGCCCTGCTCGACGACGCGCGTTTGCGGGCGCACGTCGACACCCTCTCTGAACTCCTCGAACGCGACGCGCGCCTCGTCGTGCTCGCCCACCAGGGCCGCCCCGGGAGCGACGACTTCACCAGCCTCGAACCTCACGCGGAGCGACTCGCGGAGCTGCTCGACCGCCCGGTCGGGCACGTCGATTCGAACTTCGGTGCGGCCGCCAAATCTGCGATCGAGGCGCTCGAGGACGGCGAGTGCGTCGTCCTCGAGAACACGCGATTTTACAGCGAGGAGTACATGGAGTTCGAACCGGACCGCGCCTCGCGCACCCACCTCGTCTCCAGGATCGCGCCCCTCCTCGACGCCTACGTCAACGATGCGTTCGCCGCCGCCCACCGCTCGCAACCCTCGCTCGTCGGCTTTCCCGCCGTGTTGCCGAGCTACGCCGGCCGCGTCATGGAGACCGAACTCGACGTGCTCGGACGCATCGAGGAGACGCCGCGACCGCGCACCTACGTCCTCGGCGGGGCGAAGGTTCCGGACTCGATCGACGTCGCCTGGTCCGTCCTCGAGAAGGATCTCGCCGACCGCGTGCTAACCGCTGGCGTGGTCGGCAACGTCTTCCTCGTCGCCGACGGCGTCGACCTCGGCGACGCGAGTTCGGACTTCATCTACGACCAGGGCTACTGGGACGAGATCGATCGCGCCGCGGACGTGCTCGACGCCTACGGCGACCGGATCGCCCTCCCGCGAGACGTGGCCGTCGAGCGAAACGGCGAGCGCCACGAGCTCGGCGTCAACGCCCTTCCGCCGGGGGACGGCGAGGCGGCCATGGACGTCGGCTCCTCGACCCTGACGTACTACGGGAGCCTCCTCGACGACTCCAGCACCGTCATCCTGAACGGTCCCGCCGGCGTCTACGAGGAGGAGATCTTCGCGACCGGCACGCGCGAACTCTACGGCGCGGCGACCGACGTCGAGGTGAGCATCGTCGGCGGCGGCGACACGGCCTCCGCGCTCCGCCGGTTGGGCGTCGAGGGCTTCACCCACGTCAGCACCGGCGGCGGCGCGGCCCTGAAGATGCTCACGGCCGAGGACCTTCCAGCCGTATCCGCCCTCGAGGATGCCCCCGAGCGAGCAGCCGGTCGTTGAACCGGCCGCGGCGGACGAACTCGATCGACTCGCCGACTGCTGGGTCCGGCTCGCTCGCGAGCAACGCGAGCACGGCTCCCGGGTCCGCGCCGAGGCCAACCGCGAGACGATCCGCGAGGTGCTCGCCGCTCACCGGGTCGCCGACGGCCTGTTCGTCGCCCGGCTGTCGGGATCGATCGTCGGCTTCGCCACGTTCTCCGTCGAGCGCGGTAGCTTCGAACTCGACGCCACCCGCGGGCTGCTCTCGAACCTGTGGGTCGACCCCGCCCACCGCGATCGCGGGGTGGGATCGGCTCTGCTGTCGGCCGTCGAGTCCGCGCTCGCCGACCGCGGCGTCGAGGTGTGCACGCTGGAGGCGATGGCGACCAACGATGGAGCGCGACGGTTTTACCGTCGACACGGCTACGATACCTACCGCGTCGCGATGGAACGCCGACTCGGCGCGGGACCCGAAAACGATACACACTCAAAGGACGACGCGTAATCTCCGGTCGCGCCAGGGGAGCATGGGCGGTTCATGCACTCGACTTGTAATCGAGACTTCGTGGGTTCAAATCCCACCCCTGGCTTGCTGACGCGAACAATCCGTGAGCGTCAGCAATCGGACGTGGGATTTGAATCAGGGAGGAGCACCGCTCCGACCGTGGTTCACTATCCCACCCCTGGCTCTTCCCGCGACGAACGAACGAGAAGAGCAGAGCCGGCTGCAGTATTTGCACGGGACGATTTTCATCGAGCGAGAGGGCTTCTAGAGAGTCGTACCTTGGCAGGCCGGCGAAACGATAATCGTGTCGAGGTAGGTGTTGGCAGCCCCGGGGATCGAACGGGCGAATTGTAAACACTTGTTCACCAGAATCGAGTTTCGACTTCCCACCGTCCAGGAATCAACGAGTATGGTGAGTAGGTGTGTCTCCTATCAATGTACGTAAGACCATGACCCAGTACATCCAAAACCGACGCCGATTCCTCGCTATTGCGGGTACCACGGGCGCTGTCGCGGTCGCGGGCTGCCTCGGTTCGAACGGCGACGAGAACGGTACCGACACGGACGCGGGCGCCGACGAGGGCCTCCCGGCGGCGAAAACGCCCGACGTCGACACCATCGCGGCCGACCCGACCGACGTCCCCGACCCCGTCGACTGGGACGAACCGCGCACCCACGAGTGGCGCATTCAGACCGAGGAATACGTCGCGGAGATCGAACCCGGCGTCACCACTCGGTTCATGACCTTCGAGGGACAGATCCCCGGTCCGATGTACCGCTGCCGGGTCGGCGACACCGTCCGCCTCGAGTTCGACGTCCCCGAAGATCTCAACCAGGACGTCCACAACATCGACTTCCACGCGGTCTACGGCCCCGGCGGCGGCGCCGTCGACACCACGATCGCCCCCGGCGAGGACACCGAAGTCATCGAGTTCCAGACCACGTACCCCGGCGCCCACATCTACCACTGCGCGCCCGGCAACCACGACCAGCACATCTCCCTGGGGATGTTCGGCACCATCCTCGTCGAGCCCGAGGGCGGCCTCCCCGAAGTCGACAGAGAGTTCTACATCGGCCAGCACGAGCTCTACCTCAACGGCGACACCGGCGAGGAGGGCCACCACGAGTTCGACTTCGACGAGGCCGCCACCGAGGACCCCACCTACGTCCTCTTCAACGGCGAAGTCGGCCGCTTCACCGAGGACGGCGAGTACGGCCCGCTCCACGCCGAAGTCGGCGAGACCGTCCGGGTGTTCTGGTGCAACGGCGGCCCTAACCTGACCTCGGGTCCGCACCCGATCGGCAACGTCTGGACCGAGTGGTACCGCGACGGCGACGTCCTCTCGGAACCCGCCCAGTACATCGAGGGCACCGCCCAGGCCGCCGGCACCACCGCCTTCGGCACCATGGACATGGTGGTCCCGGGCCCGATCTTTCTGGTCGACCACGCCCTCTCGCGGGTCAACCGGAAGGGGCTGATGGCCACCATCAACGTCGAGGGCGAGCCCCAGCCGGACGTGTTCAACCCCGATCCCGACGGCGACGAAGACGAAGAATAGTCCGACAACTGGGTCGACGCAGCTCGATTTTTCCCCGTCGACGATCGCAGCCGGCCGATTACGATCGGTTCGTCGGGCGTCTTCCACGCTTCTCGGCAGACACCTCCTCGATTACCATCGGACTCGATAGCCGTCCGACTGGACCGACCGGTTTTCGGGCGCGAGCAGGATTCACTTCCGCAGCGCGTCCGAGGTTCCCAATCCGGCCGGTCGAGCGCGCTCCGATGATCACGTGGGATCCACCGACGGATCGACCGCCCGTCGATTTCGTCCGAACCACCCTCCCGGCGTTCGATCGCGATCGGTGGAGACGTCGGGCCGAAAACCCCGGTGTCGGTCCGCCGCCGACGAGAATCCGGAGGCAATGATATATAATCCTCTCGTGACAACGTCCGACAAATGCAGAAGTCGATCGTGGTCGCGCTCGCGGCGATATCGGTGGCGGCCTCCGTCGCATTGTTC
This sequence comes from Halovivax sp., assembly GCA_007119345.1. Classification (GTDB taxonomy): domain Archaea; phylum Halobacteriota; class Halobacteria; order Halobacteriales; family Natrialbaceae; genus Halovivax. Next base: position 42,951 of record SKPV01000239.1, read on the forward strand.
GCCGCGATCGATCCGGCGTTTTACGACACCCGAGAGCGCGTCGTTATCACTGGTATCGGGGCGCTCGTGGCTTTCGCCGTACTGTACAGGGCCGTCAGCGGATTTCTCGGGATTCCGATCGACGGTCGGAACGGTGACCGGGCCTGACGACCCCATCGTACAGAGGAAAGCGATGGGAAGAGTCCACAGCGGGCGGAGCGACGGTAAGAAATCGATCGAACTGTAGAGTCGCCGTCGGTACGGTCCCATCGAAGCCGGTGAGTTCACTCGCTCGCGGGCCACCCGACGCCGGATTCCACCGGGCGATCGGACGGATCGCACAGCGCGACGCGGAGCACGATCCCGCGTTCGGGATCGATCGAGACGACGACGTCGTCGATCCGTCGAACGTACTCGCTGGTGTGCTTGCCGGACCGGCACAGTCGTAATCCGTCGGCGAGTACGCCCGCCGAGGTGAGTTGATCGAGCTTTCGATACGTCGTCGACAGCGGAACGTCGCACGCATCGGCGAGTTCGCCGGCCGAGAGCGGCTCTTCACCGGTTTCCCCGAGGATCGCTCGACAGTCGGGATCGTCGAGGACCTCGAGAACGCGCTGAACCTCCTCGTCGTCGACGATCGTCGCCCGATCTGGAGTTTCCGTGTACCGGTCGGAGCCGATGATAGCCGGCGTCTCGTTTCTCATACACGTTCACGAACGGGACGGGCGGCGGGGAAGGTGAACCACAGATATAGCGGGTAGTTTATATGGCCGGCCGAACGGGATCGCCCGATCGCATCCGGACGGACCGGGACGTGAGGACTAAAGGACGTGCGATCCCATGTCGACGTAGACACGCATGGCGTCAGGTATCCGAGCGACGATCCGGTTCGACGCCCCCGAGGACTGTCCGATCGCAGCGTTCTCGACGATCTCTACGGGGATCATCGACCAGGTGTCGACGAGCGTCGCGCTACCGGACGCGACGGGGAGCGTCACCGAATTCTTGACCGACGCGGACGAGGCACCCGACGGGGCGAACGCCGAGGCGATATTCTCCTACGGCGCGTCGAACCTGTATCGAACGACCCACGACGGCGAGGCGGACTGTCCGTGCGAGTGCGTGGGGAGCTTCGGGTGTCCGATCCACCGGTACGTCGCCGAGGACGGCGACCTGACGCTGGTTTTTCACGCGAACGATTTCGAGCAGCTCCAGGACGTGATGACCGCCCTCAGGGATCGGTTCCCGTCGGTCGACGTACAACGACTCCTGCACCCGCCGCTCGACGAGACGACCGAGGAGAGCGTGTTCGTCAACCGCGGAAAGCTCACCGACCGCCAGTACGAGGTCCTGCAAACGGCCTACGAGAGGGGATACTTCGAGAGGCCGAAAGGGGCGAACGCCACCGAGATCGCCGCCGAACTCGACATCGCTCAGTCGACGTTCACCGAGCATCTGGTGGCCGCCCAGCGAAAGATCCTGGGCGACGTCCTGGAGCGAGACGGCTGAATCTGGCGAAGGCGGTCGCCGAGGCGTTCCGAGCGGCGAGAAACCCGACAGAGCCGGTCAGCTCGCGACGGCATCCGACAGTGGGACTTAAGGTCGCCTGCGCGCTCACTGCGAACACGACAATGTCACTCGCCGAGGAAACCGAAATGACGTGTTCGGAGATCGACGACTTTCTCGGCCGGCACGAGACCGGCGTCCTGTCGCTCGCCCGCGAGGACGTGCCGTACGCGATCCCGATCTCCTACGGCTACGACGCGAACGAACGAACGATCTACGTGCGGCTGGTCTCGGCGCCCGAGAGCGAGAAACGACGGTTCCTCGCGTCCTCGCCGACGGCCAGGATCGTCGTCTACGAAGAGGCCGAGAAGGGATCGACCTACCGGAGCGTCGTGGCGAACGGAGCGCTCGAAGAGATTTCGCCGGACGAGCTGACCGTCCGTGACATCCAGCAGTACGGCGCCGCGAAGCGACCGCTGTTCGAAATCTGGGGGCGATCCAAGGAGAATCTCGACATCAATCTGTATCGCTTCGATCCGACGGAGCTGAGCGGCCGCCGAACCGAGATCGACCGCGAACCGGACGAGTGACGCGAATCGATTCGGCCTCGAAATCCCCGATCAGCAGCGCGCGAAGTGATCGGTATCCACGGCCGCCGAGCACACGGGACAGCCGTTCGCCAGGATCGCCTCGCGCATGGGACCGTTGATCTCGATCTCTTGGGCGCATTCGGGACAGACAAACTCGTACTCGCTCATTGATTACTCCGGTATCCCGTCTGTCCGCATTCGAGGTAACTACCCAAAGGTTGTGCCCCCCGATATGGTGGGTGGTTCACGAGGTGCGATCAAACGACGGGCCATCGATTCCGGCATCCGACCGGCGGATTATCTAACTATCGGTTCCGTGCGGGCCGTCCGGGTTCCCGGGTTGCTCGTACCGACCGCGGCCGTCCGCTCGGAAATCGGGTGACGCTGTCATCGACGACCCAGTGCTCGGCCGGACGCGAGAAACGATCGCTCGGCCGGACGCGAGAAACGATCGCTCGCTGAAACGCACTAACGATCGATCGGTCGGACGAATTCGGCTCGCAACCGAACAAAATGTGTGACATTCATGTGTCCTTCTCGAATCCCAACCCAATTATTACATCTATGGGCGGATTTGTGCCACAATAATTACGCAATTCTGGCGTATTTCGTTCGTTCCCGGAGGATTTATGATGAACCACGGGTTGGTTGCGGTCGATGCTGGTCTCAGTGGACAGCACAACGGGGGACGGGGAATCACTCAGCTTGGCCATCGTCGAGGCGGTCGCCGAACGGGAGGGTGTGGACGTCACGGAGATCGAGCCGCCCGAGTATCAATCGTTGTACGAGGTCTGCGACCCGGAAGCGCTCGACGTCCTGTTCTCACCTCGCGAGGGTGAAACCCGACGGAGCCCCGGCGAGATCAAGCTGCGATTTTGCGGGTACGACGTCGTCGTCACGAGCGACGGGGGCGTAACTGTCGACGGCGACGCGACGAGCGAGGGCGAAGAAACCGATAGCGCCTGAGCGAATCGCGACGGTCGGTCCGAGTCGGGTTCGTCAGTCGATCGACGTCGACAGTCGTTCGCGGACGTCCCTCGGGATCGACGCCGCGCGACCGGTTTCCCGGTCGACGAACACCTGAGTCGTCCGAGCCGTAGCCGCCAAATCGCCGTCCGCCCGGATCTCGTAGGCCATCGGCACGCTCGACTCGCCGAGTTCGGAGAGGGTTACCGAGACAACGACCTCGTCGCCGGCGTGGATCGGTCGCTCGTAGTCGATCGTTAGCGACGCGAGGACGGTGTCGAGATCGGCCAGGGACTCGCCGACGATTCGTTCGAAGAACGCCTCGCGTGCTTCCTCGAGGTACGTCGCGTAGACGGCGTTGTTGACGTGGCCCATGAAGTCGACGTCGCGCAACCGCACGTCGACATCGTACGCGAATTCGGTCATTAGCCCCGGTTCGAACGCCGGCGGGCTGAACGTTACGGTTCCGCGAGACATGTACGACTCGTCGAGACGTTCGTCACCGACCGTCGACGCACCGCGGCGATTCGGAGCGTCGAGCTATTCGGTGATCGGTCCGTCACAGACCGACTCGAAGACCTCGTCGTGAAGCCGATCGGTGACTTCGGTCGCCAGCCGTTCGAGGTTCACCGTGTCTGCACGGTTGTACCGGATCAACGTCTCGAGTGCCTCGTCGTCGCCGCGCTCGTACTCGTGCCAGAGCCTGACCGCGTCACGGCCGGTGATGTCGGGCGTGTCACGGTCGATATCGAGATCCCGCTCGATCCGCTTGAGACCGCCGGTGAGGCCGATCGTTCGACACGGGTACATGAGATCGAGGTGCGGAACGGTGAGCTCGAGATCGAATCGCGTCTCGAGGAACGGAACGTCGAACCGGCGTCCGTTGAACGTGACGAGCAATGAGGCCCCTTCGAGCGCGCCTGTGAGCGCGTCGACAGAGAGGTCGTCCTCGCGAACGAACGTCGTCGTCTCGCCCGCGCGGTGGACGCTCACGGTCGTCACCACGTCCCTGGACGCGTCGAGTCCCGTCGTTTCGATGTCGAGATAACACGCGTCGTCGGCCACGTTCTCGTAGAGGCGCCAGCGAGAGCCGCTCGGGAGCGTTTCGGCGAAGTACGCGTAGTCCCCGCGATCGATGCGCTCTCGACCGGTCTCGATGAAGCGCTCGATCCGGTCGGCGACCGCGGGACCGACGACGCGTCCGTCGAAGTCATCCCAGTGGGTCACGCCCTCGGCCCAGAGTCGTCGTTCGGTCGTCTCGCCGACTCCCCGGACGGGGATGAAGCTGTTCTCGATTCGCACGAGGTGACCTGGGGTGTCGATCCGATAAAAACGCTCGCATCCGGCGGGCCGGTCCCGCGAGTCCGCCACGCGAGTTCGCGGCGGTTCGGCGGTCTCGAGACGCCGTCACTCGGCGTTCGCCGTCACTCGCTGTTGTCGGAGAGAAACAGCGTTCGATCGATCGCCTCGACCGCCGCGCTCTGCCAGCGAGAGACGTCTTCGCCTTCGGCGCCGGGAATCTCGACCGCGACTCCGGCGTCCTCGACCGTCACGGACGCGTCGGCGTCGATCCGATCGGCGTAGCCCTCGAGCTGGTACCGCAGGAACCGCTTCGTCGAGTCGGTCGCCTAGAGGTCGGCCGCGTCGAACTCGTGGACGAGAACCGCGCCGTTCTCGTCCGCCTCGGCGCGCGTCGTGAGACCGTGTGGCGACCCGGTGAGTTGCCGGCTCCTCATCGTCGACGGCGTCGACGCCTCACAGGGAGATCCAGTCGGTGTCCGCGTCCCGATCGCGAAGGTGCCAGCGGTGTTCCGGGCCCTCGGAACCCGATCGGAGCTCGACGACCGCGTCGAACAGCGGTTCGAACAGGCGAGCCGCCTCCTCCTCGCGGTCGATCGGGAAGTGAAAGTGACCCATCCCCCGACTCCGACGGATTCGGGTCGTCATGACGTGGAGGAGGCGAAACACGTTCTCCGCGTCGTGGGACTGGACGAGATCCGAGACCGAGTCCACGCACACCCGAAGTTCCGACGGGGCGAGGTCGCTCTCCTCGTCGAACTCGTCGAGGGTCCCCACGAACTTCGCCCCGGTCACGCCCAACATCTCGGTCTCGATCACCGACCCGGTCGGATACGTTCGATCCGACCTGGCGGCGTCCCCGTCCCTCTGAACGATGAACCGCGTCTCGCCGTCCTCGCCACGTTCGGCGTGAGACGCGACCCGGCCGGGATCCGTGGCCACGACCAGTCGGAATCTCGCCTCGTTCGAGCCGTCGCCTAACAGTCGATTGCAGGCGGATCCGTGCGACCCGCACCCGGCCGCCCCCACGACCAGAATGTTACTCCCCCGTCGCTTCAGCGTCCCGAGCGCCTGCGCGAACGAAGCGCTCTCCGGAACACCGACCCCAGGCTCGCTGCGCATTCACTTCCCTGCACAGTTCCCCGTCAAATAAACATTGCGGCCGGCAGTTCATACAAACGGCCGATCCGCCGGTAATTTGTCCTGGCGACGCGTATCCTGTCCCCCTCGAGGGCTCCGTAGCCTACACGACGAGCGTTCCGTCGGAGCGAGCAGAACACGAATCGACAGCGACCGCTCGGCACGCCATCGCGGGACGAGATCGGCCACTTTTTCCTGTTCGCCGCGTAAGAGTCAGTATGAGCGACGACGATCTCGCCGAAGCGATCGCGGAGCTCGCCGAGGCGATCCGGGACCTACGGGACGAACTCGACGCCGAGCGACGCCGGCCGCGACCCGGGTTCCCCCGACCGCCCCA
>SKPV01000284.1 GCA_007119345.1 Halovivax sp.
CGGTTCAAATCCGGGAGGCGGCATTGCCGTCGCGAACGTTTCGTGATCGACGGCAACGAGATCGCAACCTCGAGCGGTCCTCGAGCGCACTCCGTTCCTGCGAACCGAGTTCAAATCACATTCTGTTAACCATATCGCCGGTATAGTTAAGCGGACGTATGCACACACACTTGTACATGGTAGTACGTTATAATAAGGGAGGTGGCGTCCGCACGCGTCGACGGTTCCTCGAAGTGGCGGGAGCGGGCGCGGCCCTGGCAGTTGCCGGCTGCCTCGATAACGGAGACGATGGAGACGGGGGCGGGTACGAACGGGTGAGCGAGAGTTTCGCGGAGCAGGGCGGGGCACTCAACGAAGGTCGCCTCGACGTCGGCGTCGGAACGCTGATGAACTTTACGATCACGCCGGGGTGGTTGCAGGAGGCCATCGCGTCGGTAGACGAAATACGGGTGCTCGACGTCACCGACGAGACCAAGGATGCGTGGGAGGACGACGATACGCTCCTCATTCAGGACCTCGACACCGACGATATCGAGGGATCCGACGACGAGGACGTCCACGTTCCCGGGGAGCTGGCGTGCCCGACGTTCTCGTACAACTTCACCGCACGCGCGGAGCTCGACTACGACGTCGTCCGGACGTTCCTCGAGACGATGTGGGACGCACGCGAGGACCTGGCGGCGGAGTTCGGCATCTTCGCCTTCCACGAGGATCCCGAATTCTGGGTCCAGAACCCGTACGAGGGGATCCCGTTCCACCCGGCTGCCGCCGACTTCTACGAGGAGGAGCTGAACGTCTGGGACGACTCCTGGGAGCGGGCCGACGAGCCCGACGAGCAGCTGGACGCCGAGACGGTCCGGATGAAGACCTCTGAGCAGGGCACGACGGGCCACGCCGCAAACGAGGCGCTGGCCGCGGTGATGAACGATTACCTCGACGACCTCTCTATCGAGGCACAGACCAGCGACGGCACGGCGGAGAACATCGGGGACATCGCATCCGGCGACATCGAGATGGGCTTCCTCCAGAACTGGACGGCTCGGGAGTTCCGCGACGGTGTCGAACCCTTCGACGAACTCGACTTCGAGTTGACGCAGATCTTCCACTACTACGACCTGCCGTGGTTCTTCATCACGAACGATCTGGACCTCGAGTCGCTCTCGGACATCGAAGCCGGGATGACGGTCTCACCGACGCCGAGCGGATCCGGGACGGCGCCGGGTCTCGAACGCGCGCTGGAACACGCACTCGGTGAGTGACCCATCGATGGTCGGGTCAGCCGCCCGATTCGACGATCGAGCTCCGGTCCGTTTCCGAGAGGGACGTTCCGCTCCCCCGGGGCCGCGGAGTCACATCGGTACCTCCCTCGGAAGCGGGCACACGTTCCAACCGAGGCCCGCACCGTCCGACCGAGGCCCGCACCGTCCGACCGAGGCCCGCACCTGAGACGCGATGACCGAACACGACACCCGCAGCGATCGGCCGACGCCGCTCCGACTACTCGACGTTGTCACGTACGTGATGGCGGCCACGTTTACGTTACTGACGATCTACTACGCGGTTTTCATCCTGACTAACCTGACCGTCGTTGGGTTCGATCTACGGCCCCTCGTCCCCGGCCCGTTCCTGTTCGCCGAGCGAGCGGAGTACGTCGTCCTGTTCACCGGCTGGGGGCTCGCCGTCTACTACCTGGATTTCGCTCGCACCCAGTTCGGTGACGCGGCGCCGGCGGAGGAGGTCCCGACCGACGAAGACAACGAGCGTGTCGTGGAAACGCCCGAAACGAGGTCCCTGCTCGACGACCTCGGCGTGACGCACGACCGGCTCTCGGGAACGATCCGCTCGTTCACGGTGAAGTGGGGCAGGGTCGATCCGTACGTCGCGATCGGGCTCGCTGTCGTTTCGATCGTCGCGTCGGCGTACGTTTTCGCGGCGTTCGACCGGCTCGACGGAGACGCGTTCCTCCTCGGATTCACGACGGTCGACCACGTCGTCGGCTTCGCGCTCATCGTCATCGTGACCGACGCGACGCGCCGAGCGTTCGGCTGGATTATCGCCGCCGTCGCCGTCTTCGCGATCTTCTACATGCACGAGTCGGTGAGCACCGCGCTCCCCGGTATGCTGGGACACACGGGCGACGACTGGCTCGGCATCATCGAGGAGGGGGCACTCGGCGTCCACTCCGGCATCTTCGACAGCACGATCATGGGGATCGGCTCGACCTGGGTGGCGATTTTCATCATGTTCGCGGGGATCGCCAAGGCCTACGGGCTGATGGACTTCATCCGGGTCGTCGGCACGGAACTCGGCGGGACGCTCCGGACGGGCGTCGTCCAGATCGCGGTCGTTTCGAGCATGATCATGGGATCGATCACCGGCAGCGCGGCGGCCAACACCGCCACGACCGGGAGCTTCACGATCCCGATGATTCAGGACCAGGGCGTCCGCGACGACTTCGCGGCGTCGATCGAGGCGGTCGCATCGGCAGGGGGGCAGATGCTCCCGCCCGTGATGGGGGTCGCCGCGTTTCTGATGGCGGACATCATCGGCATGCCGTACCTCGACGTGGTCCGGGCCGGGGCGCTCCCGGCGGCGCTGTTCTATCTGAGCGTCGGCGTCGCGGTTCACTTCACCATCCTCAAGTTCGGCTGGACGTCCCAGGATCTCTCGCCGTTCGACTGGAGCGTGCTGAAACGGGGCGCCCACTTCGCGCTCCCCCTCGCCGTGTTGCTATTCACGCTCGTCTACCTCGGGTACACGCCGATGACCGCCGGACTGTACACGATCGCGACGTTGATCGGCGTGGTGATCCTCAAAAACGTCGGTGCGAGGGTGGCCAACGGCGCCCTCGATCGGGGCTACGAGGTCAACTCGATCACCCGACAGACGTCGAACGGTCTGAGCCAGGGTGGCCTGGAGATGGCGCCGCTCGTCGGCGTCCTCGCGGCGATGGGACTGATCGTCGAACTGCTCGAAACCTCGGGTCTGACCGGCCGACTCGGCGCGAGCATCATCGGGTTCGCGGACGTGACGGTTCTGGGCGTCACCGGCGGGCTGGCGCTCGTCCTGGTGCTCGCGATGATCGCGAGCATCGCCTTCGGCCTCGGGATGCCGACTCCCGCGGCGTACATACTCGTGGCGTTCCTGATCGCCGAGGCGGTCACGGAACTGGGCGTGCCGGACATCACGACGCACATGTTCGTCTTCTACTTCGCGATGCTCTCTGCGATCACGCCGCCGGTGGCGATCTCGGTCGCCGTCGGCTCGCGGATCGCCGGCACGAGCTTCATGGCCGCCTGTCTGCAGGCGTTGCGAATCGGTGCGCCCGGCTTCGTCATCCCGTTCGCGTTCGTCGTCAACGACAGCCTCATCCGGTGGACGTCCGCGACGGTCTTCGCGTTCCCGGTCGTCCTGGCGGGCACGATCGGTCTCATCGTCGCGACGGTCGGATTCGACGGGGCGCGCGACCTCTCCGGACCGGTTCGGGTGCTCTACGCGGGGACCGGCTTCGCGGCGATGTTCGGCGCGATCGTGCCCGGAACCGCGGGAGCGGTGATACAGGCCGCGGGGGCGACGGCGATCGTCGCCTCGCTACTGCGGGCGCGGTATCTGATCGGCTACGACGTCGACGGCGTTCGGGATCCGACCGTCTCGGACTAGCGCGCTCGCACGGTCGTTCGGCCGTCGATCTTCGGCGCGCCGACGCTGCCGTTCGTCGGCGACCGCCCCGTCGAACGAACGACCGTCGGCGACTGCCCGAAGGATCGAGCGTCGGGCCGTCTCCGTGGCCGGGCCGAACAGTGATACGGGCGGGTGAAAATACGGCCACATGAGCGAACGCGACGAGATCGACCTCGAACACGGGCTGGCACGGGTCAACGGCGTCAAATTGCACTACGTGACCGCGGGGGACGGGCCGGCGCTCGTCCTCTTGCACGGCTGGCCCCAAACGTGGTACGAGTGGCGTCACGTCGTCCCCGAGTTCGCGACCGATTACACCGTCGTCGCGCCCGACCTCCGCGGGATGGGCGACTCCGAGCGACCCGCGTCGGGCTACGACAAACGGACGGTCGCGACCGACGTCCGGGAGCTGGTCGCCCACCTCGGCTTCGAGGAAATCGCCCTGGTCGGTCACGACTGGGGGATGCCCACGGCCTACGCGTACGCCGCGCAGTATCGCGAGGAGGTCCGCGCCCTCGCGACCCTCGAGGCGGGTCTTCCCGGCATCAACGAGGACCGGAAGCGCAAGCTCTGGCACACCCGATTTCACCAGGTTCGAGACCTTCCGGAGCGGCTGGTGGCGGGTCGCGAGGAGCTGTACCTGTCGTGGTTCTACCGCGAGGGCGCCTACGACCCCTCCGCGATCGACGATGAGGCTCGACGGGAGTACCGTCGCTGCTACTCGTCACCGGGCGGCCTCCGGGGCGGCTTCGAGTACTACCGCGCCTACGAGACCGACGCCGAGCACAACCGCGAACACGCCGAGGACCCGCTCGAGAGTCCCGTACTTGCTCTCGGCGGCGAGGCATCGTTCGGCGAACTGGCGATCGAGGACATGGAGGCGGTCGCCGCGGACGTGCGGGGCGAGGTCCTCGAGCGCGCGGGTCACTGGATACCCGAAGAGCGTCCCGAATACTTCTGTGAGCGACTGCGAGCGTTTCTCGACGACGCGTACTGAGACCTGGCGACGGAGCTCGCCGCGAGCGGTTACTCGCCGGCCTGCCCCCGATCGCCGACCGCGACGAGCTGCTTACCGACGTTCTCGCCCTCGAAGAGACCGACGAAGGCGTCGGGCGCGTTCTCCAGCCCCTCGGTCACGGTCTCGCGATACCGGAGTTCGCCGGAGGCGACCCACTCGCCGAGTTGCCGGGTCGCCTCGCCAAACCGTTCGCCGAAGTCGCTGACCAGGAAGCCCTCGACGGTCGCTCGCGTCTCGATGAGCGTCGCCAGTTTACGGGGACCGGTCGGGAGTTCGGTCGCGTTGTAGAGGGCGATCTGACCGCAGACGGCGACCCGGGCGTCGACGGTCAGTCTGGTGAAAACCGCGTCGGTGATCTCGCCGCCGACGTTGTCGAAGTAGGCGTCGACGCCGTCGGGAGCGGCCGCGTCGAGCGCGGCCGCGTAGTCGTCGGTCGTCGCGTAGTTGATGCCCGCGTCGAAGCCGAGTTCGTCCTCGAGGAACGCCACCTTCCCCTCGGAGCCCGCGAAGCCGACGACGCGGGCGCCGTTCAGTTTCGCGAGCTGACCGGCGACCGAGCCGACTGCGCCGGCCGCGCCGGTGACGACGAACGTCTCCCCCGCCTGCGGCCGGGCGACCTCCCGGACGCCGAAGTAGGCGGTTCGGCCCGGCATCCCGAGAACTCCCAGGTACGCCGAGAGCGGCGCGCGATCGGGGTCGACCGCCGAGAGCGCCGTCCCCGGTGCGGTGGCGTAGTCGGCCCAGTGCAGGTTGCCGATGACGACGTCGCCGGCGTCGAACCCGGCGCCGTTGCTCTCGACGACCTCGCCGACGACCCCGCCCCGGAGCGGTTCGCCGACGTTCCAGGAGTCGGCGTAGGAGTCCCGTTCGCGCATCCGCCCGCGCATGTACGGGTCGACCGACAGGTACAGCGTCCGGACGAGCGCCTCGCCCGGGCCGGGCTCGGGGATCGGCTCCTCCGCGAGCTCGAAGACGTCTTCGTCGGGAGTACCGGTCGGGCGCCGAGCCAGCGTGAACACGCGGTTCGTCTCCGTATTCACCATGCTCGCCATTGGACCGGCGACGGAAAGGGAGCTTCGGTAGCGGCGGTTCGGGGGGAGCGAGGCCGAGCGCGAGCGAGGCCTCGGACGGGCGAACGGTGAGGAACAACCCGCGAGCGACGCGCGAGCACCGCGAGATCGCGAACGGCGCCCGACTCACGCGCTCGCGACGGCACCGGGTCGGACGCCGTAAGGGTCCAGGCTTATACCCGCTGGAGGCCTACGTCTTGTATGAGAATTGCACACATAGCCACGCTCGAAGATTTCGGAACGCGATCGCTCGCGATCCACGGGATCATGGTGCTCGCGTTCGCGAACGCGATCCTCGTGGGGCTGCTCGTCGGGGGACAGCTGGGCCTCGTCTCGTTCGTCGCGCTGCTCAACTTCACCGCCGGACTGTGGGTCGCCCACTCGATCCACTCGCTCGGCAACGCCGTGAGCGACGACGAGTACGCCGGCGTCCTGAACGAGATCGTCGACACCGGCGCCAGCGAATCCGCGAGCGGGTTCGACGCCGGCCGCTTCGGGCGCCTGCTCGCGCTGATCGCGGCCGTGACGGCGACGGCGCTCCTGACCTCCGCGCAGGTCCTGTCGGGGCCGTTGTTCTCGGTCGGCATCGTCGCCGTCGGCGCCATCGCGCTCGTGACCGCGATGGTCGGCTTCCTCATCGCGCTGGGGGCGTCCTACGACGAGTCCGAGGAGCGAACGATCGTCGAGATGGCTCGGCGTAC
>SKPV01000286.1 GCA_007119345.1 Halovivax sp.
GCCGACGAAGGTGGTGGCGGTGAGGGGGTCGAGAACGGCGCCGACGTGGACGGCACCGTCTCGCTGATCGGCAGCGGCCCCGGCGATCCCGAGCTGCTGACGGTGAAAGCCACTCGCCTGCTCGAGGAGGCCGACGTCGTCCTCCACGACAAGCTGCCGGGGCCAGAAATCCTGGAGCGGATACCCGCCGAAAAGCGCGAGGACGTCGGCAAGCGCGCCGGCGGCGAGCGGACGCCCCAGTCGGCGATCAACGAGCGGCTGGTCGAACTCGCCCGCGAGGGAAAACGCGTCGCCCGGCTCAAAGGCGGCGATCCGTTCGTCTTCGGACGTGGCGGCGAGGAGGCCGAGTACCTCGCCGCCCACGGCGTCCCGTTCGAGGTCGTCCCCGCGGTGACGTCGGCGATCGCGGCGCCCGCGGTCGCGGGTATCCCCGTCACTCACCGCGATCACGCCTCGTCGGTCTCGTTCGTCACCGGTCACGAGGATCCGACGAAAGCCGAGTCCGCCGTCGACTGGGCGGCGCTCGCCGCGACCGGCGGCACGATCGTCGTCCTGATGGGCGTCGGTCGGCTCCCCGACTACACCGCGGCGCTCGACGAGGCGGGGATGGATCCGTCGACGCCGGTGGCGCTGATCGAACGCGGCACCTGGGCCGACCAGCGGGTCGCCACGGGGACGCTCGAGACGATCGTAGCCGTCCGCGACGAGACGGGGATCGAGCCGCCCGCGGTGACCGTCATCGGCGAGGTGGCGGCCACTCGCGACACTGTACAGGAGTTGCTGACGAACGAGCGAACCGAGGTGAACGGCGATGAGTGAGGACGTCACGGACGGCTCGGTCGACCAGGGCGGTACGGAGGACTCGGACGGTCTGCGCGGTCCGGACGGCTCGGACGACCTGAGCGGGCCGGACGGATCGGCGGACCCGCGCAGTCCGGACGGCTCGCTCGACCGGGAGGACCGGACCGCCGGCGTTGCCAACCGGCCGATCGTCGCCGTCTTCCGCCCGGACGACGAGCGCATCGACGACGCGGTTGCACTCCTCAGGGAACTCGGCGCCGAGCCGGTCGCGGACCCGATGCTCGCGATCGAGCCGACGGGACGGACGCCCCGGACGGACGCCGCGTACGCGATTCTGACGAGCAAGACCGGCGCCGAACTCGCCGCCGAGGTCGGCTGGGAGCCAGGCGACGCCACGCTCTGTGCGATCGGTCCCGCCACGGCCGACGCGCTCGCGGCGGTGGGCTACGAGGTCGATGTCGTCCCCGACGAGTACACGTCGAGCGGGCTCGTCGAGCGGCTCGCGGCCGAGCCGGGGATCGCGGATGCCACCGTCGAAGTGGCTCGCAGCGACCACGGCTCGCCGGTGTTGCTCGACGGGCTTCGCGAGCTGGGTGCCGACGTCCACGAGACGGTGCTCTACCGGCTCGCCCGACCGGCGGGAAGCGGCGAGTCGGCCACACTCGCCGCCAGCACCGACCTCGACGCGGCCTGCTTTACCTCTTCGCTGACGGTCGTTCACTTCCTGGAGGCGGCTGCCGAACGCGGCGACGTCCCCGAGACGGTGGCGGGCCTCGAGAGGGCGGTCGTCGGTGCGATCGGCGAGCCAACGCGGGAGACGCTGGCCGACCACGGCATCGAGGTGGATCTGGTCGCGAGCGAGGCGACGTTCGAGGCGTTAGCTCGCGAGGTCGTCCACCGGTTGAAGTGCTAACAGCCCGGGGGCTCATCCGTATCCGGTGAGCCGGTCGGCCGCGTACTCGGCGGCGGGATCGAGCACCGCCCACAGGTGGGCGACGACGCCGACGAGCGGCGGGAGCGCCGAGAGCAAGAACAGCGAGTCGTAGAACCAGAGATTGCCGCCCATGGCGGCGACCGCGGGTTCGAGGCCGCGATGAGCGACGAGGACCGCCGCCAGGATGGTGAGCCAGAAGGCCAGGGCGGCGCCGTGTTCGCGCAGCTCCGGTGGGGCGTCGGTCCGTTCGAGCACGAACGTCGGCAGTGCCGTCGCGAGGTAGCCGAGCAGGGCAACGACCGCGAGCGCCACGATGGCGTCGGCCAGTGCGGCGAACGTCGAGCCGGAGACGTCGAGCCCGGGGAGCAGACTGAGCACGAAGAGCACGACCAGTAGCGCGACGGCCGCCAGCGCGAGTTTGCACAGCCAGCGGACGGGGCGGTGATCGTCGACGGACCGCGACCAGCGACTGGATCGAGTGGAGGACATTGCGACTCGAATCATCCCGACGACGACCGTAAAAGGGAGTCGCCGTTGACCGTCGTTCAGCCGTGAACGATCGGGCTGAACAGTTTGGACCGGTGTAGTGGCCCATCCCGGGAGACGGTGACCCGCGACGCAACCGCAGGTTTATCTCCGAAGCCGGACCACTCCAGCGTAGATGACCGGCCCCGTCCCCGCGCTCGCCGACCGTGCGAGCGCGTGCGCCGACCGGCTGCTCGCAGCCGATCGCGTGCTGTTGGCCTCCCACATCGACGCCGACGGCCTCACCAGCGCTGCCGTCGCCGCCAGCGCGCTGGAGCGGGCGGCGATCCCGTTCGAGGTCGTCTTCGAGAAACAGCTCGACGCGGAGGCCATCGCGGGGATCGCGGCCACGGAGTACGAGACGGTCTGGTTCACCGACTTCGGTAGCGGACAGCTCGATATCATCAGCGACCACGAAGCGGCGGGCGCGTTCACGCCCGTCATCGCCGACCACCACCAGCCGGTCGACGCCGACACCGCGTTCCACTGCAACCCCCTGCTCGAGGGGATCGACGGTGCCTCGGAGATTTCGGGCGCCGGGACGGCCTATCTGATCGCGCGAGCGATGGCCGATTTCGCCAACGTCGACGACGAGAGCGACCCGCAGGACGCGGTCGCCGACGGCGGCGCCACGGCTGCGACCACCGCTCGCGCCGACAACCGCGACCTGGCGGCGCTGGCGGTCGTCGGCGCCGTCGGCGACATGCAGGCGTCGAGCGGCGAGCTCCACGGCGCGAACGCCGCGATCGTCGAGGAAGGCGTCGCCGCGGGCGTCCTCGAGACGGGCACCGACCTCGCGCTCTACGGCACGCAGACCCGACCGCTCCCCAAGCTGCTGGAGTACGCCACCGACGTCTACATTCCCGGCATCTCGAACGACCAGAACGGGGCGTTGCGCTTTCTCGACGGACTCGACCTCGAGACGAAACGCGACGGCGACTGGCGCCGGTGGGCCAACCTCGACGCCGACGAGAAACAGACCGTCGCGAGCGCGCTGATCGAGCGGGCGGTCTCGCGCGGCGTACCCGCGTCGAAGATCGAGACGCTCGTCGGCACCAGCTACCGGCTGGCGGCCGAACCCGTCGGCACAGAGCTTCGGGACGCCAGTGAGTTCTCGACGCTGCTCAACGCGACCGCCAGGTACGAGCGCGCCGACGTCGGCCTCGCCGTCTGTCTGGGCGACCGCGACGGCGCCCTAGAACGGGCACGCACCCTCCTCAGGAACCACCGCCGGAACCTCTCTGCGGGGATCGACCTCGTCACCAGCGAGGGTGTCACCACCGAAGACCACGTCCAGTGGTTCCACGCCGGCGATCGCATCCGCGAGACGATCGTCGGCATCGTCGCCGGGATGGCACTCGGCAACGATGGCGTCGACCGCAGCCGACCGATCCTCGCGTTCGCCGACAAATCCGACGAGGAAGACGCCGTCAAAGTCTCCGGGCGCGGTAGCCACGCGCTCGTCCGGCAGGGACTCGACCTCTCGGCGGTGCTGGGCGAGGCGGCGCGGGCCGTCGGCGGTGACGGCGGCGGCCACGACGTCGCCGCAGGTGCGACCGTGCCGGCAGGCGAGGTCGAGAGCTTCGTCGCGCTCGCGGACGGCCTCGTCGGTGAGCAGCTTTCGGAGTAGGAGCTAGTCGGTGGCGAGATGCGCTGAACCATCTCGGGTATGAGCACATCTTTTTGGTAAGTGGCTAGTCGGGGAGCACAGGAAGCGCCCGACCAGACGGGCCCGAACGTCCTTCTACACCGCCGGTCAGTCCCGTTCGCGGGTCGACACCGCGAGCCCGCTGCCGACGGGCAGGACGACCGTGTGGAAGTCGTCGTCCGCCCGCACCGTGTCGAGGTAGTCGGCGATCCCGCGCGTGTTCGCGTCGTCGGGCAGCGACTCGCCGGACTCGACGTAGGGCAACAGATCCCGGTAGTCGACGGCGCCGCTGAGGACGTTGTCCGCGATCACGACGGCACCGGCTGGCAGTTTGTCCCGGACCAGCGCGAACGCGTCGGCGTAACGGTCTTTCTGGTGGTCGATCAACACCACGTCGAACGGGCCCTCGTAGCGATCGGCGATCTCGATCGCATCACCGCACTCGAAGCTGGCCCGGTCGGCCACTCCCGCCCGCTCTAAGTACTCCTCGGCCATCGCGAGTTCGTCGGCGTCTATCTCTGTGAGGACGATCTCGCCGTCGTCGGCCATCCCCTGGAGGAACCAGTACGCCGAGTAGCCGAAACCGGAGCCGAACTCGAAGATCCGCCGGGCGTCCGTCGCGGCCGCGTACGACCGGAGCACGCCGCCGGCGTCGGGGCCGATGATCGGAAAGCCGTGTTCGTCGGCGTACGCCGCCATCTCCGCGTGAATCGCGTCGTGGGTCGGTCCCGTCGCGCGGAGGTATCGCTGCAGGTCGTCGGAGAGGGACATGCTTCGGAGGAAGACGGACGGAGGCTTAAGCGAGGGGGCCGCAACGGTTCGCCGCGCGTTCGGTCGGGTCCTGCGAGTACGGCTGACTCCGACGGTTCAGGTGCGACGTATCCTCCCACTCCCTCTCCGACGGTTCAGGTGCGACGTATCCTCCCACTCGCCGCCCGCCGATTCTCAGCCCTCGACCACGGTCAGTACGCCCGCCCGTATTCGCACCGCCTGGGGGAGGTAGTACTCTTCCAGCGAGCCCAGCGGAACCGGTGCGTCGAAGCCGGTGACGCGCTCGATCGGTGCTTCGAGGTGATAGAGCGCCTCCTCCTGGATCGTGGCGGCCACCTCGGCGCCGACGCCGGCCGTCTTCGGCGCTTCGTGGACGACGACCGCGCGGCCGGTCTTCCGGACGGAGGCGAGGATCGTTCCGCGGTCGAGGGGCGAGAGCGTCCGCAGATCGACCACCTCGACGTCGAGCCCGCGCTCGCCGGCCAGCGCCTCGGCGACGGCGAGCGCTGGCTGGGTGCTCGCACCCCAGGTGAACAGCGAGAGGTCCTCACCCTCGCGGCGGACCGCGGCCTCGCCGATTGGAACGACGTGCTCGCCGGTCGGGACGTCGCCGCGGAAGGCGCGGTAGAGGCGCTTGGGTTCGAGAACGATGACGGGGTCCGGGTCGCGGATCGCGGCCGCGAGCAACCCCTTCGCGTCGGCGGGCGTGCTCGGCGTCACGACCGTGAGTCCGGGTTCGTGGACGTAGGCGGCCTCGCGGGACTCGGAGTGGTGCTCGGGCGCGTCGATGCCGGCGCCGTAGGGCATGCGGACGACCATGGGGGCCGCGTACTGGCCACGGCTGCGACTTCGGATCCTGGCCGCGTGGCTCACGAGCTGGTCGTAGGCGGGTGAGGCGAAGCCCATGAACTGCATCTCGGCGACGGGTCGCATCCCCGAGAGCGCCAGGCCGATAGCCGAGCCCACGATGGCCGACTCCGCGAGCGGCGTGTCGACGACGCGGTCGGGGCCGAACTCGTCCTGTAGGCCCTCCGTGGCCCTGAACACGCCGCCGTTCGTGCCGACGTCCTCGCCGAGGACCAGTACGCGCTCGTCGCGGTCGAGTTCGGTCGCCAGTCCTTCGCGGACCGCCTCGACGAGGGTCAGACGCTCCATCTCGGCGGCCCCGTCGGCGACGTCTGCGGTGCTCATTCGTCGACCTCCGCGAAGGCGTCGTCGCCGTACGCCTTCCGGAACGCCTCGTCACCGTACTCCGCCCGTAGCGACTCGAGGTCGGCAAGCTGCTCGCGAAGCCGGTCGGTCGGCTCCTCGTAGACGTGTTCGACGAGTTCTTCGGGATCGGCGGTCACCGCCTCGGCCTCCTCGACCGCCGCGGCGACGTGGGCCTCGACGCGCTGGTCGATCTCCGCTTGCAGGGCGTCGTCGAGGATTCCCTCGCGCTCGAGGAATCGTCCCAGGCGCTTTAGTGGGTCCCGGTCGCGCCACTCGTCGCCGTCCGACTCGTCCCGGTAGGCCGAGGGATCGTCGGCGGTCGAGTGCGGCCCCAGCCGGTACTGGCAGGACTCGATCAGCGTCGGTCGCCGCTCGCCGTCGACGGGGTTCTTCGCCTTCCGCAGTGCGGCCCGCGTCACGGCGTAGACGGCGAGCGGGTCGGTCCCGTCGACCCGGACGCCCTCGATCCCGTAGGCGCGGGCCTTCTCGGCGATCGTCTCGCTCGCGGTCTGGCGCTCGA
>SKPV01000081.1 GCA_007119345.1 Halovivax sp.
GAGCGTGGCGTCGCGCGATTCGGTCGGCGGCCCCGCGCCCGAGGCGGTCGCCGATCAGCTGGCGGCGGCTCGCGAGTCGCTGGAGACGGACCGGACGGCGCTGACCGATCGGCGGGACGCCGTCGAGGCGGCCCGCGAGTCCCGCCGCGCGGAGGTGTCGCGCTATGGGTGATCGGCGCGCGGCCGGGATCGTCGCCGCCGTGGCGCCGCGAGGCCGGACGATTCCGGTGACTCGACGTCGGTCGGTTCCGGTGGTTCGACCGCCGCCGGCCCCGCCCGGGGCCGATACACCATCTCGATGACACCGAGAACAGAATAACGTAAAATTTGGCAGCTTCACGCCGTTAGTACACATTATTGCTATTATAATTTTTCAGATAGGTTCGACACATTTAAGGTAGTCCCGGGCCGAGAACCGGGTGATGACAGAATGCGTCGAGTGCGGGGCCGAGCTGACCCTGCACGAGGATCTGGAGGCGGGAGAGATCGTCGACTGTACGACCTGCGGTGTGGAGCTAGAAGTGATCGAGACCGAGCCGCCAGTCCTCGAGCGAGCGCCGGAGCTCGAAGAGGACTGGGGTGAGTGAGCGTGCACGTCGGCATCCTCTACTCCCGGATTCGGACGGACGAGAAGCTCCTGTTGGGAGAGCTGCGCGATCGCGGCCACGACGTCGAGAAGCTCGACGTCCGAACGCTCGAGTTCGACGTCGGCGAAGCGAACGAGGCCCTCGAGGGGCTCGACCTCGTCGTCGACCGCTGTCTCGCGACCAGCCGCAGCCTGTACGCCACGCGCTTCTGTGAGGCCTACGGCGTGCCGGTCGTCAACAGCAACGACACGGCCGAGATCTGCGCGGACAAGGTGAAGAACAGCCTCGCGCTCGAGTCGGCGGGCGTGCCCACGCCCGCGACGAAGGTCGCGTTCACCAAAGAGGCGGCCCTCGAGGCGATCGAGTCCTTCGGCTACCCCTGCGTCCTCAAACCCGTCGTGGGCTCGTGGGGTCGGCTGATGGCGAAGATCGACTCCCGGGACGCGGCCGAGGCCATCCTGGAGCACAAGGCCACGCTCGGCCACTACGAGCACAAGGTCTTCTACGTCCAGGAGTTCGTCCCAAAGCCCGGCCGCGATATCCGGGTGCTGGCGGCCGACGGCGAGCCGATCGCGGCGATGGTCCGCTCCTCGGAGCACTGGCTGACCAACGCCGCGAAGGGCGCCGAGACCGAGGCCTTCGAGCTGGACGAGGAGGCGACGGCGCTGGTCGAGACCGCGAGCGACGCCGTCGGCGGCGGGCTCCTGGGGGTGGACCTGATGGAGACGGGCGACTCCTACACCGTCCACGAGGTCAACCACACCGTCGAGTTCAAGGCCCTCGACGAGGCGGTCGACGTCGACGTCCCCGCCGCCGTGGTCGACTGGCTGGAAACGAAAGCCGCGGCCGCGGACGACGACGGAACCGTCCTGGGGGTGACCCACTGATGCCCGCGGACGCGGAGACTGCGGACCCGGAGCCTACGGACGCGGAGATTGCGGAGGCGGAGACTGCGGACGCGGAGCCCGCGGAGGCGGAGCCTGCGGACGCGGAGGCGACGAGCGCGCAAGTCGACGAATCCGCCGCGGACGAAGCCGATACCGTCACCGCGAGCGTCGTCGGGGCCAGCGGCTTCGCGGGCGGCGAGCTGTTGCGGCTGCTCGTCGGTCACCCCAACTTCGAGCTCGTCGAGGCGACGAGCCGGAGCTACGCCGGCAGGAGCGTCGGCTCGAAGCACCCGCCGCTGCGCGGAAGCGAGCTCCGCTTCACCGAATCCGGCGACCTCGAATCGGTCGACGTGCTGTTCGCGGCGACGCCCCACGGCGTCTCGATGGGCCGGATCGACGAGTTCTTCGAGGTTGCAGACACCGTCGTCGACCTCTCTGCGGACTTTCGACTCGACACCGAGACCCAGTACGACGAGTGGTACGACGGTCACGACGCGCCGGAGTACCTCGAACGGGCCGAGTACGCCCTCCCCGAGATCAACCGGGAGAACCTGCCCGGCGCCGACCTCGTCGCGAGCGGCGGCTGTAACGCCACCGCGACGATCCTCGGACTGTACCCGCTGTTCGAGCACGGGATCCTCGAGGGCGAGGAGCGGATCGTCGTCGACGTGAAGGTCGGCTCCTCGGAGGGCGGGGCCGGGGGCGGCGAGGCCTCGAGCCACGCCGAACGCTCGGGCGTCGTCCGTCCGTACGCGCCGACCGGCCACCGTCACGAGGCCGAGATCGAGCAGTTCCTCGGAACCTCGGTGGCGTTCACCTGCCACGCCGTGGATATGGTACGCGGCGCGAGCGCGACGAGCCACGTCTTCCCGTCGGAGCCGGTCTCGACGGGCGACCTCTGGCAGGCGTACCGCGGCTGCTACGAGGACGAACCGTTCGTCCGGATGGCCGCCGGCGGTTCGGGCGTCTACCGCTACCCCGAGCCCAAGGCGGTTGCGGGGACGAACCACGCCGAGGTCGGCTTCGAACTGGATCCGAGCAATAAGCGCGTGGTGGTCTTCTCGGCCATCGACAACGTGATGAAGGGATCGGCCGGGCAGGCCGTTCACGCCGCCAACGTCGCCCTCGGCTTCGAGGAGACCGCCGGCCTCGAGTTCGCGGGGTTGCACCCCGTGGGGGCGCCCTGATGACGACGAGATTCGTCGAGGTGGTCGCGTGACCACCGTCGTCAAGGTCGGCGGCGCCCGCGCGGTCGATCCCGCAGGCGCGCTCGCGGACGTGGCGACACTCGTCGATGCGGGGGAGGACGTGGTCCTCACCCACGGCGGTTCGACCGCCGTCGACGAGACGCTGGAGGAGCTGGGCGAAGAACCCACCTACGTCGAGACCCCCGGCGGCGTCGTCGGCCGGTTCACCGACGAGCGCGCGATGGACGTCTTCAAGATGGTCATGCCGGGGAAGCTAAACACGGATCTCGTCGAGGGGCTCCAGAACGAGGGTGTGAACGCGGTCGGCCTCTCCGGAACGGACGGCAAGCTGCTCGAGGGCAAGCGCAAGTCCGCCGTCCGCGTCCTCGAGGACGGCACGAAGAAGATCAAGCGCGGCGACCACTCGGGAACCATCGAGTCGGTCAACGCGGACCTGCTCGAGACGCTGCTCGCGGGCGGCTACGTCCCCGTCGTCTCCGTCCCGGTCCTCGGACGCGAGAAGGACGGCGGCTTCACCGCGGTCAACGCCGACGCGGATCGGGCGGCGGCGGCCGTCGCCGGCGCGCTCGGGGCCGACCTCCTCATCCTGACCGACGTCGAGGGCGTCTACGAGGATCCGGAGGACCCGTCGACGCTGATCGAGGAGGCGACGACCCCCGCTGACCTGAAACGGATCGAGGACGCGGCCGAGGGATTCATGACGAAGAAGGTGATGGCGGCCCGAGAATCCCTCGAGGGTGGGGCATCCTCCGTCGTCGTGTCCGACGCGAACGTCGACGAGCCGCTGGTCTCGGCCGTCGAGGGCGCGGGCACGCACGTCTCGGCGTCCGTCCTCGAGGCGGACGGCGGCGAAGAATCCGCGAACGCGCCCCCGGAGGTCGACGCCCAGTGAGCGGCTTCGTCTTCTCGGAGAAGCCGATCGAGATCGAACGGGGCGAGGGACCGTACCTCTACGACGCCGACGGGACCGAATACCTCGACGCGGGCGCCAGCTACGCCTGTACGCCCGTCGGCCACTGTCACCCGACGGTCGTCGGCGCGACCGTCGAACAGGTCGAGCGCCTGCTGTACGTCCAGGGGTCGTACCCGAACCCCGTCCGGACGGAACTCTACGAAAAGTTGAGCGCCCTCGCTCCCGACGGGATCGAGAACGTCTGGCTCTGTAACTCCGGGACCGAAGCCAACGAGGCCGCGCTCAAGTTCGCCCGGGCCGCGACCGGGAATTCGAAGATCGTCGCCACGAAACGCGGCTTCCACGGCCGCACAATGGGAGCGCTCGCGACCACCTGGAAGCCGACGTACAAACGGCCATACGAACCGCTGATCGAGGACGTCGAGTTCGTCGACTACGGCGACGAGGACGCCCTGGCAGCGGCGATCGACGACGAGACCGCCGCCTTCCTCCTCGAACCCGTCCAGGGCGAGGGCGGCGTTCACGCGGCGCCCGAGGGCTACCTGGAGGCGGCTCGCGACGCGACCGCCGACGCCGGCGCCGCGCTGATCGTCGACGAGATCCAGACCGGCCTCGGCCGCACCGGCTCCCTGTGGGCCGTCGAGGAGCGCGGCGTGACGCCCGATATCGTCACGACGGCCAAGGGGATCGCGAGCGGGCTCCCGATGGGCGCGACGCTCTGTGCGGACTGGATCGCCGCGGACTACGGCGATCACGCCTCGACGTTCAGCGGCGGCCCGGTCGTGAGCGCCGCCGCGTCGGCCACCCTCGACGTGATCGTCGAGGAGGAGCTCCCCGCTCACGCCGCCGCCGTGGGAACGCACCTGCGCGAGAAACTCCGGGCGGCCGACCTGCCGGTCCGGGACGTGCGCGGCGAGGGCCTGCTGGTCGGGGTGGAGGTTAAGCGCGGCGCCAATCGGCTGTTGCGGGACCTGGCGCTGGAGCACCACATCCTCGCGCTCCCCGCCGGCCGGACCGTCCTGCGCCTGCTGCCGCCGTTGACGATCGGCCGGGACCACGCCGACCGCGTGGTCGACGCGCTCGACGACGTTACCGGAGGTGCGGAGGGGTGAACGCGAACTCCGCCCCCGACGGCGACGCGACGGCCGCTCCCGCCGGCGACGGGGGCGCGTGCGACGGCGACGGGGGCGCGTGCGACGGTCACCTCGCATCCGACCGCAGCGCGAGCGGGGACGGCGAGGACGTCGCCACCGACGGCGGCGCCGAAACCCGGACGGGCGCCGTCTCCGACGAGGCGGCTCGCGAGCTGCTCGTCGACCTCATCTCGATCCCCTCGCCGACGGGCGAGGAGGCCGAGGCCGCCGAGCGACTCGCCGCCTTCTTCGAGGCGAACGACCGCGACGTCCGGATCGACGAGGTCGGCAACGTGCGCGCGCCGGCGGACGATTCCGTGCTCCTGACGTCCCACGTCGACACCGTGCCGGGCGAGATCCCCGTCGAGATCGCCGACAGCGAGTACGACCCGGAGGCGGATCCCGTGCGGGCGGGGGACGCCCTCTGGGGTCGCGGCAGCGTCGACGCGACCGGGCCGCTGGCGGCGATGGCCGTCGCCGCGGTCCGAACGGGGGTCAGCTTCGTCGGCGTCGTCGGCGAGGAAACGGACTCCCGGGGAGCCAGGTACCTCATCGACGACCGCGAGCGCGCGCCCGACGCGGTGATCAACGGCGAACCCAGCGGCTGGGACGGCCTCACGCTCGGTTACCGCGGGTTTTTGGCCGGAACCTACGAGGCGGCGACCGCGTCGGCCCACACCTCTCGCCCGGAGCCGAACGCGATCCAGCGGGCGATCCGCTGGTGGTCGCGGGTGGAAGACGCCGTCGCGACCGAGGGGGACGTGCCCGTCTTCGAAACGGTGACGGCCAAGCCCGTCGCCGTCGACGGCGGCGCGGGCGCCGACGGCCTCTCCGTCGAGGCGACGATGGACGTTCAGCTGCGAATCCCGCCGTCGACCGACGCCGAGACCGTCCGCGAGGTCGCGGCCGGCGAGCTGGAGTCGGGTTCGGTCGGCTGGCGGGAGCCGATCCCGCCGGTGATGGAGAGTCCCCGGACCGACGTGGCCCGGGCGTTCCGCGTCGCGATCCGCGCCGCGGGCGGCGATCCCCGGCTGCTTCGCAAGACCGGCACCAGCGACATGAACCTCTTCGCGGCGGCCTGGGACCGCCCGATGGCGACCTACGGCCCCGGCGACTCCGAGCTCGACCACGCGCCGAACGAACACCTCGCCCTCGAGGAGTACGACCGCTCGATCGCGGTCCTCGAGGACGTCGCGACGCGGCTGCGGGGTGGTGGCGAATGAGCGCCCCCGTCGCCGGAACGGCGGCGGCCGCGGGAGGTGAGACCGCGTGAGCACCTGGGAACGCCCGACCCCCGGCGTCTACGGATCGAGCGAGGGTGCCGACGTCCGGCACTTCCTCGACGTCGACGACCTGACGTCCGCGGAGCTCGCGGCGGTGCTCGACGTCGCGACCGAGTTCAAGGCCGATCACGCCGAGAACGGCGTCCACGACCGCTTCGACGGACGCACCCTGGGGATGATCTTCCAGAAGCCGAGCACGCGGACCCGGGTCTCCTTCGAGACGGGGATGACCCAGCTCGGCGGGCACGCGATCTTCCTCGGCGAGAGCGACATCCAGCTGGGCCACGGCGAGCCCCTTCGGGACACCTCGCGGGCGCTCTCGCGGTACGTCGACGCGCTGATGGCCCGGGTGTTCAAGCACGCCAACGCGGTCGAACTCGCCCGCTACGCCGACGTACCGGTGATCAACGGCCTCACCGACGACGCCCACCCCTGCCAGACGCTGGCGGACCTGCTGACGATCCGGGAACGCCACGGCGGCTTCGAGGGGGTCTCCGCCGCCTGGGTCGGCGACGGCAACAACGTCGCCCAGTCGTTCGTCCTCGGCTGCGCGCTGACCGAGGTCGACCTGACGGTCGCGACGCCCGCCGGCTACGGGATCGACGACCCGGTCGTCGAGCGCGCCCGCGAACTGGGCGGCGACCCGACGGTCACGACCGACCCCGTCGAGGCGGTGACCGACGCCGACGTCGTCTACACCGACGTCTGGGTGAGCATGGGCCAGGAGGACGAGCGCGACGTCCGCATGCAGGACTTCGAGGGGTTCCAAGTGAACCGCGAACTCCTGGCGCACGCGCCAGAGGCGTCGGTGATGCACTGCCTGCCCGCCCACCGGGGCGAGGAGATAACCGACGACGTGTTGGAGCGCGATCGGGCGATCGTCTGGGACCAGGCGGCAAACCGGCTGCACGCCCAGAAAGGGTTGCTCGTGTGGTTGGACGAGCAGCGGTAGGTGCGGCCGTCGGTGGCTGCGGAGGAGGCTACGGTCGACACCCGCCGCCCTTCCCGTACAACTCTCTCAAACCGTTCGTCGATCTCATCCGATACTGTGAAATTACCCTGGACAACAATTCACAAAATCCGTGACGATCAGTATAACTTATATAGATAACGGCCGTACGGCCACAACGTATATGTCCATTCGGTTGCTCGTCGCCACGCTCCTGTTGGTCGGGGGGCCGGCGCTGCTGCTGGCGGTCTTCCTCGCGTGAGCGTGGAAATAGGGACGGGAATCGACGTTCGAACACCGGGGCGCCTTCCCCCACGTCGCTCCGGCGCCGGAACGCGCCGGCCGCGCGGCCGTCCCCGCGCTTCGGCTGCTGGTGAATCGTACCGGAACCGGCCGACTTTTCGGGTTCGCGGCCCTCGATGCCATCGATGAGTCTCGACCTCGCGTCGGCGCCGCCGACGCCGCCACCGGACGCCGAGAACGGTTCCTGGCTCGCCTGCATCGAGTGCGGGGAGACGCACGCGCCGTTCGACGCGATCCGATACCGGTGCGACGACTGCGACGGCCTCCTGGAGGTTCGGTACGCCGACCTCCCGACGTTCGAGGACTTCTCGGGCCGCGGCGTCTGGCGGTACGCGGACGCCCTGCCGCTCGAGGCCGGCGTGACGATCTCCGAGGGAGACACGCCGCTGTACCGCGCGCCGCGGCTCGAGTCCGACATCGGCGTCGAGACGTTGCGGATCAAACACGAGGGGATGAACCCGACGGGATCGTTCAAGGACCGGGGGATGACCGTCGGCGTCGCGGTCGCCCGCGAGCTGGGCGTCGACCGACTGGCCTGCGCCTCGACGGGCAACACCAGCGCCGCCCTCGCGGCCTACGGCTCGCGGGCCGGTGTGGAGACGCTCGTGCTGCTGCCGGCGGGGAAGGTCGCGGCCGGCAAGGTGGCGCAGGCGAGCCTCCACGGCGCCCGCATCCTCGAGGTCGACGGGAACTTCGACGCCTGCCTCGACGTCGTCCAGTCGCTCGCCGCGGGCGGCGAGGCCTACCTCCTGAACTCGCTCAACCCCTTCCGCCTCGAAGGGCAGAAGACGATCGGCCTGGAGATCCTCGAGGGCTTTCGGGCCGACGACGGCGCGCATCCGGACCGGATCGTCCTTCCCGTCGGCAATGCGGGCAACACGGCGGCGCTGTACAAGGCGTTCCGCGAGCTCGTCCAGGCGGGAGCGCTCGCCGTCGACGAGGTGCCGAAACTGACCGGCGTCCAGGCCGCGGGCGCCGCCCCGATGGTCGAGGCGGTCGAGAACGGCGCCGACGCCGTTCGCCGCTGGGACGACGTGGAGACCCGCGCGACGGCGATCCGGATCGGGAATCCGGTCAACGCGCCGAAGGCGCTGCCGGGGATCCGCGAGACCGGCGGGACCGCGGTCGCGGTCGCGGACGAGGAGATCACGACCGCCCAGCGCGACCTGGCGAGCGAGGGGATCGGCGTCGAACCCGCCTCCGCGGCCTCGGTTGCCGGCCTCCGGAAGCTCCGGGCCGACGGCGTCGTCGGCGCCGACGAGCGCGTCGCCTGCCTCACCACCGGCCACCTCCTGAAGGACCCCGACGCGGCGGCCGCCGCGGGGCGGGATCCGGAGCCGGTGTCGGCGGCCGTCGACGACGTGCTGGCGCACCTGGAGTCGACGGAGTGATCGGTCGATTTCGGGGGAACGAGCTATCCCGGAGCCGACTCTTCGATTTTCGAAATCGCAGCGTCTGACGGACGACTGACTTAGGCTTTTGGGCCGGGCGTGCGTAGCCGTTTCTCCCGATGTCCGCCCAGCAACGATCAACCGATCCGTCATCGTCCGAGGAGCGCGCCGGTCACAGCGCCGATCCGTCGTCGTCGGCCGAGCCGGCCAGCAGAGCCGACTCGTCGCCGTCGGCCGAGGTCGCCGTCCGACCCGTCGACGACCTGGTGACCGCCGATCGTTCGCGTTCGCTCGTCGACGCGTCGCTCGTCTACCGTATCGAACGCGAGCAGCTGCAGATCCGCGTTCGCGCGCTCGAGCGCGAACTGACCGCCAGCGAACGGCGGCGTCAGGCCGTCATCGACCAGTACGAACGGGTCCTGGCAGAGCGCGAAGAGCGCTTGCGGGAAGCGTGTGAGACTCCAGGGCCGGAAGCGACCGGTGACCAGAGCGCTCCCGACCCGGTGGGCCGGCTCTTCGCGCTCGTCCGCCCCTGAGCTCGGCGGCACGGTCGGGAACGCGCCCGCCCGACGACCGCCCTCGACCGAACCTGTCCGCCGATCAAGCCTGCCCGTTCAGCGTGATGTACCTGACGCCGATGATGCGCTCGTCGGCTTCGAGCTCCTCGCGAGCGGCGTCCGGGACCTCGCCGTCGACGTTGTAGACGGTCAGCGCCTCGCCGCCGTGGGCCTCGCGGGCGTTGAACATCCCCGCGATGTTGACGCCGTGGGCGCCCATCACGGTGCCGATGAGTCCGATGACCCCCGGCTCGTCCGTGTTGCGGGTGACGACCATCTTGCCGTGAGGGATCGCGTCGACGCGGTAGCCGTCGATCCGAACGATCCGCGGGTCGTCGCCGGCGAAGAGGGTGCCGTCGACCGAGATCTCCTCCGCGCCGTCGCTGACGGTCACCGAGACCAGGCTCTGGAAGTCCTCGGCCTGGCGGCTCTTCGACTCCGTCACGTCGACGCCGCGGTCTTCGGCGATCTGCGGGGCGTTGACGGCGTTGACCTGCCACTCGAGGGGCTCGAAGACGCCCTTCAGCGCCGAGGCGGTGACGAACTCGACGTCCTCCTCGGCGATCTCGCCCTCGTAGCTGATCTCGACGGACTCCATGCGCCCCTCCAGCAGCTGGGCGGCGACCTTCCCCGCGGTCTCCGCGATGTTGACGTACGGCTCCAGGCGCGGGAACGCGGTCTCGTCGATCGAGGGCGCGTTGAGGGCGTTCGCGACCGGCTCGCCGGCGAGCGCGGCGGCGACCTGCTCGGCCGTGGAGGTGGCGACGTTCTCCTGGGCCGCCTCGGTCGAGGCCCCGAGGTGGGGCGTGACGACGACGCCGTCGACGTCGAGCAGCGGCGACTCCGGCGAGAGCGGCTCCTCCGCGAAGACGTCCAGCGCGGCGCCGGCGAGCGTTCCGTCGTCGACCGTCGCCGCCAGCGCGTCCTCCCGGACGATGCCGCCGCGGCCGACGTTGACGAGGTAGCCGCCGTCGAGGAGCGCCAGTTCCGCCGCGCCGATCATCCCCTCCGTCTCGGGGGTCAGCGGCGTGTGGATGGTGAGGAAGTCGGCGCGGGCGAGACACTCCTCGAGTTCGACGAGCTCGGCGCCGAGTCGCTCGGCGCGCTCCTCCGAGATGTAGGGATCGAAGGCGACGACGTCCATCCCGAGGGAGTCGAGCTTCTTCGCGACCTCCTGGCCGACCCGACCGAGTCCGACGACGCCGAGCGTCTTGCCGTTCAGTTCCGTTCCGAGGTAGTCGCCTTTGGCCCACTCGCCGGCTTTCAGCCGGGCGTGGGCCTGCGGAACCGATCGCGCGGCGGCGAACGTCATCGCGACCGTGTGTTCGGCGGCCGCGCGCACGTTCCCCTCCGGGGCGTTGGCGACGATGACGCCTTCGTCGGTCGCGGCCTCGAGGTCGATGTTGTCGACGCCGATGCCCGCTCGGCCGACGATGACGAGGTCGTCGGCGGCTTCGAGGACTTCGCGCGTGACGTCGGTGCCCGACCGGACGATCAGCGCGTTCGCGTCGGCGATCGCCTCGAGCAGGGCGTCGCCCTCGGCCTCGTAGTTCGTTTCCACCTCGTGGCCCGCCTCGCGGAGCACGTCGAGTCCGGCGTCCGCGATCGGATCCGTGACGAGAACCTTCATGGACGATGCAATCGGTTCGAGGGGGTAAACGCTTCCGTTAGCGCGGCGGACGGCAATATTTGATCAGGTCGGGCGGACGGTACCGCCGGGCGACAAAATTTGGCCGGATCGAGCGGACGTGGGACCGACACCGTCGATCCAGCGGACCTCGACCGCACGTTACGGACCGCTGCTTTCGCTGCGATCGCCCGCTGACGGAAGACCGGCTGATCCACCTCTCGACGGAGCCGTGTCGGGCGCTCGGTTCCTGGTACGAACCCGTCACCAGGGCGTGCTGTCCGCACTGCGCAGCCGCCATCGGCATGCTCGAGTTCGCGATCGATCCGCCGGCGGGTTCGCTGCCCGAGTCGGACTGATCGGGGCCCGTCGCCCGTGTTCCGGCGACCGATTCTCGGCGTCGAATCCGCGCCCGACTGCCGCGAGCGCGGGGACCCGAGCGGGAGCCGTCTACCCGACCCCGGGGAAATGACGTCGACATCGGGGAACATTGTGATGCCGTCGGTGACGCGTTCGACGACAAAACGATCGCGGAGATCAAGCGAGAATCGCGCGCGGGCGCTCGAGACGCCGCTGGCGAAACCGCCGGAGACGACACGACCGAGTAAGGTGGCGATGATCTACGCCGATACGGACTTCTTTATCGCGCTGGTGAAAGACGACGATTGGCTCCGGGACCGAGCACGAACGATCGCTCGCGAGTACGACGATCGGATCTACACATCGCGAGCGACGTTGCTCGAACTGCTCGTGATTTCGGATCGATTCGAGTTCGACCGGATGGAGGCGCTCACCTACGCGCTCGAGATCGCGTCGATCCCCGAGGACGAGGACGTCCTCTTCCGGGCCGCCGACTACATCGAACAGGAGGGCCTCACCGCGTTCGAAGCGTACAACGTCGCGTACGCCGGGACGGACCCCGTCATCTCGTCGGACGCCTCGATCGACGAGGTGGTTGACGAACGCATCGCTATCGAACCGCCCCGGTGACCGCGTTCGGCCGATAGATAGCCGATCAGCCGCCCGTGATCGATCCCGGTACAGCCGATCAGTCCCCGGCGGCCGTCGCCGTCGCGCTCTCGGCCCGCGTCGACCGCCAGTAGCCCTGCGCGTACGCGCCGAGGAACATCCCGGCGATCGCGACCAGGATGGGGTAGTTGCCGACGCCCACGCTCGCGTAGGCGGCGCCCGGGCAGATCCCCGAGAGGCCCCAGCCGACGCCGAAGATCGTCCCGCCGACCAGCACGTTGCGGTCCATGACCTTCAGTCGACGACCGTACGTCGTGCCCGTCAGCGGCGCCGATCGGCCCGAGCGCGAAGCCACGCCGATGACGAGCATCGTCACGAGGCCCGCGCCGCCCATCACGAACGCCAGCCCGAGGTCGGTAAACTGCAGGAACGCCAGCACGACCTCCGGGTGGGTCATGTGGCTCACGGCGAGCCCGATTCCGAACAGCAGCCCGCCGAGGAAGATCAGCGGCAGGAAGAGGGGACTCTGATCGGTCATTACGGCGTCACCCCCGCGGCCATCACGAGCTGGGCCGTCCCGATCGCCACCAGGAGGAAGGTGGCGACGTTGGCGATCGAGGTGCCCGAGAACGAACCGACGCCGCAGACGCCGTGGCCCGACGTGCAGCCCTTCCCGAGGCGGGTGCCGACGCCGACGAGGAAGCCGCCGAGCAGCAGCCGCCACGGCTGGACGTCCGTCTGCCAGGCCGCCGCGGCGAGTCCCTCGTCCCAGACCGGGTTCAACACCAGGAACCAGTAGCCCGCCGCCCCGAGGACCATCCCGGCCGTGAAGACGACCCGCCAGTCACGCGAGGCGACGAACCGCGCCTGCTGGAACCGCGACCGACCCGAGACGTAGCTCAGCGTCGATTCGAGGAAGGTGCTCGCGCCGGCGATGATGCCCGTCCCGAGGTAGATGACCGCGACCCCGAGGCCGATCAGGAGGCCGCCGATCGCGTACCTGGTGATGCCCTCCGGGAACAGCTCGCCGTAGGTGACGAACGGGAGGAGGTCGAGTCCGTACATACTGAGCGGTGCTTTCGACCGGAGCCCTATTCGATTGACGATGTCGACAAAACTGGGTGGTGAGGCGGAACGGGCGGTCGACGGGGCTCGAGCGCGGTCGGCGACGAAGGCCCCCACGCAACCGCACCTCGGCCGCCAACTCGTCGGCTTCGGCGCTCCGATCGGGTTGCGATTCCGGGACCACGCCGGATCGATCCGTCGGAGACGCCGGCAAACCTCGCGGATCCGGTCATGTCGACGGGCGGGATCGGTTCGGACAGCTGCGACCCGGACGGTCGGCTACGTCGTGATCAACACCGCCCCGACCACGATCAGCGCCGCCCCGAGGACCACGCCCTTCGTCACCCGCTCCAGATCCCGCAGCAGGACGGCGGCGAAGACGATCGTGAACAGCGGCGCCGTCGCCACCAGCGGGTCGACGATCGCGATCCGTCCCTCCTCCAGGCCCAGCGCGGCCATCAGCGACAGCATGGCGACCGCGGTGAGCAGGCCGCTGCCGACGAAGTAGGCGTACGTCTCGCGGGGCATCCGGAAGAGGTCGCCCCGGCCGGTCGCGAGCGCGTACGCCGCCAGCGCGACCAGGCCCGCGGTCTCGTTGATGGTGACCGCCTCGAGCGCCGAGATCGGCGATTCGAGCATGCCGTACCGCCGGGCGACGTTGGCGAGCGCGAACAGCGCGGCCGCCGCCAGCGGCCACAGCAGGTCGAGCGGGCGCCAGCCCTCGACGTCGCCGCCCTTCGAGACCGTCAGGATCGAGAGGCCGGCGACGAGGATAACGACGCCCGTCGCGGTGACGGGGCCTAGCGGCTCGCCGAGCAGGGCGAGCGCGATGATGGTCGCGAACAGCGGCCGGGTGCTGATGATCGCGCTGTTGAGGCTGGCGCCGACGCGGTCGACGCCGACGAAGATGGTGATCCGACCGAGCGCGGTGCCGATCACGCCCGCCGCGGCGAAGACGCCGAGGACCTCCGGCGTGAGCCCCGAGAACGCGGACGAACCGTATAGCGCGGCGATCGCGATCCAGTAGATCGTCGAGTCGACGATCACGACCACGAGCGAGGCCTGGAGGGAGCCGCCGCCCCCGGCCATCCCGCGCTTGTCGAGGATCGGCGCGAACCCCCAGAGGAGCGCGGGGAGGAGGGCGAGCACGACCACCTCGGGGGTGGCGCTCGTCATCGCGCATCCCCCGCCGTTGGCCGTCCCATCACCGGAGAAGCGCCCGGGCGGCCGATGAACGTTACGGACGCCCTCCGCGGTCGCTTCCGGACGCCCTCCACGGTCGCTTGTGGGCGCCCTCCGCGGTCGCTTCCGGAGTCCCCTCCGCGGTCGCTTCCGGAGTCCCTCCGCGGTCGCTACCGGACGTCCTCCACGTTCGCCGCGGACCGCCACCTATACGAACGGATGCCGAGACGTTCCACGTATGATCGACAGCCTCGTCGTCTTCGTCGTCGGCCTCCTGATCGGCGCGCTGGGTATTCACGTCGGAGCCGTGGTCGTCGCCGGCGTGAGCGACTACGGGTACGCGGTCGTCACCGCCTTGATCGGCGCGATCGTCTGGGCCGTCGTCGGCTTCTTCTTCGGCTGGATCCCGCTGCTCGGCCCGGCCATCGTCCTCCTGGCGTACCTCTGGATCGTCAAGCGCCGCTATCCGGGCGGCTGGATCGACGCCGGGGGCATCACGCTGGTCGCCTGGATCTCCGTGCTCGCCGCGCTCTACGTCCTCGCGTCGGCCGGATACACGACGTTCGACGCCGTCGGCGTCCCCGGTACCTGAGCGCCGACCGGAGACGGGGCGTTCGACGCCGTCGGCGTCCCCGGTACCTGAGCGCCTGTCGCCGAGGTGACGACCCGAGCGAGGCGGCGGCCCTGCTGAAGAGTTATAGTGATCGCTTCGAAAGGCGACCCCACGCAATGAGCGGACAGCCGCCGTTCGGCGACGGGCGCTTCGCGGGCGGACTCCCGGTCGTCGACGGGTTCCTCCCGAGCCGACTCGAGGCCGCGATCGCCGAGCCGCTGGTTCACGTTCCCCTCATCCTGATCGGTTCGTACTTCCTCGCACGATTCGTTCAGTGGTGGGGGACCCGCCGGCTGGTCGAGGAGGGCGAACTCGTCTCGTTCCGTCGGGCGCTACTCGAGGAGACCTACCAGCCGCTCGCGATCACGATCGCCCTGGTGGGCGTCTACGCGAGCCTCGACGTCCTGGATCTCGCCGACGGCAGCGCGATCCTCGTGCCGACGATCACGACGGTGCTGATCCTGGTGTGGATGCGCACGGCGGTCCGGCTCGGCAACCGGTGGATCGAGAACGTCAAGGCCTCGGACAACGACTACGAGTTCGCGCCGGTCTTCAAGAACTTCTGGACGGTGGCGGTCGTCCTCGGCGGCGCGCTGTTGTTGCTCTCGGTCTGGAACGTCGAGATCACGCCGTTCCTCGCCTCGGCCGGGATCCTGGGGATCATCCTCGGGTTCGCCGCCCAGGACGGCATCTCGAACCTGATCGGGGGCGTGGCGCTGTACTTCGACAACACGTACAAGATCGGCGACGTGATCCTCGTCGAGGACGGCATGCGCGGGACGGTGACGGACATCGGGGTGCGGTCGACGACGGTGCTGACGACCGACAACCGGCTCGTCTCGGTCCCCAACTCGGTGCTGAACTCGACGCAGGTGGTCAACGAGACCGCCCCACAGCGCCACGTCCGCATCGAGATCCCGATCACGGTCGCCTACGGCACGGACTACCGCGAGGTCGAGCGCATCCTCCTCGAGATCTGTGCCGACGCACCGTTGATCCGCGAGAGTCCGGCGCCCCGGGTGCTCTTCTCGGACTTCGGGGGATCGGCCCTCGAGTTCACGATCCGGGCGTACATCTCCCACCCGCTGACCGAGAAGCGCGCCCGGGATCAGGTCAACCGACGGATCGACGACGCCTTCGCCGAGGCGGAGATTACGATCCCGTTCCCCCAGCGGACCCTCAGCTACCTCGAGGACGCCGACGAGGTTCGGTTCGAAGAGGACCGCGAGCTGGAGGGGGCCTCGACCGGTACGCCCGAGCCGAGCGACCAGCGGGATTGACGGTCGGCGACTACGGCCCGCCCGCGTTCGCCTCGGCCCTGACGCCCCGTCCGTCCAGACGGGCCCTCCGAGCGCCGTCTTCCGCCGGCCGCACACCGCGCGTCGAGGCGCCATCCGACGGAATCTGAACGCCTTTATCCGGGGCGCGAGAACCCCGCCGCATGACCCTGGTCGCCTTCGACTTCGACGGCACCCTCTCGGATTCGGAGATGACGGTCCTGCTCGGCGAGCGCCGGAGCGTCGCCGACGAGATGGCCGAGATCACCGAGCGCGCGATGAACGACGAGATCGGCTACGCGGAGAGCCTCCGCGAGCGGGCGGCGCTGCTCGAAGGGCTCGACGAAGCCGAGGCTGCGGCCGCCTACGACGAGGTCGAGCTTCGGCCGGGTGCGGCGGCGCTGATTCGGGAACTGAACGACGCGGGCGCCACGACCGCGATCCTCACGGGCGGCTTCGAGCGGGGCGTCGAGGCCGCCCTCGAGCGGGAGGGCGTCGCGGTCGATCACATCGTCTCGAATCGGCTGCCGATCGCGAGCGGCTCCCTGACCGGCGAGGTCGAGGGGCCGCTGATCGAGGGGACCAAGGACGACGCGCTCGCCGACCTGGCGAGCGCTCGGGGCGTCGACCTGGACGAGACCGTGGCCGTCGGCGACGGCGCGAACGACCTGCCGATGCTCGAGGTCGCGGGGCTCGCGGTCGGCTTCGACCCGAAGCCGGCGGTCGAACCCGCCTGCGACGAGGTCGTCACCTCGATGGGCGAGTTGCGAGGACTCCTGGCGGACGAAGGTGCGCTGAACTGAGTTGAGCGGCCGTCGCGACGGGTTTCGATGGTGACGGTTCGAACGTGGGGCGCCACCGACGGCGCGCTCGTCCCCGGCCCGCAGCTCGGGTTACGACGCCCCGGCCCGAGTTACGCGTTTATTTCTCCGATGACTACCGGACGCCGGGCTTACCACTTCCGACCCGGCCCAGAAACGGTTCTCCGGGCCCGGGAAATTTCGTTCGGAGCGCTCCGACGGCCGTCAGATCGCGCCCCGACGGCCGCGTGTGCGGCTCTCGCACCCCCTCGGTCGCCTCTCGATACCGACTTATCGCCGCCGTCG
Organism: Halovivax sp.; assembly: GCA_007119345.1. Lineage (GTDB taxonomy): Archaea > Halobacteriota > Halobacteria > Halobacteriales > Natrialbaceae > Halovivax. Next base: position 17,051 of record SKPV01000081.1, read on the forward strand.
ACGCTCCTCGGGAACGACCGATCGCCGAACGAAAGCCCTTATTTACTCAGTAGCGAGTTCCCATTTCGTATGATGTGGCAGGACCTCGTCTTCATGATCGGCAGCGCCCTCTCGATCGGCTTTCTCGCCCCGACCCTCCGGGACGCGAGCGCCTGCGTTCCCCTCGGTACGAGCCTCCCGTCGATGGCGATCGGCCTCGTTTACGGAGTCACGTTCGCGACCCTCGGAATGACCTTCTCCGCACTCGGCGCGATCGCCGCCGGCGGGATGTGGGCGTCGATCGCGATCTGTCGCTCGCCGGCCGCCGAGACCGCGACGATGACCCGTACGGAGCGCCTCCGGCTGTTCGGCCGCGACGTCTCGCGATGGCTCGACCGGCGGATCGGCACCGGTTCGGCGGTCGTCGACGCCTTCGACCGCGCGGAATCCGAGTGGGCCGTCGAGCCGTCGATCGAGGAGCGTCACTACGGCGAGTTCGGCCACCAGGCGGATTGACCGGCGCGACGAGGTCCGACCCCCGACTGCCTCCCGGTCTCCTCGGCGATCACGTCTCGGTCTCCTCGGAGCGGTCCGACGCGCGCCAGGCGAGCGCGTCGGCCGCCGGCGTCGTGCTGTGGGACGTCGCCGACGGTCACTCCCGAGCGGCGAGCCAGCGTCGACGCCCGAGGACCAGCAGCGCCCCGACGACGGCGAACGCGGCCGGCCAGACGAGGCCAGCGTAGAGCGCGGCGTCGGCGAGCGCGACCGAAACCGATTCCGCCGCTTCGGGGGCCTCTCCCGCGGGTTGCGGGCCGCCTCCGTCCGGATCTTCGGGCGTCCACGTCGCCGTTACCGAGACGAGCACCGCGCACAGCAGGTAGGCCGGCACGACGAAGAGCGCGCTCGCGATCGTCCGCGGGACGGAGTCCGCGCCGGCGTAATCTGCGGCCGCGTACCCGGCGAGAACCGCGAGGCCGAACGTGAGGAGGAGCAAGACGGGATTGGTCGCGACGTTGATGGTCCACGCGTAGGTGAAATCGAGCGCGTTGATCTCCTCGCCACCCTGTTCGAGGGCGGCGCCGAAGCTCAGCAGCACCGACCACGCCGCTTCGACCGCGACGTGGGGCAGCTCCTCGTCCCCGGTGGCCGCTCCGGCGCGGACGCTGAACGTCGTCGCCAGCGTCACGACGTAGGTGAGGACGAACGCGCCGAACCCGGCGACGAGGCCGGGAACGGCGAGTTCGCGATCGACGACCCCGCTCGCCCCGCCTCGGTCGTCGTCGCTCGCTCCGTCCGCGGCGTCCTCGCCCTCGGGAACCGGCCCGCCGTGCTTGTATTTCAAAGACTTTGACATTATCACCGACGTATCGGGGGCGTCGTATGAACGTTCCGATACGTCTCGGGTCGGATAGAACGACGCTCACGGTCGAGAGACGAAAGTCGGCCGGGTCCGACCGGGTGTCGTCAGTCACCGAACCGACTGCCGTGAACAGGCTCGAGGCCGGCCTCTTCAGCGTCCCCGCCGGCGTCGGGCGCTCCCCCACGGTGATCCACCGACTCACGCATCTACCACCGGTCGAACGGATCCGCCGTGTTCGCCACGAACCGCGATCGACGGGGCCAGGCGTCGAGTGTGACAGCGAACGGCCAAATTACACTTATAACGGGAATCGTTCGACTACGGTGTATGTCACGAATAGCGAAAGGTGGGAAGGGACTGATCGGGTTGGGAGCGGCGATACTGGCAGCGGGATACGTGGGGGCGGTGCCGGGGAGTCCCGACGCGGCGTTCGGCCTCCTCGTCGTCGGTGTCTTGTTGGTCGCCGTGTCGAGAGTCGACCTCTCGTTTGTCGGCGTTCAGACGCAGCTGGGGATGGATCGCCAGGACATCGTGGCCTCGACCGACTGGTCGCGAATCGGGAAGTACACGTTCCGAAAATCGTTCGGCGGGGCGATCGCCGCGTCCGGACTCCTGCTGTTCGTCCTCTCTCTCGGACTGCAGGAATTTACCCTCGCGGCGACGTGGGCCGCGGTCGCGCTCGCCGGATTGGTGCTGGTCGCCGTCTCGTGGCGGTACGCCCACGAAATCGCCGCCGACCACACTCACACCGTGTCGGTCAGAGTCCCGGACATGTTCTCGATTCACTCCTTCCACGTGGCGCTCCGCCAGCGAGCGGAGGATCTCGGGTATCGGATCATCGCGGACGGGTCCCCGACCAAGAGCGGTTCCGCCTCGGCCGTCGACGACGAGATCTTCCACTCGAAGGGAGGTTTCAAGGCGCGCAAGCGCCCGATCGGCGAGTCTCGACGGCTGCTCCCGGGCGTCGACGATCCGTACGCCGAGCGGCTCCTGACCGTCACCACGGTCGGGGTGTTCGCGACGTTCCTGGGCGTGATGACCCTCTCGGTAGGCGGCGAACTCACCGCCAACGGTGAGTTGCTCGGCCTGCCGCTGTTGCTGATCGGCATCGTCGTCGTCGGCTACGACTACGTCACCCGAACCCGCGAGTGGGGCGAGCTGTACTGCATCGAGGAGGGGACCGTCTACGCGTCGCGGATCAACAAATACGAGGATCGCGTGCTGAACGCGGTAGAGCGCGGGGCTGAGCCGACCATCAGCTCCCCGGCGACCGGCGCCACGCTCTCCGTGACCGTCGGCGCGAAGTGTACCAGCCTCTACGACGAGGACGAACTCGAATCCGACTTCGACGAGCTCGTCGGTACCGTCGAATCGGCCGCCGAGAACCACCAGTTCAGCGTCGTCGGAGCGGGCGACGGCTCGACGGTGCTCACGCACACCGAACCGGCGACGTCGAACTGACCGGCACGTCGGACCGACCGGCGACGTCGGAATGATCGGCATCGCGGACCGATCGACCGGCGTCGCGGACCGACCGGCGACGTCGGAATGATCGGCATCGCGGACCGATCGACCGGCGTCGCGGACCGACCGGCGACGTCGGA